>DATBGA010000013.1:0-23961 GCA_036558225.1 Candidatus Methylomirabilota bacterium | reverse complement strand
ATCACCGGCGCCATCGAGTCCGCCTGATGACCGAGCCGCGGCACCCGAGCTCGCCTGACGTGGCCATGAGCCTCGAGGCATCGATCCGGCGGGTCACGCACGAGAGCTTCGTCGGCTGGCTCGTCAGTCGCCAGACGTTCTGGGTGTCGGTCGCCGCGGCCCTCGCCTTCGTCCTCCTGTCCTTCGCCAGCGACGTGTTCGCGACCCAGCAGAACCTGTTCAACGTCACCCGGAACTTCGCGTTCGTCGCGATCATCGCCCTCGGGATGACCGCGGTGATCATCACCGGCGGGATCGACCTGTCGGTCGGGGCGGTGCTGGTCCTCTCCGGCATGGTCATCGGCATGTCGATGAACGTCGGCGTCCCGTTCTGGGTGGCGGTGCCGCTCGCGCTGGGGACCGCGCTCCTGGTCGGCGCGTTCAACGGCGTGATGATCGCCTACGTCGGCATGCCGCCGTTCGTGGTCACGCTCGGCATGCTGTCCATCGCCCGGAGCCTCGCGATGGTGCTGTCCAACAACCGGATGGTCTACGAGTTCGGTCCCGACCAGGGGAAGCTGCTGGCGGTCGGGGGTGGCTTCATCGACGTGGCGGTGCCGTTCCGGGCGCCGATCCAGGTGCCGAACCCGGTCGTGTTCCTCGTCCTGATGGCGCTGATCGCCGGCTTCGCGTTCCGGTGGACCCGGTGGGGGCGGCACGTCTTCGCCATCGGCGGCAACGAGGCGGCGGCGAACCTCACCGGCGTGCCGGTCCGGCTCGTCAAGGTCAGCGTCTACATGGCCTGCTCGCTGTGCGCCGGCATCGCCGGCATCCTCGAGGTCGGTTGGCTCGGCACCATCACCACGAGCCTCGGCCAAGGGATGGAGCTGACCGTCATCGCCGCGGCGGTGATCGGCGGCGCGAACCTCTCGGGGGGCGCGGGCACCGCCTTCGGCGCGGTGGTCGGCGCCGCCCTGATCGAGGTGATCCGCAACAGTCTGATCCTGCTCGGGATCAGCACCTTCTGGCAGGGCACGTTCGTCGGCACCTTCATCATCGTGGCGGTGCTGTTCGATCGCCTGCGGGCCGGCGGCTCCAACGGCTGACGCCGCGCGGCGTGGCGCCCTCCGGCCTGACCCCGGGCCGGAGGGCGCTCGACGGTTCAGCGGGCGGGGTGATACGTCTTGACGACGGCGTCCGCCTTCTTGAGGGCCCCGACGCCCTCGGCTCCCGTCATCAGGACCGTCGTCTTGCTGGCCTTGATGGCGCCCCCCGCCCCCACGCCCAGCGCGATGGCGGCCATGGCCTCGTTGTTCGGCACGTCCGCGATGATGACGAGGTCATACTCGCCGAAGCACAGCCACCCGCCGACGAGCTTGCCCCCCACCGCCTCGCAGACCTGCCGGCCCACCGTCTCGACTCGGTTCTGCGGATTCTTCAGCTGAGCGCTCCACGACTCGGTCGTGTACGCGGCCTGGTACATGTAGAGCGGCATCGCCCACCTCCGCGGTTCGTGGTTCCCGGTCAGGACCCCGCCAACCCCCCAGCACACTACCCCTCGGGGCGCCGTCCGCCAATCACCCCCGCTTCCGGTCGCACCGTCGGAGACCCGACAGCACCGGTGCTGGGCCGGCCGTCGAGCCGCCTTCCCGCGCACTCTTTGACGAGCCCGCTACAATGTCCTCGGAGTGAGGAATCGTTGAGGCAGGAGGTCTGAAGACATGTCCGAGTCCAGGAAGGTGACTCAGATCGTGACACCGCCCGAGCGCGTCGTCGAGGGCGCCGGCGTGCACCTCGGCCGCAGCATAGGAACCCGGCGGCTCGATCACCTCGACCCGTTCCTGCTCCTCGACCACTTCGAGTCGGCCGAGCCGGCCGACTACCGGGCCGGCTTCCCGTATCACCCGCACCGCGGGATCGAGACGGTGACGATCGTGCGGAAGGGCGAGGTCCGGCACCGCGACTCCCTCGGCCACAGGGGCAGCATCGGCGCGGGCGACATCCAGTGGATGACGTCGGGCAGCGGCATCCTCCACGAGGAGATGCCCGAGGTGCGCCCCGAGGGCATCGCCGGGCTCCAGCTCTGGCTGAACCTGCCCGCGCGCGAGAAGATGACGCGGCCGAAGTATCGTGATCTGGCGGGCGGTCAGCTGCCCGAGGTCGAGGCGGCGGGGGGCGCGCGGGTCCGGGTGATCGCCGGCGAGGCGGAGGGCGGGAGGCTCCGGGGGCCGATCGAGGGCCTGGCCGTCGCCCCGAAGTTCGTGGACGTCACGCTCCCGCCCGGCACCAGCTTCCGCGAGGGCGTCGCGCCGGGCCACACCGTGTTTGCGTACCTCGACCACGGCGACGTCCACTTCGGGCCGGAGCGGAAGCTCGTCCGCGGTCCCACCCTGGTCATCTTCGGTGACGGCGACCTCGTGGAGGCGGCGGCCGGACCCGGCGGAGGCCGCTTCCTGCTCGCGGCGGCCCGACCTCTCGGCGAGCCTATCGCGCGCTACGGGCCGTTTGTGATGAACACGCGCGCCGAGATCGAGGAGACGCTTCAGGATCTCCGCACGGGCCACTTCATCCGCGAGGAGCCAAGCGGCGACTGACCGCGCACGGGGGCTCGGGTCCGGGCGACCGAGCCCTCAGGCGCGCCGCGCGTAGACGAACAGCCCCTCGCCCCCCTCGGCGTAGAGGCGCTCCGCGGCCAGGCGGTGGAGCGCGGCAAGCGGGGCGAATCCAGTATCGGTCAGGAGCTGCCGCAGCTCCGGCAGCGAGTAGTGCCGCCGCGTGAGCGCATGGGTCTCCTCCCGGCCGTCGGGCCCGGCCAGCGTGACCCGGTGGGTGCATGTCCGGGCGGCCGGCTCGGGAACGACCTCAATCCGCTCGAGTCCCTCGGCGGTCTCGCGCCGGCGCTCCGAGGCCTCCGGCAGATCGCGCGGCCAGTCGTCGATCCCGAACACCAGCCACCCGCCGGGCTCGAGCAGACCGGCGAGGTGCCGCAGGCTCCGCGCGTCCTCGCTCTCGCTCGGGAATCCGCAGACGCTCCGGTCGTAGAGCGACAGGACGGCGGCGTAGGGGCCGTCGTCCACCAGGCTGAAGTCCTGCTGGCGGAGGTCGCAGTCGAGCCCGGCCTCGCGCGCCAGGGCGCGGGCCAGGCCGAGCGGCTCGGGCGCGATGTCCACGCTGACCACGCGGCCGAAGCCGCGACGCGCGAGGGCGAGGCTGTGGCGCCCCCAGCCGCATCCGATCTCGAGAATGCGATCGGCCGATGACAGGCCGGTCCGTGCCAGCACGGCGTCCAGGTCTCGCTCGGCCCGCGCGCGGTCTTCGAGGATCCGCTCCGCGGTCAGGGCGGCGAGGCGGCGAGGGGCGTAGAAGCGGTACCAGTCGTTGTTGGCGCCGGCCGGCGTCCGGGCGCGCCCCATCCCGGTCACCCGGTCGGCTCCCGTCAAGGGCGCGCGACGAGGCGGGTCGTGCCCTCGAGGCGCAAGGGCAGCACGAGGTCGTCCCCCACCACGGCGGGCTGCTGGTCATCGGCGGGCTCGAAGCGCGCGATGACCGTCGTGAGCGAGAGACGCTCCACGACCGGGCGGTTCAGCCGGGCCTCGAGCGTCTGTCGCAGCGCGCCCAGCTGCCCCGCGAATCGCTCCCCCAGGGTCTGGCTGAGCCGCTCGCCGAGGCGATCCCGGAACGTCCCGTGCAAGAGCCCGCTCGCCGCCCGGAGTAGCGCCTGGCGGCTCTCGGTCTGAAAGTTGAAGTCGTCGAGGGCGAGCCGCCCGCCGTGGTAGGCGGGCCGGCCCGTCAGGTACACGGTGCCCCTCACCGGCTGGTCGAGCGACACGGCCAGCGCCACCTCTCGATTCGAGCCGTACACGCGGAGATCGGTGATCCGGACGTCCTGCTCCATGACCCGCTCGGCGCGCGGCAGGGGCTCCCGCGCGCGGAGCGCGGCCGTGGCGGCGGCGAACGGCACGATAACCCGGAGGTTCACGACGAAGCGCTCCAACGCGGCGCCGTCGCCGAGGGCCGGCAGGGGCGGCGCCGACAGGGGCGGCGCCGACGGCCCCCGTGCCAGGACGACCTCCGGGTAGGCGACGAGCGAGACCTCGGTGGCGACCGCCTCCCGCGTGAACACTACGGGGGCCGCCGCGGCCGCTCGAGGGTTCAGCCGCAACACGGCCTCCTGGCCGAGCGGGATGGGCTCGGCGAGACGCTCCCAGTAGCGCGCGGCCGCGGCCCGGAAGTCAGTTCGCGGCGCGAGATGCGCGTCGATCTGCGTAGCCAGCGCCGCGAGCGACCGGCGCAGGGTCTCGGTGAGGAATGCGGTCGGGTCCACGCCCGGCGACGAGCCGGAGCACGGGCTCGTCACCTCGGGCGGTCCGGCGACGGTGGTGGGAACCAGGCGCCACTCCGGGTGCCAGGCGAATGTGGTGACGAGGGGCAGCGTCGCCACACCCGGCGCCGTCGGGCTTCCGCACTCGATCACGTTGGAGACGCCGCCGATGTCAAGGGCGAGCATGAAGTAGAGACGCGCGGTCGTCCGGAGCCTCGCGCCGTCCGCCGCGATCACCACGTCGTCGCGCCAGAACGCCAGGCGCACGTGCGATCCCGGCGCCATCTCGATGTCGTGCCACGCCCTCCTGCCCATTCCCGGACGCCCCCCCCGCGGCAGCAGGTCGTTCGCGATGCGCTCCAGCTCGGCGAGG
The DNA here is from genome assembly GCA_036558225.1 of Candidatus Methylomirabilota bacterium. Classification (GTDB taxonomy): domain Bacteria; phylum Methylomirabilota; class Methylomirabilia; order Rokubacteriales; family DASRDR01; genus DASRDR01. The sequence continues at coordinate 19,288 of DATBGA010000013.1, read as the reverse complement.
CCCAGCGGCCCGGTGAAGGGGACGGCGATCGAGGACGCGACCGGCGGCGGGAGCGGCGCCGGCGCGGACCCGCCGGGCGGCGGCGCCGGCGCGTCTACGGACGCGCAGGCCGCGAGGAGTCCTCCGACCACCAGCAGCGCGGCGCGCGCCGCGCTGACGGTTCGAGCACTCATCGGACCTCCAGGCTGGCCAGGCATCGTCGCGGGCTCCACCCATGGTCGCATGGCTCCGGGCCATCTGCTGGCCTCGCCCCCGCCATCCGGCGGGATCCGGAGAATGCTAGGGTGGAAGCGAGCCGCGCATCGGGCGGATCGGGAGGCCACGTGGGGCAAGCCCCGGATCGGAGCGGTCGCCGGCGGCACTTCTCCATGCTCCGCTCCTTCCATCTGGCCGACCTCTTCACGCTGGCGAACGGCTGCGGCGGCACCGCCGCGATCTTCTTCTCGATGGCTCACGTGCGCGACGGGAGGCCGGAGAAGGTCCTGGCGGCCGGGGCACTCATCGCCCTGGCGCTCGTGTGCGACGTTGCCGACGGGCGGGTCGCCAGGTGGCGCCACCGCCTCCCCGCTGGGACGCGAGCTCGACTCGCTGGCGGACGTCATCAGCTTCGGGGTGGCCCCGGCCTGCCTGGCCTACGCGGTGGGCATGACGGGCCTCCTCGATCAGCTGGTCCTGCTCTACTTCGTCGCCTGCGGCATCAGCCGTCTCGCGCGATACAACATCACCGCCGAGGCCATGTCGGCCGAGACCGGCAAAGTGACCCACTTCGAGGGAACGCCCATCCCGACCAGCGTCATCCTCGTCCTGCTCCTCCTGGGCCTCGCGTGGGCCGGCCGGATCGGGGCCGCGCTCCCGCTCGGCTCGGTCTCGATCGGGGGCGCCGTCCTTCACCCTCTCGTCCTCGTGTTCGCGCTCTCCGGCTCGCTGATGATCAGCAAGACACTGCGGATCCCGAAACCCTGAGGCGAGCCTTGCGCCCGCTCTCGCGGCCGGACTACCCTGGGGCTCGCACCGGACACCCGAGCGGGAGCGGACCATGGAGTTCTCCGTCGAGCCGAGCGTCTTCGCGAGCATCCCGGGCATGCGGCTGGCCGTCGTCGTGGCGCGGGGCGTGGACAACCGGCCCGAGCGGCCGCCCGTCACGCGCGCCTGGGCGGAGGCCTGGGCCGCGGCGGCGAGCGCGGCCGCGCCGTACGGCAACGCGCAGTCCCATCCGCGCGTCCTCGCGTGGCGGCAGCGCTTCCAGGCGATCGGCGTCTCGATGCGGCACTTCCCCACCTCGATCGAGGCGCTCCTCCGCCGCGCGATGAAGGGCGGCGCGCCCTTTCGCATCAATCCGCTGGTCGACTTCTACAACGGCGTGTCCCTGCGCCACACGGTCCCCGTCGGCGGCTTCGACCTGGACCGGGTGCCCGGTCCCCTCACCGTCCGGCTCACCCGGGACGGCGACACCTTCGCCGCGCTCGACGGCGACGGCCCGGTCCCGGTCCCCGCCGGCGAGGTCGCCTACGCGACGGGGGCGACGATCCTCACCCGCCAGCTCATGTGGCGCCAGTCCCGCGATGGCCTCATCTACCCGGAAACCAGCTCTGTGTTCCTCGTCTCCGAGAGTCTGCCCGAAGCGGGCGCCGGTCTGGCCGAGGCCGTCCTCGATGAGCTCGCCACGGGGCTCCACCGCGACTTCGGGGCGTCGGTGCGCCGCTTCGTCGTGGACGCCGCCACTCCGCGCATCGGCTGGTGACGAGCGAATGTCGGACGACGCGATCGACCTCGACCTCGCCCGGCGACGGCGGCTCCTCGTCGCGGCGCTGGCCGCCGCCCGGCTCGCCGCGGCCGGCGTCGTCGCCCCGGCGCTCGCCGACTGCGCGCGCTGGCTCGACCGGTGGACGGGGCTCGGTCTCGTCGCGGCCGGCATGGCGCGTCAGGGCTTCGACCTCGAGCTGACGCGCTTCGGCGACGAGGGCTGGCGCGCCACGTTCTCCCCGGCGGGGCGCGCGCACTCCGCCGTCAGCGGCTCGGCCTGGGAGGCCACGCCCTGGCGCGCCGTCCAGCGCGCGGCCTGGGAGGCGCTGGGATAGCCGGGGCCCGAGCCGCTACGGGACACCGACACGGTCGCCGCCCGGCGGACCGCCGACCGCGGGCCGCCGGCTCTTCACGGGAGAACCGTCATGAACTATGACCTCCTCGTCATCGGCGCCGGCACCGCGGGGACGTTCGCGGCGCGACGCGGCATCGCGCTCCACGCCCGCACGGCGCTCGTCGAGCAGGACGGGTTCGCCGGCACCTGCCTCGGCACCGGCTGAATCCCGAAGAAGGTGCTGGTCAGCACCGTCGAGCTCGCCTGGCGCGCCCGGAAGGCCGGAGAGCTCGGGATTCGCGGCTCCGAGGGCATCGGGCTCGCCTGGCACGCGGTCATCGCCCGGAAGAACCGGCTCGTCGCCAACTGGTCGAAGGGCAAGGCGGCGGCGCTCACGCACGAGGGCATCACGGTGCTGCGCGGCCGTGCCCGCTTCGTCGGGCCGCACGAGATCGTCGTGGGGAAGCGCCGCGTGAGGGCCAAGCGCATCATCCTCGCCACCGGCTCCGCCCCCGCCCGGCCGCCGATCGAGGGCATCGAGCGCGGGCTGACGAGCGATCAGCTCCTCGAGCGGACGACGCTTCCCGGCCGGCTCGTCGTGATCGGCGGCGGGGCGATCGGCATGGAGCTCGGCTTCGCGTTCGGTCGCGCCGGATCGCGTGTCACGGTCCTCCAGTCGGGAGAGCACGTGCTTCCGGCGGCCGACGGCGAGGTCCGGAAGGCACTCCTCGCGCTGGCGCCGGATGCGGGGCTCGAGATCCGTACGGGCGCGCGCGTCCGGCGGATCGGCCCCGGCCTGACGGTCGAGGCCGAGATCGGCGGCCGCTCCAGGCAATTCCGCGCGGACGTGGTCCTCGTCGCCACCGGCCGGTCACCCGACACGGCGAGCCTCGGGCTCGAAGCGGCGCGCGTGGCGCTCGAGCGCGGCGCGGTGCGGGTCAACAGGTTCCGCCAGTCCACCAGCGCGCCACACGTCTACGCCGCGGGAGACGTCACCGGCACCCACCAGCACACGCCGGCGGCGTGGTACGAGGGCCAGCTCGCCGCGGACAACGCGCTTCGGGGCAACCGGCGGGCGGCCGACTTCAGCGTGTTCCCGACGGCCACGTTCACGATCCCGGCGCTCGCTCAGGTGGGCCTCACCGAGGAGGCCGCCCTGCAGAAGGGCGCGCGCGTCGTGGTGGGGCGGGCGCCCTTCGCCGACTCGAGCGCCGCGGGAGTGCGCGCGGAGACCGAGGGTCTGGTCAAGGCGGTCCTGGACAAGCGGACGGGCCGGATCTTGGGTGTCCACATGCTCGGCCCCGGCGCCGAGGACCTGATCCACGTGGCAGCCGTGGCGATGCGGGCCGGCCTCACGCGCGGCGATCTGGCGGGGATGCACTATGTCTACCCAACGCTCGCCGGCTCGGTCTTCGACGCGATGTGGCCGTGACGCGCGCGGTGACGGACCGGCCGGCGCGGGCCTTGCGGCCCTAGCCCGACCTGGACGGGTGACGCCGCGAACGGGGCGCCCCACCGCGCTGAGCGCAGGACGACTCAGCCGCCGCGCGAGGCCGGCCGCACCGCGGCCGTCGACACGGTGTCGAACCACCACACGCGCGGTCCGAGTGAGCACGGTGGGGCTGTTCGCGGCGGCAGGACCCGTCCGGCACATGGCGTTCACCAATAAGTCGGGCTAGAGGAGCCCCATCCAGCGCCAGGCGGGGACGCTGGCGCAGAGGGCGAGCAGGCTCGCCACCCCGTACGCGACGGCCGCCGGACGGGCGAACCGGTGGTCGAACAGCCGCCCGCCCGTCCCGTGGTAGAGGGCGAGATACGTCGTGCTCTGGTACGGCACGATGAAGCCGTTGCACGCGATCGTGGCGACCACGGCCACCACCAGCGGGGACACCCCGGCAGCCTGGGCGACGGGCGACGCCGCGATCGTGAGGATCGGGGCCGCCGCCTGCCAGCGGAGGATCAGGCTTAGGAGGAACCCGAGCACGGCGAGACCGGCGACGAGCGTGACGGGCGCCTCGGTGAGCCCGCCCGTCAGGGCGCCGACGAGGCCCGCGAGCCAGCGGTCGACGCCGGTGAGCGCCAGGACGCCGGACAGGCCCGCGAGCATGCCGAAGAAGAGCGCGAAGCTCCAGTTCACCCCACGGAGCGTGTCCGCCGTCACCAGACCGCCGGCGCCCAGCGCCGCGAGCGCGACGACGGCGAGCCAGGCCGGATCGATCCCGTGGAGCGGCTGCGTCGCGAGGCCCAGCAGGAGCCCGGCAACCGTCGCGAGGCACACGCGCTCGCCTCGGGACGGGCGACCGAGGAGGGCGCGCTGCATCGCGAGCACGCTCGAGCGCGGCGCGGCGGGCGGCCTCTCGCCCGGACGCGGCCGGTAGAGCCACGTGATCGCGGCGAGCATTCCCGCGAGGAGCAGCGCGTTCGCCGGTGCGGCGCACCGCGCCCAGCCGATCCACCCCGCGCTCGCCCGCACCTCCGCCGGCAGGACAGCGTGGGCGAGCACCGCGGTGGTCGAGCTCGTGAGGAACACGGCACCCATCTGGCCGAAGCCCACCAGCGCGGCCAGCGCCAGGCCGGCGGCGGGCCGCGAGCCGGGCGCGTAGCCGAGCGCCTCGATCAGCTCGGCGAGGGCCGGAGCGAGGAAGCTGACGCGGCCGGTCGCATTCGGGACGGTCGGGCCGAGCGCGACGCCCGCCAGCGCGAGCGCCGCGGCCTGGCCGGCAAACCCGCCCCGGGCCAGTCCAACGATCGCGAGCGCGAGCCGGTACAAGAGGCCGGTGGAGGCCAGAACACCGCCGAAGGCCAGCACCGACACGACGAGGATCCAGCTCGGCGTGGCGAAGCCGGCGAGACCCATCCGGGCGGGCGCGACGCCGCCCAGCGTCCACGCGGCGATCGCCAGGAGCGCCAGGATTCCCTCCGGCAACGCCTCGAGCGCGAGAGCCGGCACCATGGCGGCGAGTGTTCCGATGGCCCGCCAGCCGGCCGGGTCGAGTCCCGCCGGCGGCGGAATCGTCCACGCCGTGACGAGGGTCAGAACGGCCAGCGCTCCGCCCAGCAGGTGCCGGAGGGATGACGCCCTACGGGGCGCCTCCGCGGCCCCGTCGGGCGAGCCACGTCCGGCCCGACCGGCCGTCCCCGGGCCCCGGACGTCGACCGTCCCGACGCCGCGAACGTTGGCGAGCCACACACGCTCGCTGAGCGTGGCCGCGATGGCGAGCGCCACCGCTGGCTCCTGGGTCACCAGGCGGAGGAACCGACCCCGCTCGAGCCTGAGCGCTTCCGCGGCCGTCTCGGCCCGTACCGTCGTCGAGCGCGGCCGGTTCGAGAGGAGGGCGATGTCGCCGAACGTCGCTCCGGGACCTCGGGTCGAGAGCCGCCGGTCGACGCCGGCATCCGGGGACCCGACGTAGTCGCTGAACGTCCCGTGCAGCACCACGTAGAAGGCGTCCCCGGGATCGCCCTCGCGATAGACGATCTCACCCGGCTCGAACCGCACTCGCTCGAGGTGCGCCGCCAGCTTCGCGAGGGTCACCCGGTCGAGCCCGGCGAACAGCGGCACTCCGGACAGGACGCGGGCCGGCTCATCATCCGGGATCATGCCGACGGGCACGGACCCCATCGTACGATGGTCCGTGGGGACCCGGCTGGACGCCGCAGGGGCGGCGGGCACCGCGTCGGCGGCACCGCGTCTTGACAGGCCTCCCGGCCGGGCCTACTCTGCCGCCACGGCTCAGACGCACGGCTTCCCCGGGACGACCATGCGTTTCGACGCGACGCCGAGCCTTCCCATTGCCGTCCGCCGAGGCGGCGCCCGCTCTCCGGCGCGCCCGGCCCCGCCACGCGTGGCGCGGCATTCCCGGCGGACCGCGAGGCGTCCGTGAGCATCGTCACGATCTCGTCCGCCCTCGGAAGCGCCGGCGAGGCGATCGGCCGGGCCCTCGCCGAGGAGCTCACCTACACCTTCGCCGATCGCGAGATCATCCTGAAGGCCGCGGAGCGGCTCGGTCAGGGGGTGGCCGACCTCGAGCGCCTCCTCGAGAGCCGGCCCAGCCTCCGCGAGCGCCTCATCGAGACGCGCCGGGACTACCTGGCGGCCGTCGAGGCGGTGATCTGGGAGCTCGCGGCCCGGGACAACGTCGTCCTCGTCGGCCGCGGGTCGACCTTCGTGCTCCAGCGCGTCCGCCACGCCTTGCGCGTGCGGGTGACCGCGCCCCTCCACGTGCGCGCCCGACGGCTGGAGGCCGAGCGCGGGCTCGTGCCCGACGCCGAGGAGGTCGTGGCGAAGAGCGACCGGGACTGGGCAGCCCGGATCCGCCACCTCTACGACGTGGCCCTGGACGATCCGCTCCAGTATGACCTCGTGCTCAACACGGGGCGCGTCGACGTGCCCGCGGCGGTGGCGACGATCCGCGCGTCGCTGGCCGCCGAGCGCTTCCAGGCCACGTCGGCCTCGCTGGCCGAGGTGCGCGACCGCTGCATGTCCGCCCGCGTGCACGCGGCGCTGCTCGCGCACCCGCGGACACGGGAGCTCGGGCTGTTCTTCAGCTGCCGGGACGGTCAGGTCTCCTTGAGCGGACGCGTGGCGCGGGACGACCAGCGCCGCGTCGCCGAGGAGGTCGTGGGCGGCCTCGAGGGCGTCACCCGGGTCCTGAGCGAGATCGTCGTCATCCTGCCACCGCCCACCCCGCCCGGGCCCTGACCGGGGGACGGCGCGGCTGGCCCGCGCCGTCCCCCGGCCGCGCGGGCCGTTGATGTATACTCGATCACGCGGCGGCCCCGCTCGTTGCCGTGACCAACCCCGAGGAAACCCGATCGAGCCCGCAATCACCGTCCCGGGTGGCCTCCCCGCGCGAGACGGCGGACGACTTCCTCGCCATCGTCCGCGCGCAGGTGAGCGCGCCCGTCCGGGACTGGCTGACGAGCGCCGTCGCTGCGACACGCCCTCCCCTGGACCGCAGCGCCTTCGCGACGGCGTTCGCGCTCGCGGCGCGCCAGGCGGGCCGCGCCGCGCCCGAGGCCGCGCCGGCGGCGCTGGCCCGGCTCGGGGCCGCGGGCGTGATCTGGCCCATCGGGCCCTGGGGCCTCGACGGGCTGACCCGCGCCGCGCTCCTGCTCCACGCGGCGTCCGGGCTGTCGCCCGGCGAGCTCGAGACCCTGGTGGAGGAGTGCTTCCTCCAGGGCGACACCCGCGAGCGGCAGGCGGTGCTCCGGACGCTCGCGCTTCTGCCCGACCCGGCCCGCTTCGTCCCGCTGGGCGTGGAGGCTTGCCGGACGTCCGTCCAGCCCGTGTTCGAGGCGATCGCGTGCGAGAACCCATTCCCGGCCTGCCACTTCCCCGAGTCGAGCTTCAACCAGATGGTCCTGAAAGCGATCTTCATCGGGGTCCCGGTCGGGCGTATCCTCGGGCTCGACGGCCGCATCACGCCGGAGCTCCGGCGGATGGCGGCCGACTACGCCAGCGAGCGGCGAGCGGCGGGTCGGAGCGTTCCGGACGACGTTGCCTACCTCCTGGGGGAGAACGGGAGCCGGTCATGAAGCTCTTCGATCCGCACGTCCACATGACCTCGCGGACCACCTTCGACTACGAGACGATGGCCCAGGCCAGCATCGCCGCCATCGTCGAGCCCTCGTTCTGGCTCGGGCAGCCGCGCACCCACGTCGGCACCTTCGAGGACTACTGGAGCGGGCTGCTCGGCTGGGAGCGCTTCCGCGCCAGCCAGTTCGGCGTCCACCACTTCTGCACCCTGTCCCTGAACCCGAAGGAGGCCAACAACCGGCGCGTCGCGCCGGGCGTGATCGAGCTCCTGCCCCGCTACCTCGCCAAGGACGGCGTCGTCGCGGTCGGGGAGATCGGCTTCGACGACCAGACGCCGGAGGAGGAGAAGTACTTCGCGGCGCAGCTCGAGCTGGCGCTCCGCTTCGACCTGCCCGTCCTGGTCCACACGCCGCACCGGGACAAGAAGCGGGGCACGGAGCGGAGCCTCGCCCTGGTCCGGGACGTCGGGTTTCCGGAGGGCCGCGTCCTCATCGACCACAACACGGAGGAGACGCTGCCGCTCGTCCTCGCGACGGACTGCTGGGCCGGCCACTCGATCTATCCCTTCACGAAGATGGACGAGCCCCGCATGGTCGCGCTGGTGAAGCGCTACGGAACGGAGCGCATCCTCATCAACAGCGCGGCGGACTGGGGCGTGAGCGATCCCCTCAAGGTGCCGAAGACCGTCGCCCTCATGCGCGAGAGCGGGATCGCGGAGGCTGACATCCGGCGCGTCGCCTGGGACAACCCCGTGGCCTTCTTCGCGCAGAGCGGCCAGCTGGACCCGGCGGCGCTCGAGGCCGAGCCTGCCATCGACCAGAGCCAGCTGTTCGAGGGGAACTCGGTCCTGCGCGGTCAGGCCCCGCGGGTCAGCGGTGCCCCCGGCGGCCCGGGGCGGCCCGGCGCCTGACCTCGTCCGCGCCGCGGCCATTCTCATCGACGCGCGCCGATAGCACGCCGTGCACCGCACGGTCGTCCTCCTCGTCGTCGGCCTGACCGGAGAGCTCCTCGGCGAGGCGACCCCGAGCCTCGCCGCGCTCGCGCGCGACGGCGGCTCGCGCCCCCTCCGGACGATCCTTCCCGCGGTCACCTGCTCCGTCCAGGCCACCCTCGCCACCGGGCTCCTCCCGAAGGACCACGGCATCGTCGCCAACGGCTGGTACTTCCGCGACCTGGCGGAGGTCTGGCTCTGGCGGCAGTCGAACCGGCTCGTCGCCGGGGAGAAGATCTGGGAGGCGGCCCAACGGCGGGATCCGGCGTTCACGTGCGCCAAGCTCTTCTGGTGGTACAACATGCACAGCACGGCGACCTGGTCGGTGACGCCGCGCCCGATGTACCCCGCCGACGGGCGGAAGATTCCCGACGTCTACACGCAGCCCCCCGAGCTGCGGGACGAGCTGAACGCCCGGCTCGGTCAGTTCCCGCTCTTCCAGTTCTGGGGGCCGGCCACCGACCTCGCGGCGAGCCGCTGGATCGCCGACTGCGCGCGCCACGTCTACGACACGAAGCGGCCGACGCTGACGCTGGTCTATGTGCCGCACCTCGACTACAACCTCCAGCGGCTGGGGCCGGGGGATCCGGCGATCGCGCGGGACCTCCGAGCGGTCGACGCGCTCTGCGGGGAGCTCATCGCGCACGCGCGCGCGGACGGGACGCGGGTCGTCGTGCTGTCCGAGTACGGCATCACGCCGGTGACCGGCGCCATCCACGTGAACCGCGCGCTGCGGGAGGCTGGCCTGATCCAGGTCCGGACCGAGCTCGGGCGGGAGCTCCTCGACCCCGGCGCCTGCGAGGCCTTCGCGGTGGCGGACCACCAGATCGCCCACGTCTATGTGCGCCGCCCGGAGCGGGTGCCGGAGGTGAAGCGGCTGATCGCCGGGCTGCCCGGCGTCGAGCGCGTGCTCGGCGAGGCGGGGAAGCGCGCCGCGGGGCTGGACCACGCGCGGGCGGGCGAGCTGGTCGCGCTCGCGCGGGCGGACCGCTGGTTTACCTACTACTACTGGCTGGACGACGCGCGCGCTCCCGACTTCGCGCGGACGGTCGACATCCACCGGAAGCCGGGCTACGACCCGGTGGAGCTGTTCCTCGACCCCACGCTGCGGCTCCCGAAAGCGAGCGTCGGCTGGCGGCTCGCGAAGAAGGCGCTCGGCTTCCGCTACCTGATGGACGTGATCCCGCTCGACGCGAGCCTGGTCAAGGGCTCACACGGGCGCCCGACCGACGACCTCGCCGCCGGCCCGCTCCTCATCTCGAGCGAGCCCCGACTGCTCCCCGACGGCCCGGTGGAGGCCACCGCGGTCAAGGGGCTCCTCCTCGACCACGTCTTCGGGCGCTGAGGCGCCCGGCGCGCCTCTCCGCTCGGCGGCCTGAGCGCCTCGGCCCGAGGCGGCCCTCAGACGCCGGCGGGCTCGCCGGCCGTCTCCCAGACCAGCACTTCCGCGCCCGTGGCCGGGTCGGCCGTCAGCGCGCGGGCGCCGGCGCCGGTCAGGCGCGCGGCGTCGCCCGTCGCGAGCGGTCCCGCTCCCTCGAGCGTCGCCCCGCCCCGGGCCACGAAGACGTGGACGAACGGCGCGTCGGGGATGCGCACGGTCTCCCCGGGCTTGAGCCGCGCGCCCCACAGCACGGCGCCGCGCTGCCGGATGGCGATCGCGGCCCCGTGGCCCCGGCCCGACGCGATCGGCACCAGCCCGCCCCCGTCGAGCTGGGCGTTGATGTCGAGCTGCTCGTAGCCGGGCCGGATCCCCTCCGTGTCCGGCGGCACCCACATCTGCACGAAGTGGACATCTCGGTCGTGGCGAGGGTTCATCTCCGAGTGCCAGATCCCGGTGCCGGCGCTCATCCGCTGGGCGAGGCCCGGGTAGATGATCCCCGTGTGCCCCTCCGAGTCCTTGTGCTCGAGCTCCCCGTCCAGCACCCAGGTGACGATCTCCATGTCCTGGTGGGGATGGGTCCGGAACCCCGTTCCCGCGCGGACCGTGTCGTCGTTCGAGACGAGCAGGAGCCCGTGGTGGGTGTTCGCCGGATCGTAGTGGGTGGAGAAGCTGAAGCTGTGGTGGGAGTCGAGCCAGCCGATGCGCGTGTGGAACCGCTCGGAGGCTCGGCGGACGTCCACGGCCGGTGGCCGGGCGGGGGGCGTCGACATGAAAGCTCTCTCCTCGCCGCGTCAGGCTCGCGGCGGCTCGTCCGGTCTTTCCGCCTCGACGTCGATGGTGATGAGGACGTCGTCGCCCACGACGAAGCCGGTGTCTCTGAGGTCGGCGTTCCAGCTCACCCCGAAATCATGGCGGTTGATTCGTGTCGTCGCGGTGAACCCGACCCGGGTATCGTCGAAGGGCGAGCGACACTGGCCCAGGTAGCGGACGTCCAGGCTCACCGATCGGGTCACGCCGCGGATCGCCAGGTCCCCGGTCACCCGGTACTCGTTCCGCGCGACCGGCGCGGCGCTCGTGCTGCGGAACACGATCCGCGGATGGTGCGCCACGTCGAGGAAGTCCTCGCTCCGCAGGTGCTCGTCGCGCTCGGGCTCGCCCGACCAGAGCGTCGCGGCGTCGATGCTCACCTCGGCCCAGGCGTCCTCGGGGCGGTCGGGATCGAACTCGAGCGTCCCCTGCAGGTTCTTGAAGGTGCCCCGGACGTAGGTGATCATCATGTGCCGCACGCAGAACTCCGCGGCGGTGTGCGCTTCGTTGAAGGTCCACCGTGCCATCGAGAGCTCCCCCATCTACGGTAGACGGCCGCGCCCCACTGGCTCAAGCGGGTCGACACCGGTCGGCCTGGCGACCAGGCGCAGCGTGGCCGGCCCCTGTCCGGCTCGCTCAGGCCCCATCGGGCTCGAGCGAGCCGGCCAGCACGCGGCCGGCGGCCAGGAGCTCCTCGGTCTCGGCGTCGGTGAAGGTCCGCTCCCCGCGCACGCCGATCCCGAGCGTCCCCACGACCTCGTCGCGCCGGAACACCGGCACGCAGAGGGTGCCCTGGGCACCGGTGGCCTTCGCGCCGGGGCGCGCCACGCCGCTCGTGTCGGTCTGGAGGTTGCACATCGACACGGGCCTGCCGGTCAGCGCGGTCTCGCCGGCGATCCCCTTGCCGAGCGGGATGCGGCGGGCCGCGGCGAGGACGGGCTCCGGGACGCCGTCGGTCGTCGCCACGAGCTCGAGGTGCCGGTCGGCGGGATTGAGCCGGTGGATCATGCCCATGTCGGCGCCGAAGTGCCGGACGACCGCCGCGAGCGTCGCGCGGAAGCGCTCGGCACCGGGGTCACCGGCCAGGATGTGGCGGACCGCCTCGGCGAGGGGAAGTGCGGTCATGCCGTGCCTCCGGCTCAGGTCCCCGGGACCCAGCGCTGCAAGACGAGCGTCAGAGCGAAGCCAAGAACGGCCCACGCCGCCCGGCTGGAATCGCCCGCGCCGGCGATCAGGAGCGCGTCGAGCAGCGAGATGCCGGCGATGAGGCTCACCACCGCGCACTTGATCTCCCGGCGGCGCGGGCGGACGAGCCCGGCCACGGCGTAGGCGACCCAGAGGAGGAAGCCGAGATAGAGGATCGGGCCGACGCCGCCCGTCAGGAGCGTCGGCCAGGCGTAGGCGAACGGCGCACCCAAGAACGCGAGCGGCCAGAGGTGGCCGAGCTCGGTGAGGTTCTCCTGCTTCGCGACGTAGGTGAGGCCGACAAGGTACGCGAGGAGCACGGCGGCCCCGCCCCAGACCGCCGGGCCGATCCGCCCCGCGACGGCGAGCGCCGCCGTCAGGTAGACCAGGACGCGGCAGAGGCCCATCACCACCGGGCTCAGCGGGTTCGCCTTGTGCCAGGCGTCGTAGGCGGTGATCACGCCCGCGAGCAGGAGACCCGAGCCGACGGCCCCGAAGCCGCCCCCCGCGGGGCCGGTCGCGGCGGCGGCCACCAGCAGGACGCCGGCGGCCAGCAGCGCGAAGCCGATCGCGAAGACCGGCCCCGCCCCGACCCGGCCCGACGGGATCGGGCGCTCGGGCCGCTCACGCGCGTCGCTCTCCCGGTCGAAGGCGTCGTTCAGGTACATGCCGCCCGTGTAGAGGAGCGAGAACGCGAGCGCGAGGAGCCCGACACGACCCGGGGCGGCCGCGGCGCCGGCCAGCACCGTCCCGGCCAGCGTATTGGTCCACACCGTCGGCAGGTTGGACACCCGTCCGAGAACCAAATATGGGGTCAGACCCCGACTTTGACTAATCAGGGCTTGACTCCGAGCTGGTCGAGGACCCAGTGGAGCTCGCGGGCCACCGCGGCCGCGATGTCCTCCCGTCGATAGGCCTCGGGCAGCACGTCCCAGGTGTAGGTCTCGACCTCGAGGTGCGGCGTGTGCGCCTCGCGCCGGAGGAGCCCCAGCACCCCGCGGAGGTAGTCCTGTGTGCTCGCGAACCGACCGAGCTCCTCGCGGAAGAGGGGCACGTGGAAGTGGATCCGCCACTCGCGCGCGCCGCCGCCGTCCCGGGCGGCCGCCTCGAGCGCCTCGGGCAGGTCCAGGTAGCGGACGAGACGCCCGTCGCGCCGCTCGACCACCTGGTGGAGATACACGCCCTCGGCGAAAGGCCGGAGCGCGTCCACGAGCGCTCGATCGCCCGGGTCCATCGGGACCCGCAGGCCCGCGCTCACCTGCACCTTGCCGACGCGGATGCCGGCCGATCGGAGCGCCGCGAGGCCCGCGGCCGCATCCTCGAACTCGACGGCCATGTGGCAGGCGTCGAAGCAGACCCCGAGGTGGCGCCGGAGGCCCGCCTCGCTCTCCGCGCGGCCGAGGCCGGTCAGCCGGCCGAAGGCGGCGACCGCCGGTGCCGCGAACAGGTGGCCCTCGAAGAAGCGCACCGTCTCGTCGAGTGTCTCCAGGAGGCAGCAGGGCTCGGGCTCGAGCGCGAGCGACACCGTCTTGCCGGTGCGCTCACGAAGCCGGTGGAGCCCGGCCGCGTGGCGCACCATGAGATCCGCCATCCGGCCCTGGTCGGCCGTCCCGTGGACGCGCCCCTTGTACGCCCCCGGCACGGTGCTGACCGTCCCCTCGAGCCCGGGCTCGTCCGGCAGGAGCGCGGCCAGGAGCTCCGCCAGGCGATCGCTGTACGACAGGCGCGCGTCGTCGAGCCAGTCGGGGAGGTACACCTCCTCCTTCACGCGCGTCCCGTGGAACGGCCCGTACGGAAAGCCGTTGATCGTGAAGACGTAGAGGCCGCGGTCCCGGAGGAACCCGCGAAACGCCTCCAGCTCCGCGGGCTGGGCGAGCGCGGCGGCCGCCACCGCCGAGAGGCGCAGCCCCACGCCGAAGGGCCGGGCCGGCGCCACGGCGGTCTTCACCCGCACGACGTGCCGCTCGAGGTTCGCGCGGACCTCCGCCCACGTCTCCCCGGGATGGATGTTCGTGCAGTAGGTGAGGTGCGGCTCGCCCGGGACGGCGAGCTTCACGGCCGGCCGTGGCGGCGGCGCAGCTCGTCCAGGGCGCCCATCACGAGGGGCTCGCGCATCTCGTGCACCTCGACGCCCCGGCCGATCGCGGCCAGGAGCGTGACGGTGAGCTCCCCCCCCAGGTGCTCCCGGAACTCCGCGAGCCCGTCCAGGACGACGGGCCGGCCGCCGGGATCCCGGAGGTCCAGCGCCTCGTCCCAGCGCGGGAGCCCGAGCCGCCCGAGGAGGTCCAGGACCCGCGCCACGCCCGCCGCCGGAAGCAGCCCCGCCGCGTGCGAGTACAGCGTGTCGAGGGCGATCCCGACGGCGACCGCCTCGCCGTGACGGAGCCGGTTCCGGGTGAGCGACTCGAGCCGGTGAGCGGCCCAGTGCCCGAAGTCGAGCGGCCGCGCGCTCCCCATCTCGAACGGGTCGCCCGAGGTGGCGATGTGCTCGAGGTGCAGCGCGGCGGTGCGGCGGATCAGCTCGCTCACCGCGTCGGGCGCACACGCCGCCAGCGCGTCGGCGTGCGTCTCCAGCCAGGTCAGGAACTCCGGGTCCCGGATCAACGCCACCTTGACCGCCTCGGCCATCCCGGCGACCGTGTCCCGCCGCCCGAGGCTCTCCAGGAACCGGCGGTCGTTCAACACGGCGAAGGGCGGGACGAAGGTGCCGAGGAAGTTCTTCACGCCGAAGGCGTTGACGCCGTTCTTCACCCCGACGCCCGAATCGGCCTGGGCGAGGACGGTCGTCGGGAGCCGGACCGTCCGGATCCCGCGATGCGCGGTGGCGGCAGCGTACCCCGCGGCGTCAAGGAGGGCCCCGCCGCCCACGATGGCCACGTAGGACTGGCGGTCCAGCCGGAGCGCGTGGAGCACGGTCTGGAGCGCCAGCAGCGGGGCCGGATCGTTCTTCACCGCCTCCCCGCCGTCGACGATCCACGGCGGCGCCACCAGCTCGAGTCGCTCCAGGTGGCGCTCCGCGTAGCGGGCGACGGTCGCCGCCAGCCCCGGCCACGCCTCGGCCACGGCGCGCTCCACTACGACGAACATGCGGTGACGCCGGGAGGGCTCCTTCCGCGAGAGCGCCTCCACGAGATCGGGATTCCCGGGGTCGAAGACGTCGACCGTGAAGTAGACCGGGTACTCGTAGGGGACCGTGATCTTCTGGAGGATCGGGGGCATGTGCGTCAGTTCGGGAACTCCCGGCTGAGGACATAGGCGACGACGGATTTCAGCTGCTCGACCGAGAACTCGTGCCGCCACGACGGCATGCCCTGGAAGCCGTTCGCGACCCGGTCGTACACGAACGCCGGCGTGTAGCGCGACGGCTGGAGCTTCGGCGCCTTGCCGGGATAGGCCATCTTGCCGTGGCAGAACTGGCAGCGCGCCTGCCAGACCTCGCGCCCCTTCTGGACGTTCTGGCCGTCGCTCAGGAACTCCTTCGTGAACTCGACGGGGGGCGCGGCCCCGTTGGCCGGCGGGGTCGCGGGCGCGGGGGCCGCCGAGGTCGGCGTCGACGACGGCGACTGGGCCGCGCCGATCCCCGCGAGCAGCCAGGCGGTCAGGGTCGCGGCCGTCGCCAGCCCGAGAGCGATCGGTCTTCGCATGGGTGGGGGATGGCGGGGCCCGGCCCGGCGCCGGGCCCCGCCGGCTCCGGCCTAGGGCACGATCTTGTAGACCTTCGCGAGCCCGCCGACCGGCCCGGTGGTGTCCTGCGTCAGCACGTACACCTCACCGTCGCCGTCCTGGCCAAACGCGAGGACGTACGAGTTGAAGTTCGGCATGTTGGCGACCTTCACGTCCTCCATCGTCCAGTTGCCGCCGTTGTCGGTGGCGACGAAGATGTGGCCGTCCCGCACGGCGAACTGCTTGCTCCAGTCACCGAAGAAGTACTTGCCCTGCCAGGGCTGGTGGCTGCCCCGGTAGACGAACCCGCCGGTGATCGACAGGCCCTTGCAGTCCTGGGTGACGTTGCAGTTGTTGTACTCCATGATGGGCGGCGTCATCCCGCCGGAGTCGCACGACGCCAGGTGCGTGTTCGGGTTCACGTAGTCGAAGCAGTGCTTGCCTTCCATCACGCGCCACCCGTAGTTCCCGCCCTTCGTGACGATGTCGACCTCCTCGAAGGAGTTCTGCCCGACGTCGGCGCAGAAGAGCTGCTTGGTGCCGCCCATGTCGAACGAGCAGCGCCACGGGTTCCGGAACCCGTACGCCCAGATCTCGGCCTTGACGTCCTGCCGGCCCGCGAACGGGTTGTCCGCGGGAACGGCGTAGGGCTCGGCGCCGTTGACGTCGATCCGGAGGATCTTACCGTTGATCGAGGTCAGGTCCTGGCCGTTCCCCTTGGTCACGTTGTGGCCGATTCCCCAGTCGTTCGCGTAGCCGCCGTCGCCCGTCGAGACGTAGAGGAACCCGTCGGGCCCGAAACCGATCCAGTGGCCGTTGTGGTTGAACTGAGGCCAGTCGATCTTGCTGACGATCCGCTCGTACGTGGGGTCGGCCTTGTTCGGATCGGTCTTGGACACCCGGTACTCGGCGACGTAGTTCGTGTGGGAGTACCAGAGGAGCTTGTCGTTCGTCGAATCACCGGGCAGCAAGCCGCTGTACGCGATGAAGAACCGGCCGTTGCTCTTGAAGTCCGGATGGAACGCGAGCCCCAGGAGGCCGCGCTCGTCGAAGAACGCGTGCTGGCTGACGATGCGGTGCTGGATGTTGAGGAACGGCTCGTCCAGGATCTTTCCGTCGGGCATCAGGATCTTGATGACCCCGATCTGCTCGGTGATGAAGCGGCGCTTCGTCCCGTCCGGCGGCGACACGAGGTTGAGCGGCGCGGTCAGCCCGTCGGCGACAGCCTGGAGGTTGACGGTCATCTCGGCGGACGCGACGTCCGCGGCGATGAGGCCGAGCGCGAGGATTGCGATGAGGGTGGCGACGTATTTCATTGTCCGGAGCCCTCCTCCTCCATCTGCTGGAGCGGGTGTGGAAAAATTCCGCACGGTACTCGATTGAACGCCGCCACCATAGGAGATGCCGCGCACCTCCGCAAGCGGGTCGTTCGTCGACGGCGCGACCCCGGTCAAGAGCCGCTCCGCCGCAGGCTCTGCACGTACGCCGTCACGCGCAGAATCTCGTCCTGCGTCATGCGGTCCCGGAACGACTGCATCGCGCCGAGGCTGCCCCCGAGGACCGCCTCGAAGAGACCGACGTCGGTCGCCGCGCGCTCGTGGATGTGCTGGGGGCCGATCAGGCTCGGCCCGATCCGCCCCGAGCCGTCGGGCATGTGGCACGACTGGCACCACGTCTCGTAGAGGTGCTTGCCGTCCGCCAGCGCGGCGGCGTCGCTGACGTACGGGTTCTGGCCGGTCTCGTGAAATTGCGCCACGGCCGCCGTGAAGGTCTCTCCGGGACGCGGCGAGACGTCGAGCGGTGTGCCGAACGCGATGTGCTGGAACTGGACCGCGGCCGCCAGGGGCCCGGGAGCGAGCACGGCCCCGGCCAGCAAGAGGCCGGCGGCCGCGCCCGCCGCCGTCGCCCGCGCCGAGCGGGATCCTGCCGGAGCGGGCCCGCCGACCGCGGCCCCGCCCCGGCCGCTCGCCTCGGTTATCGCCGGACCACCGGCGCCGTCTGTGCGCCGGCCGGCACCTGGCTCTGCGGCATGACGCGCCACAGCGCCCCCGGTGGATTCGCCACCGCACCCTTGTCGTCGAGATAGAAGCAGTAGCAGTTGACCGCGAGGACAAAGCCGTCCTCGTCGAGATCCCCCGCCGTGAACTGGAGGTTCGTCTGGAGCGACTCCTGGAGCTGCCAGCGCGAGCCGTTCCAGCCGACCGCCCAGAGGCGGCCCGAGCACCAGTCGCCCACCAGGTAGACCTTGCTCATGCCCCCGTAGTTCGCCACGCCGAGCCCCTGCGCCGAGCAGCCGAAGCCCTGCGTGAGCTTCGTCGCCCCCGGGTACGGCTCCTGGTGCGGGTATTCCGCCACGGGCAGGACGCCGACGACCGAGCAGTTCTCGTTGGGCCCGCTCAGGGGATGGCAGTGGGACGCCTCGTTGTGGCGCCAGCCGTAATTCTCGCCGCCCTTGCTGGCCTTGGGCTGGTAGTCGATCTCTTCCCAGTGGTTCTGGCCGACGTCGGCGATGAAGAGGTCGCCGCTCCGCCGGTCGAAGTGGAACATGTACGGGTTGCGCAGGCCGTAGGCCCAGATCTCCGGCCGGCCCTGGCGGATCTTCGCGAACCCTTCCTCCGTCACGCCGAAGAGCGACATCATGCGGTCCTGCATCGCCGTCGCCATTGGGTTGTCGGGCGGCACCCGATACTGCGTGGTGTCGGGCACGTCCACGTCGATCCGGAGCATCTTGCCCAGGAGCATGTCGAGGCGCTGCCCTGCGTCGAGGAGGTCGCCCTCCCACCCGCCGTCGCCCTTGCCGACGTAGAGGTAGCCGTCGGGCCCGAAGGCGATCGTCCCGCCGTAGTGGTTGTAGTACGGCTGGGGGATGTTCATGATCACCTTCACCGTCTTGTTCGCCTGCTCCGTCGTGATCCGATCGGGGCTGGCGCGGTCGACGGTGTAGCGGGCCACGATCGAGGCGCCGTTGAATGGCAGCGACGAGTAGTGGACGAAGACGTGGCCGTTCTCCTTGAACTTCGGGTGGAACGCGATCGACCAGAGGCCCTGCTCGACGAAGCCCGTCTGCACCTCGGACCCGAGGGGATTCGTCTTGGTGAGGTCCAGGAACGGCTCGGGCAGAACGCGCCCGTCCTTGGCGACGACCTTGACGCGCCCGACCCGCTCGACGACGAAGATGCGCCCGGTGCCGTCGTTCGCCGACGTGACGCCGACCGGGTCGTTGAAGCCGTCGGCGACCTTGACCAAAGCGAGCGGCGGCACGCCCGGCACCTGGCCGCCCGGGCGGGCGACCTGATCACGGGCCGTAGGGATCGTCTGCGCCGACACCGTCACGGCCATGGCGACCAGGCCTCCTCCGAGGCAACGGGTGACCCACGCGCTCTTTCGTTTCATACCGCCTCCTTCTTCCTTCCGCGCTCGCCGTCAACTCCGGTCCAGGATCTGCCACCATCGACAATCCAGGGGCAGCACAGAAGAACCGCTAGCATCGACCCTCGGGGCTGTCAACGTCCCAAAACTCCCCACGGGGCGGGGCTCGGGAGAGGACCGGTCGACTCGGGCTCACGCCTACCCTACGATGGCCTTCGCTGCGCCGCCCCCGGCGAAGGTCGGCGCGCGCGAGGGGGGGGGCGGGTGCTCTGGTTC
>DATBGA010000012.1:0-5559 GCA_036558225.1 Candidatus Methylomirabilota bacterium | reverse complement strand
TCGCCTTCGCCTCGAGCTTCTGTGCCCACTCGCGCATCGCGCGCGGCGCCTTTTCGTCGCGTGCCACCGCGGGCCAGGCTCCCTCCATCAGCTCGTAGGTGTTGCGCCCGAAGAGCATCGCCCCGCTCTGATCCATGAGCTGCGTCCAATAGTCGTGCAGCTCGTCGTCCACGATCCCCTGGGTGTGATCGATGCACCCGTCCAACGTCACGTTGAGACCGAAGGTGAGGAGGCCCATGGCGTGGGATTCTACGAAAAGCGCGCCCAGCGCGCCAGCCGCCCGAGCCATCGACGCAATGCCCCATCCCCGGTGGGTATCGGCGCGCAGAAACTCGACACCATCGAATCGATCATTCCTCCCGGCTGCGCGAGGACGCGCAGCAACCAGACATGATCGCCGCGATCCCCCTTCGCCACTGCGCGCAACAACCGGATGCCTCCGATGCAATCCCCCTCGCTACTGCGCAACCGCGCGCAGAAAACGCGACACCATCGAATCCATCACCCGGATCTGCTGCGCACTGCGCCGTGAAGGCCGCCGAGATCACCGATCTTCGCTTCCACGACCTGTTGGCACACCGCGGCGAGTCGCCTGGTCATGGCGGGCGTCGATCTCTACACGGTGAAGGAGATCCTCGGCCAGAAGACGCTCGTGATGACCCCGCGGTACTCGCACCTGAGCCCGGAGAACCAGCGGCAGGCGCTCGAACGACTCGTGCGCAGGGAGCCCGCATCCGCGAGCGCTACTGACCCCGTTACTGCCCCGGTAGCGTCGGTAGTCGGAAGTAGTGGTGATGTAACCACCGAAGAAAAATGGTGGACAGGGAGGGAGTTGAACCCCCGACACCGGGATTTTCAGTCCCGTGCTCTACCAACTGAGCTACCTGTCCACCGGGCCGCCACTGGACGGCGAGAACCACCTGAAGCGTCCGACACCTTACCAGACGGGCCTGCGGCTGTCCAGCGGCCGCATCGGGTCAAAACATCGGTTACCGAACGAAGGGGCGTGGCTCAAAAGTAGCGGTTACCAGACCCAATCCCAGTGGGGAGGTGACCGTGACCCGGACGAGCATCCACGAGTACGTGGCCGCGCAGCGGCTGCGGTACCTGCAGGCGTCGCGCCCGGTGAAACGCCGCATGCTGGATGAGGTCGTCGCCGTGACCGGCTACCATCGGAAGGCGGCCGTGCGCCGCCTGCGCCACCCGCCGCGGACGACGCCCCGGGCGGCTCGGACCGGCCGGCCGCGGGTGTACGGCCCCGACGTCACCCTGGCTGCCCAGGTCCTGTGGGAGGCCAGTGGGGAGATCGGCGCCGTCCGGCTGCAGCCGTTCATCCCCGAGTTGCTCGACCGGCTGGGCGCGTTCGCCGCCCTGCGCGTGACGTCCGAGACCGCCGCCGCCCTGCGCCGCGTGAGCGCCGCGACGCTCAAGCGCCTGCTCACGCCGATCCGGGCCACCCGGCCGCGCCGCGGTCTTGGGATCACGCGGGCCGGGACCTGGCTCAAGCACCAGATCCCCATCCGCACCTTTGCCGAATGGGACGATGCCCGGCCCGGGTTTCTCGAAGGGGATCTCGTCGCGCACTGTGGGGCCAGCACCATGGGGTTCTATCTCTGTACCCTCTGTGCGGTCGACATCGTCACCGGCTGGACCGAGCTTGAGGCGGTCTGGGGCAAAGGCTACGAGCGCGTGGGTGGTGCCATCCACCGCGCCCGGCAGCGCCTGCCGATGCCCTTGCTGGGCTGGGATAGCGACTCCGGCTCCGAGTTCATCAACGAGGCCCTGTGGCGCTACTGTCAGCGCGAGGGCATCACCTTCACCCGCGGCCGCGCGTATCACAAGAACGACAGCGCCCACGTCGAGCAGAAGAACGGCGCCGTCGTGCGCCGGTGGATCGGCTATGATCGCTTCACCACCAAGCCCGCCTATGCGGCCCTCCATGCGGTCTACCGGTTGCTGCGGCTGCACGTGAACTTCTTTCAACCAGTCCAGAAGCTGGTGGACCGGGTCCGGGTCGGCACGAAGATCCGACGCGTCTACGATCGCGCCCAGACGCCGTATCAACGCCTCTGTGCCACGGGCGTCCTCAAGCCCGAAGCGCGCGAGGCCCTCGACCGGCTGTATCACAGCCTGAATCCCCTCCAGCTCCGGCGGCAGATCGACGTGGCGCTGGAGCGCCTCTGGGCCCTGGCGACCCCTCTGGCCCCGCTCTCGAGCGGGAGTCCGCCATGATCGGCCCGAGGGGCGGGCGCACACTTGGCTCAGGATCGACGATCTCGAGCCCCCCCTACCGGGGTATCCCCCCGCCAGCCCGCCGGAGGGCCTTCCGTCTCACGCGCTGGGTAACAGCCACTTATGAGCCACCGATCACCGGAGGGTAACAGTCACTTATGAGCCGGGGCGGCGGCGGGACCGGCGCGGTTGCCGGCCGATCACGGGCGGCGCGTGTCAGCGGCGGCGGAGGGCGACGTCCACGCGCGCGAGGAGCTCCTTCAGGCTGAACGGCTTCACGATGTAGTCGGCTGCGCCGGCCTGGAGCCCCGACAGCACGTCGCGCTCCTGGCCGCGAGCGGTGAGCATGATCACCGGGATCGCGCGGAGATCGGGATTCGCCTTGAGCCGCCCGAGCACCGCGAAGCCGTCCATCAGCGGCATCATCACGTCCAGGATGATGACCTCCGGGCGGTCCCGCTCGGCGGCCGCCAGCGCCGCCTCGCCGTCCACCACGCGGATGACGTCGTGCCCCGAGTTGGTGAGCTTGAAGGCCACCATGTCGCCGATCTGCTGCTCGTCCTCCGCCAGCAGGATCCTAGCCACTGGCGGGGCCTCGAATCGCGGCGCGGCGGCGGGCGATCAGCATGCGGACGCGCCCGGCCGCGTCCGAGGCCCGCTGTCCCCGGAGGAGCTCGACGTGGCAACCCGGGCCGGCCTGGAAGCCCCCGTCGAGCCAGGTCCCCACCAGTAGCACCGCCGCGCCCCGGAATGCCGGGTCGGCGCTCCACCGGGCGACCAGCGGGGCGGCGTCACCGTCGGCGAGCTTGGGGCCGAGCACGATGATGGGCGCGGGCGTCGCGGGGATGGCGACCGCGTCGGCCAGCGTCCGCGCGGCACCGACCTCGAGCCCGGTCTCCTCCAGCACTGTCCGGATCCGTTGGCCCCGGGCCTCGTCGCCGTCCAGCACAAACAGCGGAATGGGCGTCTTGTCGAGGGCGCTGACGATCGCCTCCCGGAGGCGTGTGCCGGTGACGGGCTTCAGGAGGAAGTCGGTCGCGCCGAGCGCGAGCATCCGGCCGGGATCGTCCGTCACCGAGTGCAGCAGCACTGGGATCGCGCGAGTCGCGGGGTCCTTCTTGAGCTGCTGGAGGACGTCCACTCCGCTCATCGGCAGCATCCCGACGTCGAGGATGATGAGATCGGGCTTCACGCGCTGAGCGAGCTCTAAGGCCTCGGCGCCACTGGCGGCCGGCACCGCGCCATAATCCCACATCTGGAGGTATTCGAGGAGGAGGTCGCGGAGCGTGACCTCGTCGTCGACGACCAGCACCGTCGCCGTTTCCCTCCGCTCCTCGGTGCCCGCGGCGGGAACGCCGCCGATGGCCGGCAGCGTGACGCGCACGCGGGTGCCCGCGTCCGGCGCGCTCTCCACGGCGAGGGTGCCGCCGTGACCCTCGACGATTCCCTTGACGATCACCAGGCCAAGCCCGGTCCCGCCCGGGTCCGGGCCCGACCGATCGCGACTCCGGAAGAACTTGGTGAACAGCTGGCGCTGCTCGTCCGGCGTCATGCCGATCCCCGTGTCGTGGACCACGACCTCCACCGCGCCGTAGGTGGGTCGGGCGCTCACGCCCACCTCTCCGGCGCGCGTGTACTTGATCGCGTTCGAGACCAGGTTGCCGAACACCTGGATGAGGCGGTCGCGGTCGCCGACGACCGTCGGCAGCTCGCCGACCTCCTCGCGGAAGGCGAGGCCGTGGCGCGTCGCCTCGATCCGGAAGGTGGCCGACACCTCCTGGAGGACCCCGCGAACGTCGACCAGCTCCTTCCGGAGCTGCACGCGGCCGGCCTCGATCTTGGCAACGTCGAGGAGGTCGTTGATCAGCGCGCCCAGGCGGTCCGCGCTCTGGGTCGCCACCTGGAGGAAGCGCCGCTGCATCTCGGTCACGGGTCCACCGTCGCCGTCCAGCACCAGCTCGACGTGGCCGCGGAGCGCCGTGAGCGGCGTCCTCAGCTCGTGCGAGACCATCGCCACGAACTCGTCCTTCATGCGCTCCACGGCCTTCCGCTCGGTGACGTCGCGCACGATGACGACGTAGGCCCGGCCCGCGTCGGAGACCATGGTGCTGACCGACAGCTCCGCCGGAAACCGCGAGCCGTCCTGGCGGACGCCGTCGACCTCGGTTCCCGCGGGCGAGCGGACGGCGGCGGTCCCGCCGAGGACGAGCCCCGGAAGGATGACGGCCACGGGGCGGCCGGTGAGCGCGCCGGCCGGATACGCGAACAGCGCCTCGGCGGCGGGGTTGGCCGAGGCGATCAGTCCGCCGACGTCGGTGGTCACGATGCCGTCCTTGGCGGCGTCCACGATGCGGCGGAGCTGTCCGGCGACGCGCACGAGATCCTCGGCCCGCAAGGTTGCCGGGTCGTGCCCGCCGCCGATCAGGGCGGTCGCGAGGCGCCGGTGCCGGATGGCGAGCGCGGCTAGCGCGGCGAGCCGGCCGAGCCCCTCCATGTCCAGGTCACCCCCCGGCCGCCCCCGGGGCCACGCGACGACCAGATGACCCACCACCTCCTCCTCGACCACGACGGGGAGGCTGACCTCGCCGGACACGGGGCTCGCGGGGGACGCGTCCGCGCTCGCCGGTCCCGCGGCCTCGGATTCGGCACGGGCGAGGACGCGGGGCACGGCGCTGCTCGGGTCCGCGGCGGTGATGTAGGCGATGTCCGCCCCCGCCAGCTCGACGGCCGCGGCGGCGATCCGGCCGAGCGCCGGCCCGACGTCGGTCGTGCTGGCGAGCGCGCGCGTCGCAGTGTCCAACGCCGCGAGCTGGCGCCGTGCGCGGGCGAGGACGTCGTCGGGAAGAGACGTCATGCGCTCATCCTCACGCGTTGCTCAGGCCCCGGCGCTCCATTTGACCCCACCCCGACGTCCCCCGCCAGTACTCCCAGAACGACATCACCCGCCACCAGACGGTGATTTGCCGGTAGCCGAGGTTCTCGACGATGCTGACCAGGATGAGGAGAGCGAGGTCGCGGGCCCGCGCGTGCCGCCGGAACGTGATGTCGTCCAGGAAGACCGCAAAGACCGAGAGCAGCATGCTCAGGAGAAACGCGGCCGCCAGGAACGCGATCATGTGGCGGGTATTGAGCATCCCCACCATGTACGAGATCGGCACGACCAGGTAGCCGAGGAGCTCCACGATCGGGCCGAGGAGCTCGAACACGACGAACGCCGGCAGGGAGAGGAGCCCGACCGGGCCGTAGCGCGGGTTGCCGATCATCGTCCGATGGCGGAGCAGCGTGTCGAGAAGCCCGCGGTGCCAGCGGGTTCGCTGCCGCCGCAGG
>DATBGA010000011.1:0-31118 GCA_036558225.1 Candidatus Methylomirabilota bacterium | reverse complement strand
CCGCCGAAGAGCTGCGCATGCGCGGCGGGCGGCGCGACCGAGACCGCCAGCGCCGCAGAAATGGCCAGGGCCCTGATCATGCCTGCCCTCCCCTGGGACGCTCGACGCCCCATCGTCTCGGTAATCGGAATGCGCTTCGCCTCGAATCTCGGCACTACTGGCCCGGCTCGGCGCGCTCGCACCAGGCGCGATATCTCCCGCGGCTCTGGGGCAGCGCCATGCGACACGGCATCGTGTACTTTCGGCGCGACGATACGGACTCGAGCCATTCCTGCTGCAGCTGGGGCGGCGATCGCTCCAGGCTCGTCTGGAGGCTCTGCTGGCGATGGAGCTACCAGAACGCCTCCCATCCCTTGGACTCCACCACGAAGCGGACGAGGGAGCCCGCCTCGGCCTCGACATATGTCTGCCAGGCTTCCGCGTCGCGCGGCAACCCATCGAGGTTCCAATCGAATCGCTGAGTCCGGAACGCCACGTCCAGCGGGATCAGCGTGTCGCGGCGACGGAACAGCTCGACCCATGCGTCGACCGGCTGCCCCACCTGCGGGAAGAGATTGGTCAGGTCAGGGTCAAGCTCTTCGGAGACGTAGACCGCGAGCCCCTCCTCGAGAAACGGCAGAGCCGTGTATCCCGTCGTCAGGTGGACGAGCTCGTGGGCCGCGGCACCCGCGTAGATCTGGCCGTGTTGCGCGTACAGGTTGAGCTTCCCGCCAGACGCGTTCGCGACCCGATTCCCGTCCTCCACCCACACCACGATTCGGGTCGGCGCCTCCCTTCGCAAGAAGCGACTGACGCGGGCTCGCTCTTCCTCGAGGTCCGCCCCGAGCGCGATCAACGCCTCTCGCGGAGCTAACGACGAGTTCTGGATCACGAAGTGCTCGGTGCCCAGCGTGGCCCCACAGCCTCCCGCCCCCAGTGCGGCGCCCCACAGCAACAGCGTGGTTCCCGACACGACACGTGTCAGTCTTCCCCGCAATGCCGCCTCCTCGCTGCGTCGCCCGACGTTCCCTCCAGCGGCAGGATCGGGCGTGGCGTCACGCCCGACCGGGCCCCGCGCTGGCATGTCGTTCGGCGATTCTCCGGCCGCGGGCCAAGGGGCCGGGGCCAGAGGTCTCGAGTCCTCCGGACCGAAGTGTCCTGGAGCCGGCCGGCGGGCCCATCGTCCATCAGGCACGAGCTCCTTCGGCACGCAGCTCCTCCCGTATCTGGACCGCGTAGCGCACCGACTTCATCGCGAGGCTCCCGCCCATGTAGAGACCGATGTCGAGGGTCTCGGCGAACTCCGCCTCCGTCGCGCCCTGGAGGAGCACCTCCTCCACGCGGTGCTCGATTCATTCCCAGCAGTTGGTGGCCACCGCCAGCGCGAGCGCGGTCAGCTCCTTGTGCTTCTTGGACAGCGCGCCGGCGGCGAACACCTCGCGCCCGAGCGCCTTCATCGAGCGCGCGACCTTCATGGGCAATCGCGCGATCGCGCCGTCGAGGCGGGCCCGCCGGGCCTGCCGCCCGGCGTGGTCGAGATGTGGCGTGATGGGATCCATCGAAAGCGCTCCTTTCCCGTCGTGGGTCAACCCGCGCGACATGACGAGGGTGGTCGAACGCCGAGGATCCAGCCCTCACGGACGGCCTCCCTCGGCAGGGCACGTCTCCCGATCAGCGGCCAGCCGCCCAGGGCCATCTCGGCGGCGGCCGCCAGCGCGTCGATCGCGTGATCGGACGCCGCCGCGGCGCACCGGTCCGCGGGGCGGAGCCGGATCCCGCGCCCGTCGAGCTCCCGGACCTTGGACCGGCGGGCCGCCGGGGCGCTCTTGACCAGACGCCCGAGCGCCAGGCGCGGCCAGATCTCGGCCAGCACGAGCGGCGCGCCGGCCGGGTCCTCGAAGGGCCACACCCGGATCGAGGGAGCCCGCGTCTTCAGCGCGGCGATGGCCGCGATGCCGGTCAGGGCCGCCTTTCCGACCTGACGCGCCCCGACGAAATCGTAGCGGCCCGCTCTCCGCAGCGCCCGGAGGGGCGACTCGGCACCCCGCGTGGCCGGCAGGCACTCGACCTGGCGGCGCGTGTGTCGGTCCGGGCCAGGGCGGCACCGCGTCCACCATCGACCGCACGCCTCGACCAGCGTGGCGATCCGCTCCGGCGCGTCGGTCGACTCGTGGAGCGGCGCCAGGCGCTCGAGCATCGCGGCGAAGTCGCCGGCGCCGAGATGGTCGAGAAACGGCGCGGCGTAGGCGAACGGGAAGTCCAGGCCGGCGAGCGTCGGGACGCCGTCCGGCGCCAGGTCGGCCAGCCAGGCCACCGTCTCGCGGCGGTCCCGCCCGCCCTGGAGACAGGTCACGCGCCGGCCGCCGACCCGCTGCTCGATGACGCACCGCACGATGGCCCGCCGCTGGGCGGCCGGCTCCCGGGCCCCCGACCAGTCGATCGCCACGAACCGCCGGAACGGCGACGGGTGGCCGGGCATCCGGCGCCCTCAGTCCAGGATCGCGATGGCGCGCGCCGGCGCGCCGTCTCCGCCGTCGAGCTTGATCGGCAGCGCGACGAACCGCACGCGGTCGCGGCCCAGGCGGTCCAGGTTCACCAGGTACTCGATGACGCCGATCCCGGCGGGGAAGAACGTGTAGTGCGTGGCCCACTCCTCCGGGGCGATCGGGCGCTGCCGGCCGGTGACCAGATCGCGGACCGGGTGATCGGGCGGGTAGTCGTACCCGACGGCCCTGACCCCCCGCGCGACCAGCCACCGGCACGCGCCGAGGCTCGTCCACGGTGCCTCGGTCCAGAACTCGGGCGTCTCCCACGACCGCCGGAGCGGCCAGTCGGTCCGGAGGAGCGCGATGTCGCCCCGGCGCACGTGCCGGCCGCGTGCCTCCAGATCGGCGGCCTCGACCGCCGTGTTCGCGCCGACGTGGGTGAGGTCGACCACCGCCGCCTCCCCGATCCAGGTCTCGACCGGCATCCGGTCCACCGGGGTGCCGCCAGGGATGAAGTGGCTGAAGCCGTCGCAGTGGGTGAAGCCGTGCCCGGGCATCGAGAGGCGGCTCGAGCGGAAGGGATGCGACGGGTCCTCGAAGCTCGACAGGACCGTCACCTCCGTCTTCCAGCGCACGTGGGGCCGGATCGGCAGGGAGAGATCGACGATCGTCACCCCCTCAGGCTCCGAGACCGACGGCCAGGTGCCGCGCCACCTCCGCGGGCGTCAGGCGCTCCACCGGGTCGCCGGCCCCGATCTCGCCCGGCACGAGGACGCGTGCGTACACGCGGCTGCACCCGGGGTGCCGCTTCTGGGACACGCGCGAGTAGTCCTCGTCGAGGAACGCCGCGCGGATGCTCAGGCAGGGGCTCGTGAAGCGCGCGATCTGGACGAGGACCTCGGCCCCGAGCCGGAAGAAGTCCTCCGGCTCGAGCCGCGACCAGTCGAGCCCCGCGATCGTCAGGTTCTCGCCGAGCGCGCCCGGCTCCACCGGATGGCCCTCGGCCCGGAGCGCCTCGATCTGCTCGAGCGCGAACAGGCAGAGCGCTCGATCGGGCCCGCCGTGATGCTGGCGGTCCCGGTGGGCGTCTCCCTCGATCCCGGCGCGCGTGACGCGGGCGCGCGGCACGGGCCGCTTTGGCACGCCGCCGGGCGAGACGCTGATCTGGGCGATGCGCCCGGTCATCCGGCTCAGTCGAAGACGAAGACGCCCTTGCCGGTCGTCTGCGTGTCGAAGAGCCGGTAGGCCTCCGCGGCCTGAGCGAGCTGGAAGCGGTGCGTGAGGAGCCGCTTCAGCGGCACCCGGCGCTTGACGATGAACCGGGCGCACTCCTCCTGGATCAACGTGCTGAAGGTCCACGAGGCGTGGAGCGTCAGCTGGCGCCGCAGGAGATCCGGGCTGACGTCGAACGTCACCTGGTTGCCCTCCCCCACGAAGCCGACCCGGCCCCACGTCCGGGTGGCCCGCGCCGCCGCGAGCCGAGCGTCCGGATGCCCCGAGCAGTCGAGCGCGGCATCCACCCCTTCGCCGTCGGTGAGCGCTTTCAGGGCCGCGACGACGTCGGTCGTCCCGGGGTCGACGACGGCGTCGGCGCCGAACTCTCGCCCGAGCTCGCGCCGCTCGCGGCCCACGTCGATGGCGACGACGCGCGCCCCCATCGCCACGCCCAGCATGGTGGCCGACAGCCCGACCGGACCCTGGCCGAAGACCGCCAGCGTGTCCCGGCCGGAGACGTCGAGGCGCCGCAGCGCCTGGTACGCCGTGCCGGTGCCGCAGGAGATGGCGGCGCCCTCCTCGAAGGAGAGCTCCTCCGGCAGCGGGACGAGCGTCGAGGCCGGCACGGTCATGTACGGCGCATGGCCGCCGTGGCCCGTCATCCCGTAGACCACGATCCCGCGGGGGCAGAGCTGCGCCCAGCCGGCCCGGCAGTGCTTGCACTGGCCGCAGCCCTTGTAGTGGTGGTTCATGACGCGCGCGCCGGTCGGCGCGGCGGCCTCGAGCACACCGGGTCCCCGCTCGGCCACGACGCCGCAGGGCTCGTGGCCCGCGATGCAGGGACCGGCACCCCCGCCGAGCCCGAGGCTCCGCGCCGCGCCGCCGCTCCGCGACGCGCGATACGGATGGAGGTCGCTCCCGCACATTCCCGACGCCTTCATGGCCAGCACGACCTCGCCCGGCCCCGGGCGGGGATCGGGAAAGTCCCGGAGCTCCAGCTCCCGCTCGCCGAGAAACACGATCCCGCGCACGGCCCCGTCGCCTCCCGGCTTCAGCCCCGACGGCCGCGCCGCGGCGGGGCGCCCTCGGGCGGAGCGAGGACACTCGCCTGGAAGACGATGCCGACGATGGCAAGTCCGAGGAAGATCCAGGGACGAGCGGCGGTCGACACCGGGATCAGCGGCGCCAGCAGCCCCGCCCCGACGAGCGCCGACAGGAGGATCAGGACCGGGTCCCAGAGCCAGAGGGCGAGCGCCGCGACCACGATGCCCGCCACGAACGTCACGGCCCAGAGCCACGAGCCGTCGAGCCCGAGCGCCGCCGCCGCCGCGAGAGCCCCCTCGACGCCGGCGGCGAAGCCGGCCAGGCCGATGGCGAGCCACTGGAAGACGATCGCCAGCACGGCGCCGACGATCCCCAGCACGAGCGCAGCCACCATCAGGAGCCACTCGGGGCCACCGAACACGGTCGGCGCCAGGTGGAGCCCGACGAAGAAGCCGGCCGCTCCGACGAAGAGCCAGAACAGGCGCCGCCCCAGCAGGAGGACCGCGAGCCCGACGAGGAGGGTCACCCACCAGCTGGCCATGGGCGGGAGCGTACTACGAGGCGAGCGCGCGCGTCACCAGGGGTCGCGGCCGCTCACCGGACGACCCGGGTACCGGCCCGGCCGTCGAGCGCCGCGCGCAGGGCCGCGGGTGAGGTGATGATCGCCTCGCGGCCGCCCGCCTCGACGAACTCGACCGCCGCCTCGATCTTGGGGCCGATGGAGCCCGGCGGGAACTCGCGCGCCTTCAGGAGGGCCCGCGCCTCCGCGAGCGACAGGCGCTCGACCCCGATCGCGCGGGTCGTGCGATGCCCGACCTCGACCTGGTCGACGCCGGTGAGGAAGACGAGACGGTCGGCGGCCAGCGCCGTCGCGAGGAGCCCGGCGGTCGCTTCCTCCTCGAGGATCGCCTCGACGCCGCGATGGCCTTCGCCCGTCTCGATCACCGGCACGCCCCCGCCGCCGGCGGTGATCGTGAGCACGCCGGCGTCCGCCAGTCGGCGGATCACGCCGGCCTCGAGCACGCGGCGCGGGCGGGGCGAGGGCACCAGGCGGCGGCGCGCCGAGGCGGGCCCGAGAAAGGTCCAGCCGCGCTCTCGGCCGAGCCGACGCGCCGCGTTGGCCGAGTACGGTGGCCCGACCGCCCGGGTCGGCCGGCCGAAGGCGGCGTCGTCCGCGGCCACCTCCACACGGGTCAGGACCACGGCGCTCGGCACGTCCACGCCCCGCGTCCGCCCGAGGTTGCCCAGCGCCTGCTGGACGCCGTAGCCCGCGGTGGCCTGGACCTCCGCGGCCCGGAGATCCAGCGCGAGCGGCGGGGCGGCGGCGCGGCCCGACGTGCCCCGGCGCCCGTCGTCGACGGACGGCGGGCCACCGTGGACCAGGACGACCCGGAATCCGGCCGCGGCGACGTCGACGACCGGCGGGAGGCTCCCCTCGAGCGCCCGAAGCCACGCCTCGTGGCCGGTACGCCGGCCGGGCCCCCGGCCGGCCCGCGGCGCCGGCCCGTGGAGCGCCCGGCCCCCGAGCGCGACGACCAGGAGCCGGGGATCCCGCGGCGCGCTCACGCGGCTCCGCGCGACCGGGCCAGGGCGTCGAGCGCCGCGGTGAAGCAGCCCAGCGGCGCGCGGACCGTACCCGCCCCGACCTGACCGGTCCCCGCGCGACGGCCCGCGATCCCGGTGGTGATGAGGGGCGTGATCCCGGTCTCCACGACCCGGCGGACGTCGATGCCGACGGGCACCCCACGGTCCCCGTCCGTCGCGATGCGGAGGTGCGGGTGCTCCCCGAGCGTGATCTCGCGCATGTCGGCGGTGGCGGCGAGCGCCGCCTCGAGCCCGCCCGCGCCGACGAAGCGCGCCGCCGCCGGCGAGGCCGCCATGGCCATCCCCCCGAGGCCGATCGTCTCGACGATGGCCGAGTCTCCCATGTCCGGGTTCGCGTCGTCGGGGCCGAAGCCCGGAAAGAAGAGCCCCACGGGGGTCTCGACGGGAGCCGTGAACCAGTGCGCCCCGCATCCGGCCACTCGGATCCCGAACTCCGTGCCGTTGCGGGCCATCGCCGTGACGATCGTCGAGCCCGGCACGTCGGCCGCCGAGTCCGTCGCCGCCTTCGCGGCCGCCATCGCGACGTTCAGGAAGAACTGGTCGTTCCCGCAGACGAAGGCCGCGAGACGGGCCAGCCCCGGCTCGCGCGCGTCCTCGCAGAGCCGGGGCAGGAGCGCCCGGGCGAGGAGGGACGAGGCCGCCACGTTCCGCTGGTGCATCTCGTCGCCCATGAGGAGCGCCTGCGCCATGAGGGACCGGAGCGGCACGCCGCCGCTCCGTCGGAGCGCGCGGCCGAGCAGCGGGCCCGCCTCGTCGCGGAGCCAGGCCAGGCGCTCCAGCACCGGGGCGTCGTGGGCGCCGAACCGGAGGACGCGCCCGAGGCCCTCGTTGATCGCCACGTGCGCGCGGTTCCCGAACGCCCGGTTCTCCACCACGAACAGGGGCATCGACCGCGTCACCAGCCCGGTCATCGGGCCCACCGCCCCGTGGTGGTGGCAGGGCTCGAAGCGCACGCCCCCCGTTGCCGCCAGGCGTTCCGCGTCCTCGTCCGTGGCCGCCCAGCCCTCGTAGCGGATCGCGCCGACGACGGCGCCCCGGAGCGGCGGGCACATCGCGGCCCACGCGATCGGGGGCCCCGCGTGGAGGACCAGGCGGTCCCCGAGGCCGAGCGCGTCCCCGGCCGGTACGCAGTCCACGAGAACCGGATCGGCGGCGACCAGGCGCGCGATCGCCTCACGATTCGCGGCCGCAATGCCGGGCAGGCGCGGGCCGCTCACGCCGCGAAGGGCACCGGCGCGATCGCGACGGAGGGGAACGCGTTGAGCACGCGCCGGTCGGCCGTGACCAGGGGGACCTCGAGGTCTCGGGCCAGGCTCACGAACTCGCAGTCGTACGCCGAGCAACTGGACTGCGGGACGAGCAGCAGGACCCGAGACGACGCCTCCGTGTACTCGCGTCCGGCCATGCCGTGCTCTACCTCTACCTGGACGACGATCCGCAGCGCATCGTCCAGCGTCAGGACGCGGCGCGCCACCAGCCCGGCCAGGATGCTGCGGAACTCGGAGCGCCAGAGGACGGGCGCCGCCCACGCGGCATCCCGGCGGAGCACCGCCTCGGCCTCGGCCGTGCGCTGGCCCTCCACGTGGAGGAGGTACACGAGGAGATTGGTGTCGACGACGATCACGGCCGGCAGGCGGCCTGGAGCCGCGCCAGGCTCCGGTCGGTGAGCCGGAAGCGGCTGGGCTTTCGCCGGACGGCCCGGATGCGCGCGAGCAGGCTCTCGGGGTCGAGCGGCACCGCCTGCGGGACGATCTCGAGGCACGCGATGACCTCGAGGTTCAGGCTTCGTCGGTGGAGGGTCGCCTGGCCCTTGAGCCGCGCCACCAGCCCATCGGGGACGTTCTTGATGTTCAGCGTGGCCATCGACCACCTCTCCGACGGATCCATAATGGATCCGTTTCGGTTCCAGCCTAGCGCTTCGGGCGCTCCGGCGCCAAGAACGTGAGCGCTCGCCGGCGGCCCCGCGGAGCCGGGTCTGGCGGATGCACCATGGCAGGGCCGCGGGGCGCGGTGTAGCCTCGGGGTGTCCTCCTCGACCCCCTGATCATGGCGAGCACGTCCGACTCTCTCCACGCGCTGGCGGAGGTGCTGGAGGCGCTGCGCATGACGCGCTCGCGCCTCGAGAAGCGCCGCCTCCTGGTTGCCTACCTGCAAGCGCTGCCGGACGACGCGGTGCCGCTCGCCGTCACCTACCTCGGCGGGCGGCCCTTCCCTCGCGGCGCCGGCCGGACCCTGTCGGTGGGCGGCGCGACCCTCGACGCGGCGCTCCGCGCGGCGCGACCGGAGCTCACCGACGAGCGAGTCGCGGCCGCGTGGCGCCGCCACGCCGACGCGGGCGACGCCGCGGCCGACCTCTGGGCCGACGCCACCCCCGCGGATGCCCCGCCGGTCCGCCTCGCCGACGTCGCGGCGATCTTCGAGGCCCTTCACGGCGCCCGCGGCCCCCGGGCGAAGGCCGAGCTCCTCGCCGACGCGTTCCGACGCGTCCGCGCCCGCGAGATCCACGCGTTCGTCAAGGCGATGCTCGGCGAGGCGCGGATCGGCGTCCAGGAGCAGACCCTGGAGGACGCCGTGGCGCACGCGACCGGCCAGCCGATCGAGGCGGTCCGCGCCGCGAACCGTCATCGGGCCGACCTCGGGGCGGTCGCGCGAGAGGCGCGCCGAGGGCGACTCGAGCCCGCGCGGTTCGCCTACTTTACGCCCGTCGATCCCATGCTCGCCCAGCCCGCCGCGGACGCCGCCGACGCGGTCCGCCGGCTTGGCGCGCCGCTCTGGGTCGAGGACAAGTACGACGGCGTTCGCTGCCAGCTCCACAAGGTCGGCGCGGAGGTCCGCCTCTACTCACGCGACCGGCGCGAGCTGACAGCCCAGTTCCCCGAGGTCGTGGCCGCCTTTGCGGCCGCGCCCGGCCGGTACGTCCTGGACGGCGAGGTTCTCGCGATGGAGGACGGGCGCGCGCTCCCCTTCCTCCGTCTCCAGCAACGCCTGGGACGGCTCGAGCCCGCCGGGGACGTCGTGGCCGCGCACCCGGTGGCGCTGGTCGCCTTCGACTGTCTCGCGCGCGACGACGAGGGGCTCCTCGACGCGCCACTCCGCGCCCGGCGGGCCACGCTCGAGATCCTCCCGCTGCCCGCCGGCCAGGTTCTCGCACCGGTGTGGACAGCGTCGAACGCCGACGATCTCGATGCGCTCTTCCGGGCGGCCCAGACGCGGGGGAACGAGGGGCTGATGGTGAAGCAACCCGATGCGCCCTACGCGTCGGGGCGCCGCGGCGCCCAGTGGCTTAAGGTCAAGCGCCCGCTCGAGACGCTCGACGTCGTGGTGGTCGGCGCGGAGTGGGGCCACGGCAAGCGCCGCGCCGTGCTGTCCGACCTCACGTTCGCCGTGCGCGACGAGGCGACGGGGCGCCTGGCGACGATCGGCAAGGCCTACAACGGCCTCACCGACAGGGAGATCCGCGAGATGACCGAGCGCATTCTCACCCTTACCGTCGAGGACCAGGGCCACTACCGGACGGTGCGGCCGGAGATCGTCCTCGAGGTGGCATTCAACCACCTCCAGCGCTCGGCGCGCCACGCCTCCGGCTATGCCCTCCGGTTCCCGCGCATCGTGCGCGTCCGCCCGGACCGAACGCCGGAGACTGCCAGCACGCTGGCCGACGTTGCGCGGCTGGCCGCCACGCTGACACCGCGGGCGGCGCCCGGCGAGGCCGGCGCAGGCGAATCTTCCTAGACGGCTGACGAGTCGGCGAGCCACCATCGGCCGCGCATGCTACGTCGTGTGGCCGTCAGCGTCCTGTGGCCCTCGATATCTCCAGGACGTGTGGTCCCAGGACAATCAGACCCACGATCACTGCACCGATGGCGGTGATCAGCACTGCGCCAGCCGCGACATCCTTGGCCTGGCCAGCCAGCGGGTGGAATTCCGGAGAGGCCACGTCGGTCAGGAATTCGAAGGCCGTGTTCAGCGCCTCGGCGGTCCAGACCGCGACGATGGCCAGCACGATCCAACACCACTCGCCCCAGGTGAGACCAACATACACACCGGCGATGACGACAACGAGAGTGGCTAGGGCATGGACCCGGGCATTGTGCTGGGATACCAACATGATCGCCACGCCGTGCAGGGCGTGACGGACGCTTCTGACTCGTCCCGTGAACGTGAGACGGGCGTCGTGCTCCACGACCGGTGTCTCGTCGGGCGAAAGCTCCGGGGACGACGCTACGCGCGCTCGCCGCCCCGGGGGCCGTAGAAGACGACCCAGGTCGCGAAGTCGTCGGAGAAGCTCTCGAAGCGGTGCTCGACGTGCGCCCCGACGAAGAGCACGTCGCCGGGGCCGAAGGGAACGCGCTGGCCCCCCACGACGAACGTGCCCTGGCCGCTGGCGACCACGTAGAGCTCGTCCTGGTCGTGGGGCGTCTGGGGGTCCGCGCCTCGGGGCGCGTAGTAGCGGAGCTTCATGCTGCCGTGCTGCATCACGAGCGACGAGCGCGATCCGGGTGGGATGGGCGCGACCTTGGCCTCTTCGAGCGTGGCGCGGACCGGCTGACTCACGCGCGACCTCCCATGACGGCTCGGTAGGGACTCGATGCTAGCACCCGAGCGCCGGCCCGTCGGCTCGGGGGTCGCCGCCGCCGACGAGGAGCCCCCCCGGCTCGAGCCGGATCGCCTGGGCGTGTCCGGCCGTGTCGCTCCAGGGCGCGAGGACCCGCACCTCGTGGCCGCGCCGGGCTAGGTCCGCGGCCACCGCGGCGCCGAACCGGCCCTCGATGGAGAGCGCGCGCGTGTGCGCCCCCCACGTGCGGCCGTACACCCACCGCGGCGCCTCCACGGCGGCCTGGACGTCGAGGTCGAGGTCGACGACGCGCGTCGCGACCGCGACGAGGGTCTGGGGCTGGCCTTCCCCGCCCATCGTCCCCGCGACAAGGAGCGGCCTCCCGTCGCGGAGGTACATGAAGGGCGTGAGCGTGTGGAATGGGCGCTTGCCCGGCGCGAGCACGTTGGCGTGCGTCGGTTCCAGCGTGAAGCCCGCGCCGCGATTCTGGAGGACCACGCCCGTC
Source organism: Candidatus Methylomirabilota bacterium (assembly GCA_036558225.1). Taxonomy (GTDB): domain Bacteria; phylum Methylomirabilota; class Methylomirabilia; order Rokubacteriales; family DASRDR01; genus DASRDR01. The sequence goes on along the minus strand of DATBGA010000011.1, from coordinate 19,729 downwards.
TCGCCCGCCACCACGCCGGAGCCCCACTCGTGGTAGATGCTTTGGATGAGCGACACGCAGTTTCCCGCGGCGTCGGCCGTGACGCAGGCGATCGTGTCGCCGCGCTCGACCCCGGAGGCGAGCGGCGCCGGCGCGGCGCGGTCCATCGCGATGCGCCGGCCGCGGTCACGGAGATAGGCCGGATCGAGGAGGCGCCCGAGCGGCACCGCTACCCGCTCCGGGTCGGCGAGCCAGCGGTCACGGTCGCCGAACGCGAGCTTGGTGGCCTCGACGGCCAGGTGGACGTAGTCGGCCGGGTCGCGCCCGCAGGCGCCGACGTCGGTCGCGTCGAGCATCCCCAGGACCGCGAGCGCGACCAGCCCCTGACAGGGCGGCGGGACCGTGGCGGCCAGGCCGCCGCGATACGGCACCGTCGCGGGCTCGGCCCAGCGCGAGCGGTGGGTCGCGAGGTCCCCGGCCCTGAGCGGGCTCCCGACCTCCTCGCACGCGCGCCCGATCTCCGCCGCCAGGTCCCCCTCGTAGAACGCGCGGCCACCCTCGCGGGCGAGACGCTCGAGCGTGCGCGCCAGGCCGGGCTGCGCGAGGCGCCGACCCGCCGCCGGCGCGGCGTCGCCGTCGAGGTAGGTCTTCCGGAACGGCGCGAACGCCGGCTCCCGCGCCGTCAGCAGGTCGGTCGCGCCCGCGGTGACGCGCGCCTGGCACGGCGACACGGGAACGCCGTCCGCCGCGTACCGGATCGCGGGCTGGAGGAGATCGCTCCAGGGCATGGTCGACCCGAGATGCTCCTGGCCGAAGCGGTGGGCGGTCCAGAGCCCGTCGACGGCGCCGGGCACGGTGAGCGCGGCCAGCGGGCCTCGGGTGGGGATGGCGCCGAGCCCGTGGCGCCGGTAGAGATCGGGAGTCGCGAGGGCCGCCGCGCCGCCCGCGGCCTGGAGCGCGGTGAGCCGGGCCACCCGCGCGTCCCAGCAGAGCCAGAAGCTGTCGCCGCCGAGGCCGGTCATGTGCGGGTACACGACGGCGATCGCCGCGCCGACGGCCACGGCCGCATCGACCGCGGTGCCCCCGCGGAGGAGCACCTCGAGACCGGCGCCGGTGGCGAGCGGATGGGGGGAGGCGACGATCCCGCGGCGCCCCAGGGCGGCGGGCCAGCGGGTCTCACGCATCGGGCCGGGCGGGCTCCTCGCCCTTCCGGGGCGCCGCGATGCCGTACGCCTTGAGCTTCCGCCAGAGGTTAACCCGTCCGATGCCGAGGGCCTGCGACGTCCGCGTGATGTTCCAGTCGTGGGCCCGGAGCTCGCCCAGGATGTACGCGCGCTCGAACGCGTCTTTCGCCTCGCGCAGGCTCTGGAGCCCGCCCTCGGTGGGAACCGCCTCCGCCTGCCGCGAGCGGAGCGGCGGGGGAAGATCCTCGGGCACGATGACGTCGCCGGGGGTCATGATGACGAGCCGCTCGACCATGTTGCGCAGCTCGCGCACGTTCCCCGGCCAGTCGTACACCATGAAAGACCCCATCGCCTCGCCCGAGAGCGTCTTCGGGCGCTTCCCGTACTCCGCCGAGAACGTCTTCAGGAAGTGCTCGACGAGGAGCGGGATGTCCTCCCGGCGGCGCCGGAGCGGCGGCACCTCGATCGGAATGACGTTCAGCCGGTAGAAGAGATCCTCGCGGAAGCGGCCCTGGGCGATCAGCTCCGGGAGCGCCTGGTTCGAGGCCGCGATCACGCGCACGTCGACCCGGATCGGCTCGTGCCCGCCGATGCGCTCCACCGTCTGCTCCTCGAGCGCCCGCAGCACCTTGGCCTGGGTCCGGAGCGACATGTCGCCGATCTCGTCGAGGAAGATCGTGCCGCCGGTGGCCAGCTCGAACTTCCCCCGGCGGCGCGCCATCGCCCCGGTAAAGGCGCCCTTCTCGTGGCCGAACAACTCCGACTCGATCAACTCGTCCGGGATGGCCGCGCAGTTCACCTCCACGAACGGCTGGTCCCGCCGCGCCGAGAGGGCGTGGACGGATCGCGCGACGAGCTCCTTGCCGGAGCCGTTCTCGCCGAACACCAGGACGCGGCCGTTCGTCGGCGCCGCGGTGGCGATCTGGCGGCGGAGCTCGACGATGACCGGGCTCGTCCCGATGATCTCGTGGGCCCGCTCGATGCGCTCGCGGAGCTGGCGGTTCTCCCGCTCGAGCCGCGCGTGCTCGAGGGCGCGCTCGACGACCAGCAGCGTCTTCTCCAGGGACAGGGGCTTCTCGACGAAGTCGTAGGCGCCGAGCTTCGTGGCCTTCACCGCCGTCTCGATCGTGCCGTGGCCCGACATCATCACCACCGGCAGCTCGGGCCACTGGCGCTTGACCTCGGCGAGCACCTCGATGCCGTCCAGCTCGGGCAGCCAGATGTCGAGAACCACCAGGTCCGGCACCTCCTCGCCTATCCGAGCGAGCGCCTCCTGCCCGGTGGCCGCCGCGAGCGGCCGGTATCCCTCGTCGGCCAGTATGCCGGAGAGCGTGGAGCGGATCCCGCGCTCGTCGTCGACGATCAGGATGCGGTCCCCCGCCATCGCGCGCCCCGCTCCCTACGCCGGGCCCGACGGCCGCGGCGCCCCCGCCGCGTCCAGCGCCGGCGTCGCGATCGCCGGGGCGCTTCCGCGCAGCACGGGCAGCTCGATCGTGAAGCGGGTGCCGCGCGGCGGGTTGTCCTCGACCCGGATGCGCCCGCCGTGGTCCGACACGATCTGGTGGACGATGGGCAGGCCCAGCCCCATCCCCGTCGTCTTCGTCGAGAAGTACGGCAGGAACACGCGATCGCGCATGTCCGCCGCGATGCCGGGGCCATTGTCGGCGATCGTCACCTCGACGTGCTCGCCCCCGTCCCAGCGCGTCCCGATGGTGACCTCCGTCGCGCCCGCCTCCACCGCGTTGTCGACCAGGTTCAGGACGGCCCGCTTGAGCTGGTCACCGTCGGCGTCGAGCGTCGGCAGCTCGCCGGCGAGATCGCCGCGCAGGAGCACCGTCGGATGCGTCTCCCCGTAGAGCCCGAGCACGCTCTCCAGCAGCCGGTGGAGGTCCGTCGACTTCGGCGCGAAGCTCGGCATGCGCGCGAACCGCGAGAACTCGTCGACCAGGCGCCGCAGACCCTCCACCTCCCCGATGATGGTTGAGGTGCACTCCTCGAGCAGGCCGCCGTCGGCGGGGAGCCGGCCCGCCAGGCGGCGTCGCAGCCGCTGCGCCGACAGCTGGATCGGCGTGAGCGGGTTCTTGATCTCGTGCGCGATCCGCTGCGCGACCTCCCGCCAGGCGGCGAGCCGCTGGGCGGCGAGCAGCTCCGTGAGATCGTCGAAGACCAGCACGATGCCGAGGTGCTCGCCCGCCGGGCCGCCGAGCGCGGTGAGGCTCGTGAGCAGCGTGAGGTTCTTCCCGTCGAGCGGGAGTTGAAGCTCCCGCTCGATGGTACCGGCGCGGATCCGCTCCATGTGCTGCATGAGGGTTACGAGATCCAGGTACGCCGGGGCGCCGAACGCGATCGCGTAGTGCCGGCCGACCGCGGCGGTCGGCGCCAGGCCGAGCATGCGGCTGGCGGCGCGGTTCACGGTCGTCACGATCCCCGCGGCGTCCGCCGAGACCACGCCCGTCGCCACGGCCTCGAGCACCGTCTCCGTGTACTGGCGGCGCTCCGAGAGCTCGGCGTGCTTGGCCTGGAGGTCGGCATAGGCCCGCTCGAGCTGCGCCTTCGAGGACTTGAGGTCCTGGGTCATCTGGTTGAAGGACTCCACCAGGATGCCGACCTCGTCGTCCGCCTGCGCGGTCACGCGGAAGTCGAGGTTGCCGGCCGCGACCTCGCGGGTCCCCTGGGCGAGCAGCTGGATCGGCACCGTGATGCCGCGGGCGAGATAGAGCCCGAACCAGGTGACGGAGAACACGATGACGAGGGTCATCAGGAGGAACAGCAGGATGTAGATGCCCTTGATCGGCTGCCGGAGGAGCTTGAGCTGCTTGTACTCCTGGAACGCCTGGGCGATCCCCCGCACCTGCGCTTCGAGCCGCTGGGGCAAGTGGATCGCCACCACGGCGACAGCGACCACGCGCGGCGGCTCGCCGGGCGCCAGCACGGGCACCATGCCCTGGATGAGGTCGCCGGTGGAGATTTCGCGCCGCGTGGAGAGCTCCCGCCCGGCGAGCGCCATGCGGACCTGCTCCGAGTTGATGACCGTCTCCAGCGAGGGAACCAGGACGGGGTCGTTCACGTGCACGATCTCGTGGCCGGCCGGGCCGTAGAGGGCGATGCCGGCCAGCCCGTACTGCTCGGCCTGCTCCTGGAGGAACTCGATCAGGTCCTCGCGCCGGTCGTCGGGGAGGAGCCCGTCGCGGGTCAGCGTTCGCGCGATGTACTGCCCGTGGCGAACCGCCTCGTCCTGGACACGCTCGTAGAAGGTCTGGGCCACCCGCATTGATTCGTCGAGGGGGCGCTCGACCTGGATCTTGAACCACCCCTCGATCGACGTGTTGATGAGGTTCGAGGCGATCAGGAAGATGAGGATCGCCGGCGCCAGGGCGAGCGACAGGAACGCAGCGACCAGCTTGGTCTTGAACCGAGATCCGAGAACCTTGTGGCGGCGCTCGAACCAGAACTTGGCGAGGTTGCGGAAGAGGAGGATCAGGAGCAGCAGGAAGACGATCAGGTTCAGGTTGAACAGCGCGATGACGACGACGTTGGACGCGACCGGGATGTCGGGGAGTCGGACGCCGACCTCCACCGCAGTGGCGACCACGAGCACGAGCAGGATGGCGGCGATGATGATGAGGTTGCGCTTGCGCTTCTGCCGGTCGTCGGGCGGCCGGACCGGCACGGGCGGCACCCCCGGCGTCAGGGCTCCCGTGCCCAGGCTGTGCGCCGTCACGCTCATCGCGCCCGCCTGAGGGTGAGGAGGGGCGTCTGCTCCCACGGCGTCTCCGCCCGGGAGGACACGAACGGCAGGATCCGCGAGACGGAGGAATCCGGCGCGCCGGACCTCACCTCGGCCCGCACCCGCACGTAGTAGAGCTCGTCCAGGTTGAGGAGCGTCATCTGCGACAGCTTGAAACCCCTGAGTTCCGATAGCACTCGCTCGGCCTCCCAGACGTCACGCGTGACGTAGGGCTCCCGCTCCTCGCCCTGGAGCGGGGTGACGCGGAACTCCTTCGTGAGAACATCGTAGACGACCTGGCGCTCCACGAGCTTCGCCACCACCCGCCGGTCCACCCACCAGGAGTTGTACTGCCAGAGCTCGAGCTGGAAGCGCACGTCCGCTGGGATCCCCGTCCCCAGCCCCTCGACGATACCGTCCGGCATGGCTCCCAGCAGCACCAGGTTCACCAGCAGGGTACTGTCCGAGTTCGTGACGACCAGGTTCGAGATCCGGAGCGTCGCGGCGCCCGACGCCGCTCCCGCCACGAAGAGGAGCCCCAGCGCGACCGCCAGGCTCCCGGTCGGCCAGCGCCGCCTGGACATAGCCGAACATTATAGCCCCTGGCTCGGGACGGAGGACCGCCGCGGGCGCGACGGCGAGGGGAACGAGCCGGCCGGGAAGCGCCCCTTCAGTGGGCGGCGACGCGGGGGCGCCGCCGGGTCACGCCTTCCCAGGGCGCCTCGACGCGAAGCGGGGTACGGTGCGGGGCCATATCCTCCCAGCGTCGCGCGGTCTTCACGAGCTCCCGGACGAGGAGGTGGTTCAGGGCGTGGCCGGCGTTGCGCGCCACGACGTGGCCCAACATGCGGCGACCGACCAGGGCCAGATCCCCGATGACGTCGAGGATCTTGTGGCGCACGAACTCGTCCTGGAACCGGAGCGTGCCGTTCAGGATCCGCTCCTGCCCAACCACGACGGCGTTGTCGAGGGAGCCTCCGAGCGCGAGCCCCTGCTGACGAAGGAGCTCGAGGTCCTTCAGGAAGCCGTACGTCCGGGCAGGCGCGAGCTCGTCGACGAAGACCCGCTCGGTCGGCACGAACGACGCGACCTGGACGCCCACGGCCGGGTGCTCGTGATCGAGCGTGTAGCTGATGCGGAACTCGGAAGCCGGCAGGATCTGGAGCCAGCGATGCTCGTCGCCGACGCGGATCGCCTCGGCCACCCGAAGCGGCGGGCGCCGCACGGCAACCTGGGCCTCGCGCCCCGCCGTGTACAGGAGCGACACGAACGGAGCCGAGCTCCCGTCCATCGCGGGCAACTCGGGGCCATCCAGCTCGATCAGGACGTTGTCGATGCCGAGCCCGCGCACGGCGGCGAGGAGGTGCTCGACCGTCTGGATCTGGATCCCTCCGGCGCCGATGGTGGTCGCGTAGTGGCCGTTCAGCAGCGACTCCGGGCAGACAGGAACGGGAGCGCGCTCGGGCCCGACGACGAAGACGATGCCGTGGTCCGGAGGCGCGGGGAGGAGCGCCATCGTCACCGGCACCCCGGTGTGCAAGCCCACGCCTTCGCACATCACCGGCTTCCGGATCGAGTGCTGAAGTTCCATCGATCGGGGACCCTCCACAGTCCCGGGCGGGGGAGAAGAGCAAGGGAGGTGCCAAGACATCGCGCTCTCTCACAATACTGCCAAGTGACGGGAATCACGACCAAATGCGGAGCACGAACGAACGCGGACTTCCGCCTCGTGGCGGGCGCGTTTCACCGTGACAGCATGGCATAGCGCCTGATGTTTCCCGTCTGAAACACTCCCGTCAGATGTCTAGCACTACCCTGGCGCTGACACGGCCGGACCTCTCGCTGACCTCGAGGCCGTGGAACGTCGCGGCTTTCACCACTGTGCCGCGGGGATGCCGCGACGGATCGACGGGCTCCCCGTGGAGCAGGGCGTGGACCCCGATCGCCGAGATCTCGGGTCGCGCCACGTCCGAGACGACGAAGCCCTCGAGCTCGTGGACGTACAAGCACTCGTTGAGCCAATTCACCAGGAGCGCCTCGACCGAGCCGCCGCGCGCCGCAACCTCGCGCCCCTCGACCGGCTGGACCGCGTGAGTGGGCACGATCAGGTTGAAGACCCCGAGCGCGCACTGTCGCAGGCACTCGGGAAGATCCCTCCCCCAGGCCGCGACGCCGACGTCCGCCGCCACGTCGAAGTACTCGTAGCCCTCAGGCGTCACCGCGCGTCTCCCGCTCCGGTGCCAGGCTCCGCCGAGGCCCGCCCAGGTCCCCGAAGAGAAACTGACAGAGCGCCACCGCCGCGAGCCCCGCCGACTCCGCACGCAGGATCCGCGGGCCGAGGCTCACGAGGCGCGCCCCGGCGGCCTCGGCCAGGGCGACCTCCGCCGCCGTGAAGCCGCCCTCGGGACCGATCAGGAGCAGGAGACGGGCGGGCGCCCCCACGTCTTCCGCCGCCTGGACGAGCGCCCGGCCACCGCCCTCCCAGCAGACCCATGCCGCGTCATGTTCCGAGATCTCGCGCGCCACGTCCCGGAGGGCGCGCGGAGGGTCGATCGCCGGCACGACGACCCGCCCGCACTGCTTGACGGCCTCCCGCGCGATCCGCTCCCAGCGGGCCTGGCGCGCGCCCGCCCCGCCGGCGGGGCGGGCCACGACGCGCGCGGTCTCCATGGGCACGATCCGGGCCACACCCATCTCCGTGGCCTTCTGGACGAGCCAGCTCATGCGGTCCCCCTTCAGGATCGCCTGGGCGAGCGTGATCGCGCACGGCGACTCGCGCTCCGGCTCGGCCCGCGCCTCGATGGTCCCCCACCCGCCCTCGGCCTCGAGCGCCGCCACCCGGACGGTGTAGAGCCGGCCCGTCCCGTCGGTCGCCTCGACCACGGCGCCCGCCCGGAGCCTGAGCACGCGGCGGAGGTGGTGCGCCTCGGCGGCGTCGAACCGGACCCGGCTCGCGCCGACGGCTTCGGGGCGCACGAAGACCCGAGGCACGTCCCCTCACCCGATGGGGTCGAGGTGCGGCATGCGGTCTCATCCTCCTCGGCGCAGGAGCAGGGCCGCCCACCCGTCGCTCTCGACGAGCTCGACGAGCCAGCATCCCTCGGCTGCGAAGGTGCCCGTCACCACGGGCGCTTCGTGGGCCAGGAGCCCGCCCGCGATCAGGCTTCCGCCGGGCGTGACCCGCGCCGTGAGCGCGGGCGCGAGCGCGGCGTGCGTGGCCGCGAGGAGATTCGCAAGGACGAGCGGAGCTGGGGGTCCCTCCCAGGCGTCGGCGGCCGCCACCGAGGCGCGCACGCGGTCCGCCACCGCGTTGCGCTCGGCATTTTCCTCGGTCGCGGCCACGGCGTCGGGGTCGACGTCGATCGCATCCACCCGCGACACGCCGAGGCGGGCGGCGGCGATCGCGAGGATGCCCGAGCCGCACCCAACGTCGAGGGCGTGCGACACGGGGGCGCCGGCAAGCGCCCGCTCGAGGAGCTCGAGACAGCTCCGGGTCGACCCGTGCCCGCCGGTGCCGAAGGCGCGGCCGGGCTCGATCAGGACCACGGTCCGGCCCTCGGCGAGCGCGGCCGGCGGCGCCTCCCACGGCGGGCACACGAGCAGGCGCCGCCCCACCGGGACCGGCCGGAAGTGCGCGCGCCAGGCGTCGGCCCACGGCTCGTCCGGCAGGGGCGCGACCCCCACGCGGGCCTCCGCGCCCGGCAGCGCGAGCGCCGCGAGATCGCCGAGGTACGCGCGGAGGTCTCCCGCCAGCGACGCCGCATCGGTGCCGGGCGGAAAGAAGGCGCGGAGCGTGGCCGCGCCGGGAGCGGCCTCCTCGACGACACCGACCGCGCCGAGCTCCCACAGGCGGTTCGTGATGGCCTCGCTCGTCTCGGCGGCGTCAGTCCCGACGCTCACGGTCATCTCCCAGTACGCGGCGGCCGCCGTGTCGGCGGGCTTCGGCAGCACGCCCGTAGCCTACCGCCCGCGGATGAGGTTGTCCCGTGGAATCGCCTTCGGTCCCGGCGCCTGAAGGCTCGGGGTTCGCGCAGCCATCCTGTAGAATCGGCGGCAGGCTCTTCAATGCGACCGCCCACGTGGCGTGCCTGGTTCGATCGGATACTGGCCCCGGCCGAGAGCCCGCCGTGGGCGAACCGACTCGTCAACTGGGCGCTGGTGGCGCTCGTCCTCGTGAGCGTCGTCGCGGCGGTGCTCGAGACGCTGCAGGATCTCCCGCCGAGAGTCCTCTGGCTCCTGCGCCTCGCCGAAGCGGTCGCCGTGGCGGTCATGGCCGTCGAGTATGTCCTGCGTCTCTGGGCCGCCCCCGAGCGCGAGGCCATCGGGACGCGCGAGCCCTGGCGCGCCCGGCTCCACTACGCGACGTCGTTCGTCGGGCTGATCGACCTCTTCGCCGTGCTCCCGGCCATCGTGGCGATGATCGTCCCAATCCCTGCGGATGCGCTCCGCCTGTTTCGGGTGCTGCGTCTCCTCAAGATGGCCAGATACACGCCGGCGCTCACGCTGTTCGCGGCGGTGATCCGCAACGAGAGCCGCGCGCTTCTCGCGACGCTCCTCGTCGTGATCATCCTCCTGGTCCTCGAAGCGTCCATCATGTATGTCCTCGAGCGCGCGGCGCAGCCCAAGGTGTTCGCGAGCATACCGCACGCCATGTGGTGGGCGATCGTGACGATCGCGACGGTCGGGTACGGCGACATGTATCCGATCACGCCGATGGGCAGGGTCTTCGGCGGCATGGTGATGGTGATCGGGATCGCGGTCTTCGCGGTCCCAGCGGGCATCCTGGCCACGGGCTTCGCGAGCGAGATCCGCAAGCGCGACTTCGTCGTCACCTGGCAGACGGTCGCCAACGTGCCGTTGTTCGCGGGACTCGACGCCGCGCGGATCGCCGAGATCGCCCGGCTCCTCAAGCGCCAGGTGGTCCCCGCTCAGTTCGCTGTCGTCCGGCGCGGCGACCCGGCGGACGCGATGTTCTTCATCATGGGCGGCGAGGTCCAGGTCGACATCACACCGACCCCGGTCCGGCTCTCCCGCGGACAGTACTTCGGGGAGATCGCGCTGCTGCGCGACACGGTGCGGACGGCGACGGTCACCACGCTCACCGAGTGCCAGCTCCTCTCGCTCGACGTCGCCGACTTCCGGCGTCTCCTCGAGAACAACCCCAGCCTGAAGGCGACCATCACCCGGACCGCCGAGGTGCGCCTCGGCGAGCTCGGGGGCGGCACATCCACTGGGGGACACCCAGGATCCTCGATGCGCGACCGGCCCCGCGCAGAACCCCCGGGCTGAGCCCGGGCCGGAACCTCCACGCCCATTGATGGCCGCCGTCCTGGACGCCCCATGCCCTGTGGTGATCCCGGCCCCCGTGAGCGGGGAGCGGGCGAGACCGCCCCGGCGGGCGGGGATGGAGCGATGGCTCGAGCTTCTCCTCGCGCTCATGGTGGTCCTGGCGGGCTACGCGGCGCCGCCGCCGGCCAACGCCCAGCGCATGGACCGGGACCGGGAGCTCAGGCCGCCCTACGACCCCGGCCTGGGCATGGACGAGAACGGCCGGATCCCCAAGGTCCCGCTCCCGGCGGATCTCCCGGAGCCCCTGCGCTGGCGGTACATTCCCGAGGGCCGGATCATGCCGGGCAACGTGTTCCGGCGCCATCTGGTCACGGCCTTCGCGACGCCCCAGATCTTCTTCCAGGAGGACATCGGCCTCGGCGGCGGCATCGCGCTCACGGACATCGACTTCCGGGAGCAGCGGCGCCGGGAGTTCCTGGGCGCCTTCTTCACCTACACGACCGAGGGCCAGGAGCGGTACCGCCTCGTCTGGCGGCGGTGGCTCTACCATCGGGAGATCCCCGAGGGCGGCGTCGCCGTGGAGGAGCGGAGCTTCCTCGGCGCCGCCGGTGGGTACCAGCGCACCCTGACGCGGCGCTTCTTCGGGCTCGGGCCCGACACGAAGGAGAGCGCCGAGTCGAGCTACACGGACGAGGTCTCGGACGCGGGCCTCCGACTGGATCTCGCCCTGCCGGGCCCGGGCGGCGACTGGATCGCGACGGCCGGGCTCCGCGGCGAGCATCACAACCTCGCGCGGGGTCACGTGTCCGGCGTTCCCAGCACCGACGAGGCGTTCCCCGTCCTCTTCAAGGAAGGGGACGGCGTGAGCGCGACGTTCCTCACCGCGGGCCTCCGCTACGACACGCGGGACAGCCAGCACCAGCCGTACAGTGGCTGGCGTCTGGGCGTGCTCGCCGACGCCGCGCCGTGGCAGAGCGACGGGAGCCTGGGCGCGATCCTGACGGCGTATGGCAGCTACGTGTTCCGGGTGCCGCCGCTCTTCCACTCGGGGGGCGATCCCTCGGAGGAGAACCCGCCGACCGACACGGTCGCGCTCGGGTTCGAGGTGGACACCACGGTCGGCGACCTGCCCTTCTACGACCTGCCCAGCCTGGGGGGCGCAAACACGCTGCGCGGGTACATCGCCAACCGCTTCACGGACAACTCGGCGTGGCACGCGGTGGCCGAGTACCGCTTCTGGGTGATCCCGCGCGGATTCCGGCTGACCCGCGCGATCCGGATCGAGCGGGTCGGCCTGGCCGTCTTCGGCGAGCTCGGCACGGTCGCGCCGAGCCTCGGGGACCTGCCGCAGGCCCGCGTCCACGCGAGCTACGGCATCGGGCTCCGGTTCTCGCTGGAGCGGATCGCCGTCTTCCGGACGGACCTCGGCTTCTCGGACGAGGGTACGAACCTTTCCGTGTCGTTCGGCCTGAGCTTCTGATCCACTGCCCCGGGCGGCCCTTACCACCCCGGGGGCCTTCTGCTACGCTAGGCCGCACCGACGCATGGCCATGCCGCCGCCTGCCGGTCCAGTGATGGAGCTCTCCAGCGCGCGTCACGACGACGCCGTCGTCCTGAGCCCGCGCGGCCGCATCGACCACGCGAGCGCCGAGGCGTTCAAGACCGCGCTCGGGCCGCACCTGGCCCAGGCCGGCCCCGGGCGGCCTGTCGTGCTCGATCTGGGCGCCGTCGACTACATCGCCAGCGTCGGGCTCCGGGTCCTGATGCTCGCCTCCCGACAAGTCCGGGCGCAGGGCGGCACGATCGTCGTCGCCGCGCTTCAGCCGCTCGTGCGGGAGATCTTCGAGATCAGCAAGTTCACCCTCGTGTTCCCCTGCTTCGCCAGCGTCTCCGACGCGCTGGCCGATCCCGCGACGCGACCCAAGCCGGACGCCGCCGGACGGTGAACCCTGCGGTCGACCGTGGGAGCGCCGGCGAGCCCGGAGGCTGATCCGATGCTGATCCGCTTCTGGGGCACTCGCGGCTCCCTGCCGGCGCCCCTCGGCACCGCCGGCCTCCGGCGGAAACTCGGCCGCGCTCTGCGCCAGGCGGCGGGGCGGCGGTTCGACACCGACGAGGCCGTCGAGCGCTACGTCGCGGAGGAGCTCGACTTCGCGACATCCCACACGTTCGGGGGCAACACGGCCTGCGTCCAGATCGACGTGGGCGGCCCGGAGTACGTGTTCTGCGATCTCGGCTCCGGCGCGCGCGAGCTCGGCCTCGCCGCGATGAGCCGGTACCGGCCCGGGACGGCCCAGGTCTTCCACGTCTTCCTTTCGCATCTCCACTGGGACCACATCCAGGGCTTCCCGTTCTTCGTCCCGTCGTACATCAAGGGCAACCGGATCGTCATCCACGGCTGCCACGAGGAGCTCGAGGCGGGGTTCCGGCGCCAGCACGGGGCGCCGAGCTTCCCGGTGGACTTCTCGCAGATCCCGTCCACGATCGAGTTCGATCACCTGGTCCCGGGCGAGTCCTACGAGGTCGCCGGCCTCCGGGTCACCGCGAAGCGGCAGTTCCACTCCGGCGACTCCTACGCCTACCGGTTCGAGCGAGACGGAAAGGTCGTGATCTACTCGACGGACTCCGAGCACAAGCTCGACGATCCCGCGAGCGCGCGGGGATTCGCCGACTTCTTCCGCGATGCCGACCTGGTGATCTTCGACGCGATGTACTCCCTCGCCGACGCCTTCTCCATCAAGGAGGACTGGGGCCACTCCAGCAACATCGTGGGCGTCGAGCTGTGCCAGATGGCGGGCGTCCGGCACCTGTGTCTCTTCCATCACGAGCCGGCGTACGACGACGAGAAGCTGACGGCCATCTGGCGGGAGTCCGAGCGCCTCGAGGAGCTGACCCGGTCCGGACGCCCCCTCCGCATCACGGCCGCGTACGACGGCCTCGAGCTCCGCGTCTGACGGGCGTGAGGGTGGGTCCCGCTCGCGAGGCGGGGGGCGCCGCCCCCGACGGGCCGGGGGGCGGGCCCGCTCCGGCGCCCGGCGGGCGAGAGGAGACCGGGTCGCGCATCGCGCGCCTGGCGGGGAGCGCGGGCCGATCGGTCGGCGCGGTGGTCCTCGGCGCCCTCACCGCCCTCCTGCTCCTCTCGGGACCCGATGCGCGGCTGCGCGGGCTCTGGTTCGATTTCTGCCAGCGGCAGGCGCCCCGGGTCCGCGTTTCGGGGCCCGCGGTGATCGTCGCCGTGGACGAGCCGAGCCTGGCTCGGTACGGCCAGTGGCCGTGGCCCCGCCAGCTCCTCGCCGGGCTGGTCGATCGCATCCGCGCCGCGAGGCCCGCCGCCGTCGGCCTCAACCTCCTGTTCCCGGAAGCCGACGGGTTCTCCGGAGCGAGCCTCGCCAGCCGGCTGCCGGGGCTGGCGACGCGGACCGCGGCCTGGGTCGCGTCGGTCCCTGACGGCGACCGCGCGCTCGGGCGGGCGCTTCACGAGGCGTCGAGCGTGATCGGACTGGCCGGGCTCGACGGCCCGGCCGCCGTGGCGCCCCGGGGCCACTTCACGCCCGTCGTCGTTCGCGGGGAGGATCCCTCGGCGGCGGTCCGGCGCTACCGCACAGCCCTCCGCAGCGTGCCCGACATCGACGGCAACGCCGCCGGGCACGCGCTGCTGAGCGCGGACGACACGTGGGCGATCGTCCGCCGGGTCCCGCTGGTGGCCGCGGTCGGCGACACGCTGGTCCCCGGGCTCACCATCGAGATGCTCAGGGTCGCCGCGAGCGCGCCGGCGTTCGGCGTCCGGAGCGACTCGGGCGGCGTGCGCGCCGTGGGCGCAGGGGACGTCTGGGTTCCCGCCGACAGCGACGGAACGATGTGGATTCACTTCTCGCCGCACGACACGGCCCGGTTCGTCTCCGCCGCGTCGGTGCTCGCGGGCGAGGTGCCGCCGGACCGGCTCGAGCGCAAGCTGGTCCTCGTGGGCGTGACGGCGCTGGGCCTCGGAGACCTGCACGTGACCCCGCTCGGAGAGAGCCTTCCCAGCATCGAGGTTCACGCTCAGGCCCTCGAGAACGTGTTCGACGGCCGTGTCCTGGTGCGGCCACGCTGGGGGGAGTGGGCCGAGGTCGGGGCCCTCGTCGTGGCCGGTGCGCTCGTCGTCGTCCTCACGCCGGCGGTGGGAATGCTTCGCGCGGCGCTCCTCGCGCTCGGGCTCGGCGGCGCGCTCTTGGGCGGGAGCTTCGCCGCCTACCGGGAGCTCGGGCGCCTGTTCGACGGCCTCACGCCGGCCCTCGGGCTGGGCCTGGTGTACACCGCGACCCTCGGCGGCGCGCTGGCCGAGGCCGACCGCCAGCGCCGGGCGCTCCGCCAGCGGCTCCAGGAGGAGCGCGAGGCCGCCGCCCGGCTTGCCGGCGAGCTCGAGGCCGCGCGCCGCATCCAGCTCGGTCTGCTTCCCCGGCCCGAGAGCGCGTTCCCGGGCGAGGGCCGCTTCCGGATCGCGGCCGTGATGGAGCCGGCCCGCGTCGTGGGCGGGGACCTCTTCGACTTCTTCCTCCTCGACGGGGACCGGCTCCTGTTCCTGGTCGGCGACGTCTCGGGGAAAGGACTGCCCGCCAGCCTCTTCATGGCGGCCACGAAGGCGTTCTACCGGAGCATCTCGACACGCCACACCGCGGACCTGGCCCGGACGATGCGCGAGGCGAACGCGGAGATGGGCCGCGACAACCCGGAGGCGTTCTTCGTGACGCTGGTGGCCGCGGTCCTCGACGTCGACACGGGCCGACTCTGGTACTGCAGCGCCGGGCACGAGGCTCCGTGGGTCCTGCGTCACGCGACGGGGGAGGTCGAGCGGCTCGAGGAGGGCGGAGGCCCCCCGCTCTGCGTGCTGGACAACTTCGCCTACGAGACCGCCGCCGCCCAGCTCCAGTCCGGCGACACCGTGCTGATGGTGACCGACGGCGTCACCGAGGCGCTGGACCCGGGCGGCGACCTCTTCGGCACCGCGCGCGTGACGGCGTTCGTGTCGGAGGCGGCGCGGGTCCCGGCCCACAGCGAGCCCGCTCGGCTCGTGGCCGATCTGGTGGGGACCGTCCGGACCTTCCGGGAGCCCTACGAGCCGGCCGACGACGTGACCCTGCTCGCCGTCCAGTGGCTCGGCACGCCCGCGCCGGTCGAGCCCGAGGAATCCGGGCTCAGCGCACCGTGATCTCGACCCGCCGGTTCCGCGGCTCGGCCACCCCGTCTGGCGTCGACACCCGCAGCTCGCGCTTGCCGCGGCCGATGGCGCGGATGCTGTCCGGCGCGATGCCTCGGGTGATCAGGAGCGACCGCACGCGCTCGGCGCGGCGGAGCGAGAGGGCGTCGTTGTACTGGTCGGTTCCGACGGCGTCGGTGTGGCCGGCCACCGTGAGCTCGGGCGCCGGCCGCGAGGCGATCGCCAGGAGCACCTGGTCCACGAGGGCCTGGGACTCCGGCGTGAACTGGTCCGTCCCCTCGACGAAGTAGAGGATGAACGTGACGGGACGGGGCGGCTCGGCCGCGAGCGCGTCGGCGAAGACGGCCCGGACCTCGTCGGGCGTCGCCTGGCCCGGCTCCAGCTGGCCCCCGGCGCCGGTGTGGGCGCTCGCGTACGCGGTGTTCAGCACGACCTCGCGCCCGCCCTCCTGCACGACGACCGCCCCCACGTTGCCCGAGCTGCCGGGCAGGAGGACGACGAGATCGGCGCGAGGCGGGGGAGACGCGGGCGGCGGTGGCGGCGGGGCGGGCGGCGGCGCGGCGCACGCGGCCGCGAGCACCCCGGCCAGGACGAGGCCGCGAAGGGGGAGCTGCCGCCCGCCGTTACGGCGAGCCGTCGCTCGCACGGACGACGAACTCCGTGCCCCGCACGCCGAGGATCGCGGCCGGGGTCTTGACGCGCATGGCATCGGGCGTCTGCTTGGCGATGCGGCCGGAGACGACCGCAAGCGTGCCCTTGGTGAGCGCGGCCTCCAGCGAGCCCGGCTGGTTGGCCTCGTAGGCGAAGCGCTCAATCGCCAGGACGCTGTTCGGACCGGCGGACAGCAGCGTGTCGTCAGCCAGCGTGACCCCGACGGCCCCGTCCGGTCCCGTCACCAGCGTGTCGGCCTGGTGCACGCCCGAGCCGACCAGGGCGAGCTCGCGCCGCCCCTCCCGCTCGATGTGCACGGTACCCTTCACCGTCTTCACTCGCCCGATGTCCTGAGCGACGGCCTCGCCGGTCCCCAGCACCGCGAACCCGATCCCGAGGAGGACGGCCAGTCCTCCCCTCCCCACTGCGGCGCCCGTTCGCATGCCTCGTCCTCCTCGGTCCCCGATCGCCCGGCCGGACCTGAGCCCGGCCCTTCCCGCGGCCAGGCCCCTGATCATACCCCGGGCCCACCCGGGCGACCACCGGGCGCCCCGAGAGCCTGACCGTGCACGCCGAGGGAGCGTTCCGGGGCCGGCTCGCGAGCTTCGCGGAGGTCCGGGCCCTGGCCGAGACCTTCGGGATGGCCGTGGGCGCCGATCACGACGCGACCCTGCGGGTCGTCCTCGTCCTGGAGGAGCTCTTCACGAACACCGTGACCCACGGCTATCCCGCCGACGCCGAGGGGCCGATCTGGGTCGCGCTCGCCGGCCAGGAGGGCGGTGCGATCGAGGTCACCTACGAGGACGCCGGGCTGGCCTTCGATCCGTTCGCCGGTGCCCCGGCCCCCGCGCGGGCGCCCGAGGAGCAGGCCCCGGGCGGTCTGGGCCTGGCGCTCGTCCAAGGCCTGAGCGTGTCGGCGAGCTACGCGCGGATGGGCGATCGGAACCGGATCACGCTCACGGTGTCGACGGGCAGCGCGCCGGCGTGACGGCCCCCGTCAGGGCCGCGCCTCGGCCCCACGGAGTCGCGCCTCCTCGGGCGCCGGGTCCCAGTCGGCTCCCGCGTCCGGTCTCGCCGGTCTCGCCGGCCCCGCGGCAGCCTCCATCCGGGCGAGGAGCCGCCCGTGGAGCGCCGCCGTCTTCGCGCCGCGCAGGCGGTCGCGCTCGGCCAGCACCGGATCGAGCGCGGCGCGCGCCGCGCCGAGATCGGCGGTCCCGTCCCGAGCCTCGTCGATCACGCGGCGGTAGATGCGCGTGAGCTCCGCGATGAGCGGCGCCGGATACTCCCGGCCCTGGATCTTGAGCGTGGTGACGCCGAGCGCCAGGTAGCGCGGCACGTCCTCCAGCAGCGCGTAGATCTCGTTGTTCGAGCGCTCCAGGTAGTCCAGCACCTTGCCGGGGAAGCGCTCGGCGATCGCCGGCACGTGAGTGCCGAGGCACGGCCGGTAGCAGCTGCCGCCCTGGTCCGGGTTCCCGACCAGCTTGGTGCGAGTGCAGCCGTCCGAGTCGTGGACGACCTCGGTCTCGAAGTACGGCGCGAAGTAGTCGTAGAGGCGGCACCCGCCCACGCCCGTGATGCAGCGGTTGCTGTGGATCAGGAGCTCCACGCCGATCCCCACCTCGTCGGCCGTCCGCTTGAGCGCGGCGATCCGCTCGAAGGTGTTCAGCGCCGTCGAGGCGACGAACTGCGTGGCGCCCGCGGCCTTGGCGCGCTCCATGGCGGCCCGGTCGCGGATATTGCAGGCCACGCTGGCGTGGATGGGGACCTCGGGAAAGCGGGCGCGCACGACCGCCATGGCGTCGAAGGATTTCATGATGAAGCCGTCGACGCCCCACGTGGCGTAGCCCTCGGCTTTGCGCAGGAGCTCGTCATGGTCCCCCGGGTCCACGTCCACGTTGAGCGCGACCCGGACCCGCGTGCCGTGGTCGTGGGCGACGCGGTGCGCCTCGCCGACGTCCCGGTGGGGGAGCTCGTACCGGGACTCCCGGCGACTCCAGCCGAGGGGCCCCACGTACACGGAATCGGCGCCGGCCCGCACCGCCGCGCTCACCATCTCGAGGCTGCCTCCTGGTGACAGGAGCTCGGTCATCCCATGTCTCCTTCTAGCTCGTCGAGCCGGCCGCGGCAGCCTCGGCCGTCCGGGCCCGACCGCCCCCGACGTACTCGAGACCGCTCCGGCCGAACGCGAACCCGTTGCAGAGCCCCGCGCGCGAGTGCGCCCGGAGAAGCGCCCACCATTCCGGATCGAGCCCCGCGTCCCCGGCCAGGGCCTGGGCGAGGGCCTCCCGGTAGACCCGCCCCACCGAGACCCGGTAGGCGGGCGTCTCCGACACGGCCTCGATGCGGAAGTGCCGGTGCCCGTCCGCCAGGAGGCGCGGGAGGTGCTCGAGCAGGCAGGCGTCGCGGCCGCTCAGGACGCCCGTCCCCACGGACTTCAGCGTCCAATCGTCGCGCGAGAGGAACACGTCCTGCCGGCAGAGATCCGGGCACCCCACGCCGAGCTCCGGCTCGCACCCGAGCAGGAGGCACGAGTCCGAGACGCCGAGCGGCAGCTTCCCGTGCACCGTGACCTCGACGGGGACGCCGCCGGCCCGGGCGACCCCGGCCACCTCGTCGAGCGGCAGCTCCGCGGGTGGCGCGATGCGCGCCGCCCCGAGCGCCCGGTACACCGCCGCGCCCGCGCCCGTGTACACGTTCGCGAAGGACCCGAGGTGAAGCTGGAGCTCGGGGAACTCCGTTCGCACGAGCCGCGCGAGGCCGGGGCCGTGCACCTCGGCGGCGAGCGCCCCCGCCGCGCGGGCCGCCGCCAGCGCCCGGCGCAACCGGTCGAGGTCCCGCCCGTGCGGCGCCGCGTACGTGGTGACGTAGGCGCGGCGCCCCTGGTCCCGGACCGCAAGGACGGCCTCCCCCAGCTCGCCGGGTCGCTCGAGGAGGTTCCCCTCGTACCGCGCGCAGTAGAGATTCCCCAGGTAAACGGCATCGTAGGGGCCGAGGTCCGACGCGCGGAGGTCCGCGAGGCTCGAGATCGCGGTCGTCAGCTCGAACGGTCCCCGGGTCACGGCGCGTCCCTTAGCGGCCCACCACGGTCCAGGTGGGAGGCAGCTCGGGCGCGGGGCCGGGGTCGGCGAACCGGCCGGCCGTCGCGGCGTCGAGCGCGCGGCGGTAGCGCGCGACCAGCGCGCCGAGCGTCTCGCCGGGCAGGCTCCGGCCCTGGAGCTTCAGGACCGCGACGCCGGCGGCGGCGTACGCCGGGACATCGGCGAGCCGGCTCAGCTGTCGCGCCGGGAAGCCCCGCTCGGCGCGGTGGCCCGCCCGGTCCTCGAGCGTCCAGGGCTGCTGGCACACCTTGAAGCACGCGCCGACCCCGCCCCGCTTCATGCTGCCCGACTGGCGCCGATCGTCGGGGGCGCCGCCGGGGAGCGGCGTCGGGCGGAGCTGGAAGTAGCCGGGCATGGCGCAGCGACCGAGCAGCACGAACTCCTCGACCATGTGCACCATGATCTCGACGGCGACCGGCGCCGCCGCGACGCACGCCCAGGCCTCGTCCGGGTCGACGGTCGCGGGCAGGACGACGGCCGCCGCGCCGAGGTCGGCGAACGCGGCGACGTCCGCCGGCGTCTGAGCGCCGCAGCCGATGCTGGCGGTGAGCCGGAGCGCGGGGTGCTGCCGGGCGAGCGTGGCGAGGAGCCCCACGTCGTTGAC
>DATBGA010000010.1:0-9606 GCA_036558225.1 Candidatus Methylomirabilota bacterium | reverse complement strand
CGCCGCCACCGAGACGATCAGGCCGGCGAGCACTTCCCGCACGCGGACCTGCATCCGCCCCGTCCCGTCCTCGTCTGGCTCGTCGTCAGCCGGTTAACGCCCGCGCCCGGTCAGGGCGGGCCGAGAAGGCAAGTACGCTCTTTCACAAGGGCAGGCGGATGATAGCAGCGGCCCCCGGACCCGTCAACGCCTTTCTACCCGAGCGGAGGCCTCGCCCACCACGAGCGGCACCTCGACGAACGCCTGGCCCTCGCCGCTGAAGCGATGCGCGCGGGTCTCGGCCACGCGGCCCTCGGTGACCCCGACGACCACGTACGTCGTCTGCGGGTACGCCGGCGTCCCGTCGACCATCGCGTTCCGCCGATCCGTCTCCGAGAAGTAGGCGCCGGCGTCGACGTGCGAGTGATAGATCACCCGTACCTCGAATCCTTCCCCTTCCCGCCGGCCGATCTCCAGAAGATCCCCGTGCGCGATGTAGTACGCGGTCCGCGCCGTCCGCGGGAAGCGCCCGGGGTCACGGGCGTGGAGCTCGTCCTGGATGTTGCGGCACGGCATGAGCCGCCGCTCGTCGACCTCATCGGCAGCGCTACGCCGAACCAGCAGCACGCCGCAGCACTCGGCGGGATAGTCGGCTCGGGCGTGCCGCTGGATCGCCTCCAGCTCCGCGGCCGTCAGGAGAGGGGTCACGCGCCTCCCGCCAGCGCGGGGATGATCGACACCTCGTCGCCATCCTTGAGCCGGGTCGCCGGCCCCTGGAGCGCGCCAATCTCCTCCCCGTTCACGTACAGGTTCACGTGGTGGTGCACCTGCCCGCTCGCGTCGCGCACCAGGCCCCGGAGGCCCTCGAAGCGCCCCTCGAGGACGTCGAGCAGCTCCTTCACGTCGGCCGCTTCCACGTCGACCCGCGGCTCGTTCGCCGTTGCACGCCGGAATGGGGTCGGAATGTACACGCTCACCGCCATGGCTCCGTCTCCTTCCGGTCCTCAGCCCTCGACGGCTTCGAGCGGCACGCTCAGGTACCGCTCACCGGTGTCGCAGAGGACCGTCACGACCGTCCGGCCCGCGCCGAGCCGCTCCGCGACGGCGACCGCGGCCCACACGTTCGCCCCCGCCGAGACCCCCACGAGGAGGCCTTCCTCGCGCGCCAGCCGGAGCGCCATCGCCATCGCATTCTCGTCCTTCACTTGCACGATCTCGTCGATCACGGCGCGGTTGAGGATTCCAGGCACGAATGAGGCGCCGATTCCCTGGATTCCGTGCACTCCGAACTTGCCGCCCGACAGCACGGGCGAGCGGGCCGGCTCCACCGCGACGATACGGACGTGCGGGACCCGCTCCCGCAGCACCTCGCCCACCCCGGTGATCGTCCCCCCGGTGCCCACCCCGGCCACGAAGCCGTCCACCTTGCCGCCGGTGGCTTCCAGGATCTCGAGGGCTGTCGTCCGCCGATGCGCCTCGGGGTTGGCGGGGTTCTCGAACTGCTGCAGCATCACATAGCCCGGATGCGTGCGGCAGAGCTCCTGCGCCGCGTACACCGCGCCCGTCATGCCCTCGATCGCCGGCGTCAGGACCAGCTCGGCGCCCAGCCTGGCCAGGAGCCGGCGGCGCTCGAGGCTCATGTCGTCCGGCATCGTCAGGATCAGCCGGTAGCCCTTCACCGCCGCGACCAGCGCCAGGCCGATGCCGGTGTTCCCGCTAGTGGGCTCCACGAGGGTCGAGCCTGGCCGGAGCGTGCCGCGGCGCTCCGCGTCCTCGATCATGGACCGCGCGATCCGGTCCTTCACGCTTCCGCCGGGGTTCTGGGACTCCACCTTGGCCAGGATCGTGGCGCTCCCCGCCGGGCAGATCCGGCCCAGCTTGACGAGCGGGGTGTTTCCGATGAGGTCCAGCACGCTATCGGCGATGCGCGGACGGCTCGCCATGGCTTCCCCCAAGGACTGTCGGTCGCGTCAGATGTGGTAGACCGTGCGCTCGGGCGAGCGGCGCGCCTTCACCTGCTCGGCCAGGTCGCCGAACGTCGTTCGATCGACCACCGTCGCCACCGCCCCCGCGATCTCGCGCCAGAGGGGCGCCAGGTCGGAGGCGGCCGCTTCGCCGGCCCTGCCCGCGGGCCGCCCCGCCACGTCGAGCGCCGTCACCCGCCCCTCGACAGCCCGGAGCACCTCGCCCACCGAGATCCCCGCCGGCGCCCGGACCAGCTGGTAGCCCCCGGCCGACCCGCGCTTGGACTCGAGAATCCCCGCGCGCTTCAGCAGCAGCAGGACCTGCTCCAGGTAGCGCTGGGGGATGCCCTGGCGGCGGGCGACCTCCTGGATGGGCACCAGGCCCTCGCCGTGATGGACGGCGAGGTCGAGGAGGGCACGGATCGCGTACTCACCCTTGGCTGAAATTCGCATATCCGGTCAAGAATGGAGTGTACCGATCGCCTTGGAGGAGCGTCAAGAACAGCCGCGGGGATCATCCCTCCCGGGCCGGGCCCCGGGCAGAGGGGCGGACCGTCGCCCCCTCGCGTCCAGCGCGGCCCGGGACGTCAGTCGTTCCGGAGCCGGGGGTTCAGCCAGTCCTGGAGCCCGTCGCCCAGGAAATTGAACCCGAGGACGACCGACAGGATCGCGAGCCCCGGAAAGGTCGCGACCCACCAGTACTCGAACCGGGCCTGGCCGGCGGCGATCATCGCGCCCCACTCCGGGGCCGGCGGGACCGCACCGAGGCCGATGAAGGACAGGGCGGCGGTGAGGATGATCGCGTTGCCGATGTCGAGGGTCCCTTTGACCACGACCGGTGGGAACGCGTTCGGGAGGATGTGGCTGAGCACGACGCGCGAGGCCGGCGCCCCGAGCGCCCGTGCGGCAATCACGTAGTCGTTCTCCTTGACCGCCAGGACCTGGCCGCGCATGAGCCGGCTGACCTCGGGCCACGAGACGAGGAGGATCGCGAGCATCGCGTTGCGGAGCCCGGCCCCGAGGCTCGCGGTGATCGCCATGGCGAGGACGATGGGCGGGAACGCCAGGACGACGTCGACGATCCGCATGAGCACTTCGTCGACCCGGCCCCCGGCGTAACCTGCCACCGCGCCGACGGCCGCCCCGAACAGGCTCGCCAGCACGATCACCGTGAACGCGACCGGGATCGTGATGCGCGCGCCGTACAGGATGCGCGAGAAGTTGTCCCGCCCGGCCTCGTCGGTCCCGAAGAGGTGGGCCGCCCTTGGCGGCTCCAGCCGGTTCATGACGTCCAGGTCCGTCGGGCTGTGCGGCGCAATCCATGGCGCCAGAGCCGCCACCAGAGCCCAAAAGCCGACCACGATCGAGCCGGCGATGAGCGCCGTGTTCCGGCGCTTGCGGCCTCGGGCCGCCTCGCCCGGAACCGTTAGGACGCCCGAGCGGGCGATCGGCTCGGCGGTCGCCACGTCGCGCCCGTCACCGAACCCGGATGCGCGGGTCGAGGATGCCATAGAGGAGGTCCACGACCAGGTTCACGACGATGTAGATGACCGCGGTGAGCATCGTCACGCCGAGGATCGCCGGGTAGTCGAGGCGAGTGGAGGCCGTGACGGCGTAGCGGCCGATCCCCGGCCATGAGAAGACGGTCTCGGTCAGCACCGCCCCCGACAGGAGACTCGCGAAGGTCAGCCCGATCACGGTCACTACGGGGATCAAGGCATTCCGGAGGGCGTGGAAGCCGACCACGAAGCCCTCGCCCAGCCCCTTCGAGCGCGCGGTGCGGACGTAGTCCGCCTCCAGCACCTCGAGCAGGGACGATCGCGTGGTCCGCGCGATGAGCCCCATGATGAACCACCCCAGCACCAGGGACGGCAGGACGAGGTGGCGGAGCGCCGCGCCGAAGAGCTCGGTGTCTCCGGAAGCCAGGCTGTCCACCAGGAGGAACCCCGTCACGCGCGGCGGCATCGTCTGGTGGCTGTCCAGGCGTCCCGGGCCGGGCGCCCACTCGAGGAGGTAGTAGAAAACGTAGAGCGCGACCAGGCCAGTCCAGAAGATCGGCGAGGCGGAGCCGACGAGGGACACGGCGCGGGTCGCGTGGTCGACCACACGGTTGTGGCGCACGGCCGCCCACACACCCAGCGGCACGCCGAAACAGACCGCGACAGCGAGGGCGGCCAGCGAGAGCTCCACGGTGGCGGGGAGAAACTGTTTGAGATCCTGGAGAACCGGACGCCGCGTGGTGAACGACTCCCCGAGGTCCCCACGCAGCACGTTGGTCAGGTACGCCACGAACTGCTCTGGCAGCGAGCGGTCGAGCCCCCATCGCTTGACGAAGGCTTCCCGGATCGACGGGTCCTTCGTCGCCTGCTCGGAAAGCACCATGGCCAAGGGGTCGGCGGGAACGCTGTGGGCCACCAGGAACGCGGTGAGGACGACGCCGAAGAGCGCCACGAAGGCCAGCACCACCCGGCGTCCGAGATACGTCAGGAGCATGCGCGCGGCTCACCGGGAGCGTCCCCGGCGGCAGGACTCCCGGCGAGCCGCGTCACACGCACCCTCAGCGGCTGAGATTCGCGATGGTCACGAACCAGATCGGGTGGATCGCGTATCCCTTGATCGCCGGATTCAGACCCACGTACGACTTGGTCTGGAGCAGCATGATCTCCGGGACGTCCTCCAGGGCGATCTTGTTCAGCTCCATGTAGAGCGCCTCGCGCTTCTTGCGGTCCTGCTCCTTCTTGGCCGTGGCGATGATGTCCTTGACCTTGGGGTTCGAGTAGTGCACGCGCTTCGGCACGGGGCCGGCGCCGTAGAAGGCGTCGGCGTACGGGTCCGGATCGAGGTAGTCGGGCGACCACGTGGCCAGCATCAGCTGCGGCTTGCCGGCCCGGTACTCGGCCAGCGACACGGAGCGCTCCTTCGGGTCCAGCGTGACCTTGATGCCCGCCTGCGCCAGGTCGGCCTGGAGCTTGGCTGCCAGCGGGTCCGCCGGCACGCCGAGGAGCGGTGCGGTCCAGTACGCGAGCTTGAGCTCGACGCCGTTCGGGTACCCGGCTTCGGCGAGGAGCTGCTTGGCCTTTCCCACGTCACGCTGGCGCGCCAGCGACTTGTCGCCGCCGATGATACCGAGCGGGATCATGGTCGAGGGCCGCTCGCCCGCTCCGCGGGCCAGCCCCTTGACGATCCCGTCGTAGTCGATGGCGTAGGCAACCGCCTGGCGGACCCGCTTGTCGGAGAGCTCCTTGCTCACCTCGGGGCTGACGTTGACCCCCATGTACACCTGGTTCATCGAGAGCCCCTCGACGACCTTGATCCTGGGGCCCTGGGTGACCTTCGCCACAATGTCGGGGTCGAAGTCGTGGGCAACGTCGGCGTCGCCGCGCTCGACCATCTCGCGCTGGGTGGTCCCGTTCGCCACGTGCTTGACGATCACCTTCGCGAAGTAGGGCTTCTTACCCCAGTAGTTGGGGTTCCGCTCGAGAACCGCCTCGACGTTCTTCGTGAACGAGGTGAGCTTGTACGGCCCCGAGCCCTCCGACTGGTTGTTGAGCCACTCGGTGGCCTTGTCCTTGTCCTTCGCGTCGTCGGCGTCGGTGCCGCCCTTGGCCATCACGACCTTGGAATCGGCCACCCCGAAGGGCACCGCCGCGAGGGCCGCGAGGAACGAGGCGTCGGGCGCCGCGAGGACGATCTTTACCGTGAGATCGTCGACCGCCTGGACGTCCTTCACGGGGTCCATGAAGAAGGCCGGGTTGTCCTTGAGGTTCTTGAGGCGCCGCATCGAGAAGCGGACGTCGTTCGCCGTCAGCGGGTTGCCGGACGTGAACTTCACGCCGGGGCGAAGCTTGAACGTGTAGGTCGTGCCGTCCGGCGACACCGTCCAGGACGTCGCCAGACGCGGCTGGATCTTGGTGAAGTCCGGCGCGTCGACGGTCACCAGCGTGTCGTACGCGGCCGTGTCCAAGATCTGCGAGGTGTACTCGTAGGTCTTGTGGACGTCGTTGGTGACGTAGTCGTCGATGTTGCGGGCGATGATCAGCGTCTCCTGCCGGCTCTGCGCCTGCGCCGGTCCGCCCACGAGGAGCAGGACGGCCGCGAGGCCGAGCGCCACGATGGCCAGAAGCCTCAAGACGTTCCGTGTGACGCGCATGTGTGCGATCTCCTCCCGGTGAAGGTTGACGGCCAGAGCCTGGTCTGCGGTCAGGAGTTCGGGCGGACCACCAAGGTCTCGGTGACCGTCACGCCGTCGATGGCGCGGATGCGGCCTACGACCTCGGACGCCGCGTGAAGGTCGAGCGACCGGATGAGGGCGACCATGTCGTAGCGGCCGAACAGCTGGTACACGTACGAGAGCCCCTCCAGCTTCCGGAGCGCGTCGAGCACCTCCGTCTCCTGCTGGGGCCGGCATCGGATCAGGACACCCGCAACCATCTGATTCCTCCTCGGCCTCGAGGGCCGCTCATTGCTTGACGGTGACTGCCTGCGCCGCGCTCGCCGTGTCGCTCGTCGGCACGGCGAGGATGGCCTTGACGCCCTGACGAGAGAGCACGAACTCGAATGCCTCCTGGGCCTGATCGAGCGGGAACACGTGGCGCGTCAGCGCCTCGACGTCGACCCGGCCCTGCGCCAGGAGGGCCAGGGCTCGCTGGTACTCCCGGTACGAGTAGCAGATCGCCCCCACCAGGTGCAACTCGCCCCGGACGGCCGGCTCGAGGTCGACCTGGACCTGCTTGTGGACCGTCAACATCACGACCGCCCCGCCCTTGCGGGCCATGGCGATCCCCTGGCCGAGCGCCTCGGCGCTCCCCGCCGCCTCGTACACGAAGTCCGCGCCTCCATCCGTCAGCTCCCGGACCGCCGCCACCGCGTCCCGCTGGCGGATGTTCACGACCTCGTCCGCCCCCATCTGGCGGGCGAGCGCCAGACGGTCGTCGCGGGTTCCGATGACCACCACCCGGGCGCGCAGGATGCGCTTGATCACCTGGGTCGCGAAGAGGCCCATCTGACCCGGACCGAGCACGGCGACCCACGACCCGGAGGTGACGGGGATCATCTCGAGGCCGCGGATCACGCAGGCCAAGGGATCGGCGAGCACCGCCGCCTCGTACGCGAGACCCGGCGGCAGGACGTGGATGTTGCGGGCGGGCACCGCGACCAGCTCGGTCATGCCCCCGTCGACGGTGACGCCGAGCTCCTCAAGCTTCTCGCAGAGGTTCACCCGGCCGACCTTGCAGTGGCGGCAGATCCCGCAGCCGATGCAGAGCTCCACCGCCACCGGCACCCCGAGCGGCACCTCGGTCACGCGCTCCCCGACCGCCACCACATCCCCTGCGATCTCGTGGCCGATGATGAAGCGCCGCCGGCGGGCCGGGCTCACCTCGTTGTAGATCCGCTGGTCGCTGCCGCAGATCCCCGCCATCCGGACGCGGACGAGCACCTCCCAGGGGCCCACCGTTGGGGCGGGCACATCCTCGAGGAGGATGCCGCGCTTGGCCGGATCCTTGACGACCGCGAGCATGCGAGCTCTCGTTAGAGCGAGCTCGCGAACCGCTGCCGCTCCAGCAACCGGGCCGCCTCGCGCGCGAAGTAGGTGATGATCAGGTCGGCGCCGGCGCGCCGGATGGCGGTGAGCGCCTCGAGCATGCAACGCTCCTCGTCCAGCCACCCGAGCCGGGCGGCGGCCTTGATCATCGCGTACTCCCCCGAGACCGAGTAGGCCGCCAGGGGCAGCCCGAACTCCTGGCGGACCCGCGCGATCACGTCCAGGTACGGGAGGGCCGGCTTCACCATCACGATGTCCGCGCCCTCGTCGACGTCCAGCCCCACCTCGCGCAGCGCCTCCGCGGCGTTCGCGGGGTCCATCTGGTACGAGCGGCGGTCGCCGAACTGGGGCGCCGACTCCGCCGCCTCCCGGAACGGACCGTAGAACGCCGAGGCGTACTTCGCCGAGTACGCCATGATCGGCGTCTCGGTGTACCCGGCCTCATCGAGCGTCTCCCGGATCGCGCCGACACGGCCGTCCATCATGTCCGAGGGCGCGACGATGTCGGCGCCCGACTCCATGTGCGACAGCGCCACCCGGGCCAGAAGCTCCACGCTCGCGTCGTTCTTGACGCGCCCGTCCTCGACGAGCCCGCAGTGCCCGTGGCTCGTGTACTGGCAGAGGCACACGTCGGTGATCACCAGGAGATCCGGGATCGTCTCCTTCACCGCGCGGGCGGCCTGCTGGACGATGCCGTCCTCGGCGTACGCCTCCGATCCCCGGGGGTCCTTCGACTGGGGCACTCCGAACAGGAGGATCGCGGGGATGCCCATGCTGGCGGCGTCCTTCGCTTCCTTCAGCAGCTCGTCGAGCGAGAGTCGCGACACGCCCGGCATCGAGCCGACCGGGTCCCGCACGCCGCGGCCGTGGACCGCGAACAAGGGCAGGATCAGGTTCTCGACGCCCAGCCGGGTCTCCCGCACCATCCGCCGGAGGAGCGGCGATTCCCGGAGCCGGCGCGGGCGGTACAAGGGATGTGTCATGGTGATCCTCCTGCCTGGTCCCGGATCAGCCCCGCAATGCGGCCGGGGGGGACGCCTCGAAATGGCCGGCGATCGCGTCGGCGAGCGCCGGGACCGTGTACTCGTGGGGCATGACGCTCACCCGGAGGCCGTGCTCGGCGGCCGTCTCGGCCGTGATCGGCCCGATGGCGGCCACGATCACGCCGTCCAGGAGGCGGCGCGGATCCGCGGGCGCCAGGAGGGCGACGAGGCCGCGGACCGTCGATGAGCTCGTGAACGTGACCACGTCGATCCGGCGCGACTCGAGGAGCGCGCGGACGTCGTCTCCATCCGCTCCGCCGAAGGCGGTCCGGTACGCCGGCGCGACGGTCACCCGGACGCCGCGCGCCTGGAGCTCCCGCGGCAGCACCTCGCGCGCCTCGGTCGCGCGCACCAGCAGCACGGCGTCCCCGCGCCCGAGGCGGGCGCCCAGCGCGTCGACCAACCCCTCGGCGCGGTACTCGCTCGGCACCAGGTCGGGCTCGATGCCGTCCCGGCGGAGCGCTTCGGCGGTCTCGGGGCCGATCGCGGCCACCTGGCGCCCCGCGAGGCTCCGCGCGTCCAGGCCGGCGCGCGTGAGCCGCTCGCGGAACGCTGCCACGCCGTTCACGCTGGTGAAGACCACCCACCGGAAGCTCGCCAGCGACCGGATCGCCTCGTCGAGCGGCCTCCAGTCCTCCGGCGGCCCGATCTCGATGGTGGGCAGCGTGATCGTCTCGGCCCCGTAAGCCTCGAGGAGCCCGGCGAGCCGCGCTGCCTGCGCCCGGGGTCGCGTGACGAGGATGCGCCGGCCTTGGAGCGGGCGGCCCTTCATGCGACCTGCCCCGCCCGGATGATGTCCGCCGCGCCCGCGGCCAGGAGTCGCGCCGCCAGCCGTCGTCCCAGGGACTCGGGAGCGCCGGGGTCCCCGACCTCTCCCTCCCGGAGCGCGCGCGCCCCGTCGGGCGTCGCCACGAAGGCGTCCAGCCTGAGCCCCGCCTCGACGCGCCGGGCGTACGCCGCCAGCGGCGTCGTGCAGGTCCCGCCGACGGCCTCGAGGAACGCGCGCTCGGCCAGGGTCGCGGTGCGGGTCTCGGCGTCGGTGAGCGGCGCGGCGAGCGCGAGGGTCTCGGTATCGTCC
>DATBGA010000009.1:0-18730 GCA_036558225.1 Candidatus Methylomirabilota bacterium | reverse complement strand
GAAGTGGTCCCTGTTCGTCGCCGTCACGTCGGTGCTGCTGGGCAGCACCGTGGGAGCGGTGTGGGCGGTGGCGAGCGCCTTCCTGGACGGGACCTTCGATCTCCTGGGCCAGCGCCTGGTCGAGGTGCTGCTGTCCTTTCCTCCCATCCTGCTGGCGCTCCTGCTCGCCTCGGCGCTCGGCGCGAGCACCTGGACGGTCATCCTGTCCATCGCCGTTACCCGCGTGGCCTACGGCACCCGGATCATCCGGTCCCAGGCCCTGGTGGTGAAGGAAGCGCAGTACGTCGAGGCCGCGCGGGGTCTCGGATCCTCCTCCTGGCGCATCATCTTCCGGCACATCGCGCCCCAGTGCATCGGGCCCTACCTGATCCTCATCACGACGTCCCTCGGCATCGCCATCGTGCTGGAGGCGACCCTGGGTTTCCTCGGCGCCGGCATTCCGCCGCCCACGCCGACCTGGGGCAACATGCTGGGCGACGCGGCTTCCGCGCTGATCCCGAAGTGGCACCTCGTGGTCTTCCCGGGGATCGCGATCGTCGTCGCGGTCCTGGCGTTCAACCAGTTCGGGGACGGCCTGCGCGACGCGCTCGACCCCCGCCTCCGCGGCACCAACCTCTAGACATGCAGGGGACCGGCAACGCCGAGGGAGCCTAGCGGCCCGCCGCGACCAGACCGGCGAGTGGACCGATGCGGGCGACCGAGGTCCGAGCGCACGGTCTCGGGGTCGCGCTCGTCACGCTGTCCGCCGTGATCTGGAGCACCGCGGGCCTCTTCACGCGCCTCGTCGGCGGGACCGTCGCGCTCGGTGCGGTGGTCGGCCACGTCGTCGCCGAGAGCCGCCAGCAGCCCGCGTGATCGCGACGATCGTCCTCGCCGCCGGGGCGTCGACCCGGATGGGCCGGCAGAAGCTCACGCTGCCGATGGCCGACGGCCGACCGATCGTGCGGGTCTCGGTCGAGCAGGTGCTCGCCGCGGGGCTGGACGATGCGGTCGTCGTCCTGGGCCGGGAGGCGGAAGCCGTCGCCGAGGCCCTGCGTGGGCTGCCCGTGCGAACCGTGCTCAATCCGCGCTACGCCGAAGGGCAGTCCACGTCGCTCCGCGTGGGTCTGGACGCGCTCCGCGCCGGGACGGACGCGGCCCTGGTCGCCCTCGGCGACCAGCCCCTGCCGGATCCCGACGTGATCCGGCGCCTCGTCGCGGCGTTCCGGACGACGGGGCGGCCGATCGCCGCCCCGGTCTACCTGGACGGGCGGGGAAACCCCGTCCTCTTCGCCGCGGAGGTCTTCGAGGAGCTTCGCGCGGTGACCGGCGACCGGGGTGCGCGCGACGTGATCGCCCGCGACCCGGCGAGGGTGGCCGAGGTCCGCGTCGACGCGCCGATGCCGGCGGACATCGACACCCCCGAGGACTACCGGACCGCTCGCGGAGGGGCCCGACCCGACGCCTAGCTGGCGGCGCGCCCGCTGATACAATGGCTGGCTGGGGCGGCCCGGAAGGCCGCCCCACACCACGTCCACCGAGGAGCCGGCATGCGCGAGGAGATCCGCCACATCCAGGCCCAGATGGAAGGGGCCGCCTACATCACCGACCCCGCCATCTCGACGGCGGTGCACTTGGCGACCACGCTCCGGAAGCCCCTGCTGGTCGAGGGCCACGCGGGCGTGGGCAAGACCGAGATCGCCAAGGTGCTGGCGCGGGTGCGCGGGACAAACCTGATCCGGCTCCAGTGCTACGAGGGGCTCGACGCCTCGACGGCCCTCTACGAGTGGAACTACCCGAAGCAGATCCTCCGCATCCGGCTCGAGGAGCGGGAGCGGGACGAGCGGTCGATGTCGGCCCGCGAGGCGGACATCTTCTCGGAGGCCTTCCTGCTGAAGCGCCCGCTGCTCCAGGCGATCACGCAGGCGGACCGGGCGCCCGTCCTCCTCATCGACGAGATCGACCGCGCCGACGTCGAGTTCGAGAGCTTCCTGCTCGAGGTCCTGTCCGACTTCCAGGTCACGGTGCCCGAGATCGGCACGATCACGGCCGCCCACCGCCCGGACGTCGTGCTCACGTCGAACCGCTCGCGCGACCTCTCGGACGCGCTCCGCCGGCGGTGCCTCTACCTCTGGATCGACTACCCGTCCTTCGAGAAGGAAGTGCGCATCCTCCGGACGAAGGTGCCCGGCATCAACGAGCGGCTGGCCGGCCAGATCGCGCGGGTCATGCAGAACCTCCGCCGCCGGCAGCTCCAGAAGGTCCCCGGCGTGGCCGAGAGCCTCGACTGGGGGGCGGCCCTGGTCGCGCTCCACGCCGACCACCTGGACGCCGAGCTCGTGCGCGAGACGCTCGGGTGCGTCCTGAAGGAGGTCGACGACGTCAAGCGCATCGAGGCCGACCTCGCCGCGGGGCGGCTCTCCGAGCTCCTCGAGGGCTGAGCTGGAGCCCGGCGTGACACTGCGCGCGGGCACGAGCCCGGCCCGCCCCGGCTCCCGACGAGGATGACGGCCACCGCCGCCGCGCCCCGGCCGCGCGACCTCCTGACGGGCACCGTCCGCTTCTGTCGCCTGCTCCGGGCCCGCGGGCTCGCGATCACGCCGTCCGAGAGCCACGACGCGGTCCGGGCGCTCGAGGTGGTGGACCTGGGCGACCGCGCGGAGGTCCACCGGTCGCTCCGGACGGTGCTCGCCACGCGCCCCGAGGAGTTCCCGGTCTTCGACGCGGCGTTCGACGCCTTCTGGGGCGGTCTGGTGGCCGCGGCGTCGCCGCCGGCGGACGGCGCACCCAGCCCCGACGCCCCCCAGCTGAATGCCCACTTCCCGAAGGCCAAGGACGCCGCGCTCGACTTCTCGGGCTGGACCGACGTCGGCGAGGGGGAGGGCGAGCCGGTCGGGCTTCCCGGCGTCTCCGACGTCGAGTCGACGATGGGCAAGGACTTCTCGAGCTTCGGGGCGGCCGACCTGGCGGAGGTCGAGCGCCTCGCCACCCAGATCGCCCGGCGCCTCGCGACCCGGCGGAGCCGCAGGCTGAAGCCGTCCCGCCGCCGCGGCCGGGTGGACCTCCGGCGCACGGTGCGCCTGTCCCTCACGCGGGGGGAGCTGATCGATCTCGCCCGGCGCCAGCGGAAGATCCAGAAGACAAAGCTCGTCATCTTCTGCGACGTGTCGGGATCGATGGATCTCTACAGCCGGCTGCTCCTCCAGTTCCTGTACGCGATGCAGAACCACCTCGGGCGGATGGAGACGTTCGTCTTCTCGACGCGGCTCCACCGGGTCACCGAGGAGCTCCGATACTCCTCGTACCGCGGCGCCCTCGCCCGGCTCGGCGACGTCCGCGACTGGTCGGGCGGGACGAAGATCGGCGAGAGCCTGCGCGCCTTCAACCTAGGCTGGCCGAAGCTTCTCGACCGGGACACGGTCGTCATCGTGCTCTCCGACGGCTGGGACACCGGAGAGCCGGCGATCCTGGCCGAGGCGCTCCGGACGATGCGCCGGCGCGCGGGCAAGCTCATCTGGCTGAACCCGCTGCTCGGGAGCCCGGACTACCAGCCGCTCACGCAGGGGATGCAGGCCGCGCTGCCCGAGGTCGACGCCTTCCTGCCGGCGCACAACCTGGAGTCCTTCCGGGCGCTGACTCGGCACCTCAAGCCCTGACCGGAGGGTGGCGGGGGATTTGACCCCCGCGGGGAATTCGCCCCCGGCCCCGGCCGCTGGCCCCTGAGCGATGCCGGGGGCGACGAATCCACATCGTGAGCCGGCCTCGCCTGAGATCCGCTCAATTCATCGCTAGACAAGTCGTTTCACCGCGGGAACCTTTTTGGCGAGAACTTGCACGAGCCCGCACCCGTCCACCGGCGCGGCGTTCGCCGAGACTGGCGCGACCCTTGCTCCCCTTGCGGCGCACGCGGGGCTGACCGCGCACTCAAAGGGAGGGCGATCGATGGTTGAGGCTGGGGCTGGGCGAGCAGTGGGTGGTGACGTCGTGTTCCGGGCGGAGTCCGTGGCCATGAAGCGTGTGTTGCCGCGGGCCCTCGTGGTCGGCCTGACCGGGAGCCGATCCGGGTGCCGGACGCCGCGCTCACGCCGGTCGTCCCGACCGCGCTGTTCGCCGACTGGATCCGGCGGGAGGACGGGGGCTGGGAGTCCATGGAGAGCGTGGTGACGCCGCCCGCTCCCGGGAATGGCCGGTCGCTCCTGCCGGAGGCCCGCCGCCACTACGAGCAGGCGCTCAGCCTGGGGACGGGCGCGGCGGCCCGGCTCGGGCTCGCGGCGCTCGCGCTCGAGCGCGGGGAGACCGAGGAGGCGGCCCGGCAGCTCGCCGCCGCCCGGGGCCTCGATCCGTCGCTGCCCGCGGCCGTCCTGACCGACGTCGCGGCCCGCGTGGGGCCACGGTAGCCCGCCACCCGCCCACCGCGCCGCTGCTACAATAGGCGGCGTGAGCGAGCTGTTCGACCAGATCGACTCTCTCCGCCAGCACGAGGGCAAGGCGGCCCTGGCGACTCTCGTCAGCACCCATGGCACCACGCCCCGCAAGGAGGGGGCGAAGATGTGGGTCGGCGAGGGCGGCCGCGTCCTGGGCTCGGTGACGATCGGCGGCTGCGTCGACGCCGAGGTGATGGCGGAGGCCGAGGGCGTCCTGGCGGGGTCGCGGCCGAAGCTCCTGTCGCTGGACCTCGGCGACGAGGACGCCTGGGAGATCGGGCTCACCTGCGGCGGCACCATCGAGGTGTTCCTCGAGCCGGTGGCGCTCGGCGACGGCGCCCTCGCGCTCTACGAGGAACTACGGCGCCACGTGGCGACCGGCGGCTCGGGCGCGATCCTCACGCGCATGGACCCGCCCGACGCGGGCGCGAAGCTCCTGATCCTCGACGACGGGCGCCGCGTCGGATCGCTCGGCGATCCGGCGCTGGACGCGGCGGCGCCGGCGGCCGCGCAGGGCCCCCTGGCGACCGGCGTCTCGCGGACGGTGGGCCTCGGTCTGGCCGGGTCGACCCGCGTCTTCGTCGAGGTGCATCTGCCGCCGCCCACCCTGCTCGTGGTGGGCGGGAGCCACGTGGCGATGCCGCTGGTGACCCTGGCGCGGCCGCTCGGGTATCGCACCGTCGTGGTGGACGGCCGTCCGCGGATGGCGACGCGCGAGCGATTCCCCGACGTGGACGAGCTCCTGGTCGGCATTCCCTCGGAGCTGGTGCGGCGGATTCCCCTGCGCCCGACGACGGCGCTCGTGCTGGTGGCCCACGACTACAAGTACGACCTACCGGTCCTTCGCCACGCGCTCGCTGGCGACATCGGCTACATCGGCATGCTCGGCAGCCGCCGCCGCGGGGACGCGATCCTCCGGATGCTCCGCGAGGAGGGCCTGTCCGAGGCCGCACTCGCGCGGATCCGGGTTCCGATCGGGCTGGACCTCGGAGGGCGGACGGCGCCGGAGATCGCGCTGGCGATCCTGGCCGAGATCGTCGCGTCCCGCTATGGCGGCACGGGTCGGCCCATGGTCGTGGCCAAGCGCGCACGGCCGGACGCCGAAACGGCCGTGGCCCCCGCGCCGGTCGCGAGCCCGGACTCCCGCCCGTGAAGGCGCACGCGCTGGTTCCGGCCGATGCGAGCGCCGAGCGTCTCGTCGGCTTCGTGCTGGCCCACGACGTCCGCAACGCGACGGGAGCACTGCTCGGCCGGAAGGGCGAGCGCCTCGATCCCGCGGGGGCGGCGCGGATCATGGCCGGCTCCCGGGACGAGATCCACGTCATCGAGATGGAGCCCGGCGACCTCCACGAGGACCCCGCGGGCGAGCGGGTGGCGCGCGCGGTGGCGGGGGCCGGCCTGGCGGTGCGAGACTCGTCGGGCGGTCAGTGGTCCCTCATGGCAGAGCGGCGAGGCATCCTGCGGATCTCGGTCGACCTGCTCGCGACGGTGAACCGCCTGGAAGGCGTGTCGGCCTACACACTGTTCGACGGGCAGGTGGTCGACGCCGGCGAGGTGGTGGCCCGCGCGAAGGTCACGCCGCTGGTCATCGGCGAGACCGTGGTCCGCGAGGTGGAGGAGGCCTGCCGGCGGGCGGGCCCCTGCGTGGTCGTGCGTTCCTTCGCGAGCCAGCCCGTGGCCGCGGTCGCGCCGGCGACGCTCACGCCGCGGGCGCGCGCCCGGTTCGAGGCCGTTCTCCGCGAGAAGCTCGACTGGTTCGGCGCGCCGCTCGCCCGGCTCGACTTCCCGGATGCCGACGCGGCGGCGCTCGGTCGCGCCATCGAGGCCGACATTGCCGCGGGGGCGCGGATCGTCGTCGTCGCGGGGGCCAACGCGCTGGATCCGCTGGACCCCGTGTTCGCCGCGATCGAGCGAATCGGCGGACGGCTCGTCCGGAACGGCGTGCCCGCGCACCCGGGGAGCCTCCTCTGGGTGGCGCGCGTGGGGCCGGTCACGATCCTCGGCATGCCCGGGTGCGGCATGTTCTCCCAGGCGACCTTGTTCGACCTGCTCCTCCCGCGCCTCCTGGCCGGGGAGTCGCTGGGGCTCGACGAGCTCGCCGCCTACGGCCACGGCGGTCTCCTCGGGCGCGAGATGGCCTTCCGCTTTCCGCCCTACCGGTCCGGTCGCGATCGTGGGACGCTCCCGGAGTAGCGATGAAGCACTGGGGGGTCATCCAGCTCACGAGATCATGGTGCGTAAACCATTGATAACACATAGCGGAGTGACTTCGCCTGGAGGCGCCCGTCGATGACGGCGCCGCTGTACGGGGGCGTGATCCTCGAGCGATTCCGTCACCCCCGCCACTTCGGCGAGCTGCCGGGAGCCGACTTGGTCCACGAGGATGTGAACCCGCTCTGCGGCGACCGCCTCCGCGTCGAGGTGCGCCTCGGCCCCACGCGGGAGATCGAGACCGTCCGCTTCCAGGGCGACGCCTGCGCGATCGCCACGGCCTCCGCCGATCTCCTGGCGGAGATGGTCGAAGGCCGTCCGGCGCAGGACGCCCTTCGCCTTGAGCGCGACGCCCTCGTCGCCGCCCTCGGCGCGCCGATCCGGGCGTCTCGCCAGGGGTGCGTCTCGCTCCCGCTGGCAGTGCTGCGCGGCGCGCTCGGCGCGGGCTCGGAGCGGATCGCGGCCGCCCGAGGGCGCGACGCGACCCCCGCCGGCTCCGGCCGATCCGAGGCCGCGGGAGAGCGCCGGTGAGCCTCGCCGACCGCGTCCGCGCGGACTTCCCGATCCTCTCCCGCACGATCGGCGGGCGGCGGCTCGTGTACCTCGACTCGGCCGCGACGGCCCAGAAGCCGCGCCAGGTCCTCGACGCCGTGCGGCTCTTCTACGAGCGGTCGAATTCGAACGTCCACCGCTCGATCCACACGCTGGGAGAGGAGGCGACGGAGCTCTACGAGAAGGCCCGGGATCGGGTGCGGGCCTTCATCGGGGCGCGGCAGCGCGAGGAGATCGTCTTCACCAAGGGGACGACCGAGGCCATCAACCTCGTCGTCCACACGTGGGCGCGCCGGGCGCTGGTGGAGGGAGACGAGATCCTCCTCTCCGAGATGGAGCACCACTCGAACCTGGTGCCCTGGATCCTCCTCGCCCGCGAGCGGAAGCTCCGCCTCCGGCACGTGCCGGTCACCGACGAGGGGACGCTGGACCTCCCGGCGTTCGAGCGCCTGCTCACGCGCCGCACCCGCCTCGTCGCGCTGGCCCACGTCTCGAACGTGCTCGGCACGATCAATCCGGCGGCGGAGATCATCGAGCGCGCCCAGGCCGCCGGCGCCCGGGTGCTCCTCGACGGCGCCCAGGCGGCGCCGCACCTCCCGGTCGACGTGGCCGGGCTCGGCGCCGACTTCTACGCGTTCTCGGGCCACAAGCTGGGCGCCCCGACTGGGATCGGCGTGCTCTACGGGCGCCGCGAAGTGCTCGAGCCGCTGGAGCCGTTCTTCGGGGGGAGCGAGATCATCCGCGAGGTCTGGCTCGACCGCGCGACCTGGAACGATCTCCCGTGGCGGTTCGAGCCGGGCACGCCGCCCATCGCGGGCGCCGTCGGCCTCGGCGCGGCCATCGACTACGTGGAGGGACTGGGCCGCGAGGCGGTGCGCCGGCACGACGCGGAGCTCGTCGCCGAGGCGCTCCCGCGACTCGCCGAGGTCGAGGACCTCGAGGTCTACGGCCCCCGGGACCCGGAGATCCGGGCGGGCGTGATCTCCTTCAACTTTCCGGGCGTCCACCCGCACGACCTGTCCGCCGCGCTCGACGCGGAGGGCGTGGCCGTGCGGGCGGGCCACCACTGCGCGCAGCCGCTCATGCGGCGGCTCGGGGTGGCCGGGACCGCCCGCGCGAGCTTCTTCGTGCACACGGGAGCCGACGACATCGCCGCCCTCGTTGGCGCGCTGGAACGGGCGCGCGAGGCCCTGGGCGCGGGCCGGCTCCGCCCCTCGACGCGCTGACCGGCCGAGACCGCGCTCGGCGAGGCCGCACACTCACACCGGGAAGGGAGGAGCACACGTGAGAAGACTGGCGTGGCTGTCCATCGGCGTCCTGCTCTCGCTGTCGCTGGCCGGCGCGGCGTCGGCCGAGCCGCTCAAGATCCGGTACTCGATCTGGGTGGGCTACGGGCCCCTCTTCCTCGCCCAGGAGAAGGGGTTCTTCAAAGACGAGAAGGTCGACGTCCAGCTCGTGAACGTCGAGGACCCGAAGGAAGGCTTCTTCGCAATGGCCGCGGGGCGGCTCGACGGGGTGGTCTCGACGATCGACACGATGGTCCTCTACCTCAAGACCGGCAAGGAGTACCAGTACTGCCTGGCGCTCGACGACTCCGCGGGCGGCGACGGCATCGTCGCGCGGAAGGAGATCAAGTCGGTCAAGGACCTGAAGGGCAAGAAGGTGGCGGTCAACGAGGGCTCGGTCTCCCAGTTCTTCCTGAACGTCCTGCTCAAGGAGTCCGGGATGTCCCAGAAGGACATCCAGATCGTCAACATGAAGCAAGGGGACGCCGGCGCCGCGTTCGTCGCCGAGAAGGTGGACGCGGCGGTGACGTGGGAGCCGTGGCTCTCCAAGGGCAAGGCCGCGCCCCACGGCCAGATCCTGGTCGACTCGTCCAAGACCCCGGGGCTCATCACCGACGTCATGATTTTCCGCCGGGACGTCATCGAGAAGCGCGCGAAGGAGATCCAGGGCGTGGCCAACGCCTGGAACAAGGCGGTGGCCTACTGGGAGAAGAACCCGGCGGAGTCGAACGAGATCATGGCCAAGGCGGTCGGCGACTGGCTGAAGGACCCGAAGGTGTTCGCCGACGTGCTGACCGGCGTGAAGTTCTACAACCAGTCGGCGAACGTGAAGTTCTTCGGCACGCCGCAGAAGCCCGGCGACCTCACCAAGGTGGTCCAGAACGCGCTCGACATCTGGGGCGGGTTCGGGAAGCTTCAGGGCAAGTTCGCCCCGAAGGACCTGATCAACTACTCGTTCGTGAAGTAGCCGCGGGTGGCCACCCCGGCGGGTCCTGGCGCCGGCTCGCCCCGGACGCGACGTCACTGCGTCACCCGTTCGCCACAGGCCACGACGCCGTGCGTCGCGGCCTGGTGACGAAGGGGTCCCACGTGCGTTCCGTCGCGCCGGGGTCCTCGCCGGCGCCACCCTCCGGGGTGGCGCCCATACGGCCGTAGCTATGGCCGCCTGGCTGACGCCGAAGGAGCCGATCCCGGGCGGCGTCTACGTCGCCGCCGGCGCCGTCACCGTCGTCGTGCTGCTGGGCGGCTGGGCGTTCCTCGCCTACGGCGGGCACGTTCGCCCCGAGTTCCTGCCGGCGCCGCACCAGGTCGTGCTGGCCGCGGTGGAGCTGATCGGGGACGGCACGCTCTGGACGCACATCACCGCGTCGTGCTTCGTCATCTTCCTGGGGTTCGTGCTGGCCTCGGTCCTGGCCGTGCCGCTCGGGATCCTCATGGGCTCCTTCGCGCTGGTCGAGGCGGTGCTGGAGCCCGTCGTCGGCTTCATGCGGTACCTGCCGGTGAGCGCGATGATCCCGCTCCTGATCCTCTGGGTGGGGATCGACTACGAGGCCCGGGTTGCCGTGATCTTCATCGGCACCTTCTTCCAGCAGCTCATCCTCATCGCCGACGTCTCGGCGCACGTCGCGCGTGACCTCCTCGACGTGTCCTACACGCTCGGGGCCAGCCGGGGGCAGGTGGTCTCGCGCGTCCTCATTCCCGCGACCCTGCCCGGCGTCATGGACACGCTCCGGATCTCGATGGGGTGGGCGTGGACGTACCTCGTGGTCGCCGAGCTGGTCGCCGCGAACAAGGGGCTCGGCTACATGATCCTCAACTCGATGCGCGGCCTCTTCACCGACCGCATCTTCCTCGGGATCATGGTCATCGGCCTCCTCGGCCTCGTCACCGACCAGTCCTTCAAGTACCTCCACCGGTGGCTCCTCCCGTGGTCTCCCAAGGCCGGCTGACCGATGGCGCACCTCCGGCTCGACCAGCTCACCATGCGGTTCCGGACCCGGCGCGGCGACACCGTCACCGCGCTGGAGGGGATCAGCTTCGAGGTCAAGGACCGCGAGTTCGCCGTCCTCGTCGGCACCTCGGGATGCGGCAAGTCGACCATCCTCCGGCTCGTCGCCGGGCTCACGCGGCCGACCGCGGGCCGGGTGCTGGTCGACGGCCGGGCGGTCCACGGGCCGGGCGCCGAGCGCGGCATGGTCTTCCAGAGCTACACGCTGTTCCCGTGGCTCACCATCCAGCAGAACGTCGAGTTCGGCCCGCGGCTCCGCGGCATGCCCGCTCGCGATCGCGCCGCGCTCGCCCGCCGGTACATCGGCCAGGTCGGCCTCGCCGGCTTCGAGCGGGTCTACCCTAAGGAGCTGTCCGGCGGCATGATGCAACGGGTGGCGATCGCGCGGGCGCTGGCGAACGACCCCGAGGTGCTCCTGATGGACGAGCCGTTCGGGGCCCTGGACGCCCAGACCCGCTCGCTGATGGGAGAGCTCCTGCTCCGGGTCTGGGGGGAGGCGGCGAAGACCGTCCTCTTCGTCACGCACGACATCGAGGAGGCGCTCTTCCTGGGCGACCGGGTGTTCGTCATGACGGCGCGCCCGGGGCGGATCCGCGAGGAGATCCAGGTGCCGCTGCCGCGGCCGCGGACCGTGGACATGCTGACGTCCGACGTGTTCGTGGACCTGAAGCGCCGCGTGATGGGGCTCATCCGCGAGGAGGCGCTCCGCACGCTCGACGCCCGGCGCGACAACGGCACGGAATAGGCGAGACCGAGGAGGGGAGACCGTGGGAACGCATCCGATCCACCCGGGGTACGCCGGGATCCCGACCTTCTTCCAGGCGCCGTACGGCGACCTGGACAGCGTGCGCGAGGGGATGACGGTCGTGGCCGGGGTTCCGATCGACCAGGGGATCATCACCGCCAAGCCCGGCGCGCGGTTCGGCCCCCGGGCCATCCGCGAGGCGTCGCAGATGCCCCGAGGCGTCCTGGCGGGGAACGTGGAGCAGACCTGGGTCGACGTGGACACCGGCGTCGCCCTCCGCCTCAAGGATCATCTCGACCTCGTGGACGTCGGCGACTTCGACATCGACCCGACCGACATCATGAAGACGACATGGTCGGTGGTGGCCGGCGTGGAGGCCATCGTGAAGCGGGGCGGGCGGCCCGTCGTCCTCGGCGGCGACCACTACATCGCCTATCCCTGCTTCGAGGGCTTCGTGCGGGGGATGAGCGAGCGGAAGGAGAGCCTCCGCGTCGGCTATCTCCACGTCGACACGCACTCGGACTTCCGATTCGACTACGGGCCCCTGGGCAAGTACAACCACGCGACCTCGGCCCGGCGGGTCAGCGAGAACCGAGCGGCGTCGTACCGGAACATGGCCTGGCTCGGCCTGAACGGCAGCGTGCTCGACGCCGAGATGTACCGGACGTTCAAGCGCGAGCGCCTGAAGATGGTGACCGCCAGGATGATCCGCGAGCGGGGCCCGGTGGCCGCGGTGAAGGAGGTCATGGAGACGGTGGCGAGCGGCGTCGACGCCGTCTACCTCACCGTCGACATCGACGTCGTGAACGGGAGCGAGGCGCGTGGCACGGGCGCCCCCGTGTTCGCCGGCATCGAGGCCCGCGCGTTCCTCGAGATGATGGAGGTGCTCAGCACCTACGACATCATCCGGTCGATCGACCTCTGCGAGGTCGCGCCCGGGCTCGATCCGTCGGGCACGACGGCGGACCTGGCCGTCGCCGGCCTGCTCGCCGTGCTCGAGCGCCGGCTCTTCGACCGGGTCGATCCGGGCGCCTGACGCCCCGCGGCGTGGACGGCGATCCGGCATCGAGGCGCTGACCAGGCTTTCCCGGGGAGGAGGAGGCGACGCCGTGCCGCGCTACGCGTTCCGCTGCCGCTCGTGCGGGCTCGAGTTCGAGGTGTCCCGTTCGATGAGCGACGCCGGCCGGGACGCCGCGTGTCCGGCGGACGGGAAACCAGCGGACCGGATCTTCACGCTGCCGATGACCTCCGTCGGCCGGGGTGACGGCCCGGCGGTCCCCGCCGCTGGCGATGCGGCGCGTGGCTGGTCGTCGCCCTTCTTCCCGAAGAACCCGCCGGGCGGCGTGGCGGCCGGGTCGCCGCCGCCCGCCCGTCACGTCCTCCCGCAGGGGTCGTCGCAGCCGACCCGGTTCCGGCACTTCGGCCACTGGCATCCGGCGGGCACGCCGCCCCACACGCACGTCCCCCGGCGGCCTCGCGGGCCGAAGCCGATGGAGCCGCCCGAGAGCTGAGCGGCTGCCGGCGCCCGGCGCGGAGGCCGCGCCTCTCTCCCCGCTGGGCCGCGGCATGCGAGCGCGCTTCCTCCTGGCTACCGGCCTCGAAGGTCGGCGACCGTTCGAGACCTGTCGCTTGGCGTCCTGACCGGCGGCCTCGCGCGGTGACACGCCGTCGCCGCGGAGACAGCCTGGCGTGTCGACGGGCTCGACGTCACGAGCCCGCCCCACGGATTTGCGCGTGGCATCGCGATTGCTCTTTCGAAGAGCAGGGACCGGGCGACGCGTATGACTGCGCCCGTCCGCGATGAAGATCGTCGTGGCCGGCACATTCGAGAGCGTGTCGCCTCGCCGTCCAGGAGTTGCCGGCGAGGCGGCTCGAGAGGAGAGACATCCATGCAACGCGCACATCGAGGCGTCCTGGCGGCCGCCGTCCTTCTGCTGACGGCCTGCACCGGGCCGGCGAGCTACTATCCCGCGGCACAGGCGCCGCCGCCTCAGCCGCCGGCACCGCCGACAGCGCCGGCGGAATCCATGACGACCCAGCCGTCTCCCAGCTACATCTGGATCCCCGGGAGCTATGTCTGGCAGGCGACGACCCAGACGTACGTCTGGGTTCCCGGCCACTGGACCATCCCGCCGTCGGGTCAGACCTGGGTGCCGGGCCACTGGGAGCGCACGGCCAACGGCAGCAACGTCTGGGTCGATGGCCGCTGGCGGCAGAGCTGAGCGTCTGAGCCTCTGAGCCTCGGGGCGCGTCGTCGCGTAGTC
Organism: Candidatus Methylomirabilota bacterium; assembly: GCA_036558225.1. Lineage (GTDB taxonomy): Bacteria > Methylomirabilota > Methylomirabilia > Rokubacteriales > DASRDR01 > DASRDR01. The sequence goes on along the minus strand of DATBGA010000009.1, from coordinate 5,261 downwards.
GACGAGCCCCGGACCCGAAGCGCGGCCTGTCACTGCCCGGCGCTCGCGCGAGCGCCGGGCAGCGACACCTCTCACGCACGTCACGCGTGCGACGTCCTCTCCGTCGACCGGATCCGCGGCGCGCCGCCCGGGCATTCGCGAAGGCTGTGATAGGCTCTCTCCCATGGTCGACATGGACACCCTGGTCAGCCTCTGCAAGCGCCGCGGATTCATCTTCCAGTCGAGCGAGATCTACGGTGGCCTCGGCTCGGCCTGGGACTACGGACCGCTGGGGGTGGAGCTCAAGCGGAACGTCCGGAACCTCTGGTGGCGGGACACGGTGCACCTCCGGCGCGACGTGCTGGGGCTCGAGGCCGCGGTGCTCATGCACCCGCGCGTGTGGGAGGCGAGCGGCCACCTCGAGCGGTTCACGGACCCCATGGTCGACTGCCGGGAGTGCAAGCGACGGTTCCGGGCCGATCACGTCGACGCGCAGCCGTGGGTCCACTACTGCCCGGCCAAGAAGGAGAACAAGTTCGAGATCCCGGCCGGCGAGGCGTGCAAGCACTGCGGGGCGCACCGCACGCTCTGCCCGGTGTGCGGCAAGGGGACCCTCACCGAGCCGCGCCAGTTCAACATGATGCTGAAGACCTTTCTGGGCCCGGTCGAGGAGGACGCGGCCGTGACGTACCTCCGCCCGGAGACCGCCCAGGGCATGTTCGTCAACTTCGAGAACGTCCTTCAGGCGATGCGCCGGAAGCTGCCCTTCGGCATCGCGCAGATCGGGCGGAGCTTCCGGAACGAGATCACGCCGGGCAACTTCATCTTCCGGACGCGCGAGTTCGAGCAGATGGAGCTCGAGTTCTTCGTAAACCCGAACGAGCAGGTCGAGGGCCAGCCGGCCGACGAGTACTGGCACGAGCACTGGATCGAGGCGCGGATGGCCTGGTACCGGCGCTATGGGATCCGCCCGGAGAACCTCCGCCTCCGCGAGCACGCCAAGGAGGAGTTGGCCCACTACGCGAAGCGCACGGTCGACATCGAGTACCGGTTTGCCATCGGCTGGAGCGAGCTGGAGGGGATCGCCAACCGCACCGATTTCGACCTCCGGCGCCACGCCGAGGTGAGCGGGCGGACCCTCAGCTACTTCGACGAGGAGCGGAAGCAGCACGTGGTTCCCTACGTGATCGAGCCGGCGGCGGGCGTCGACCGGACGGTCCTGGCGATCCTGACCGATGCCTACGACGTCGAGGAGGTGCGGGGCGAGAAGCGGGTGGTCTTGCGCTTCCACCCCGAGGTGGCGCCGGTGAAGATCGCGGTGCTCCCGCTCCTCAAGAAGCGCGAGGAGATCGTGGCCCGGTGCGGGGAGCTCCGCGACCGGCTCGCCGCGCGGGGCTGGGTGACCGTGTACGACGACACGGCCGCTATCGGGCGCCTCTACCGGCGCCAGGACGAGGTGGGCACACCGTACTGCGTGACGGTTGACGTGCAGACGGTCGGCGACACCGAGAAGGGCGAGGCGGGCGACGGCCGCGTGACCATCCGCGACCGGGACTCGATGGGCCAGATCCGCGTCCCGATCGCGGAGCTCGACACCGCGTTCACCGACCTCCTCGGCGGGATGCCGTGGGCCACCGTGGCCGGCCGGTACCCTGCGCAGTCGGCGACGAGCTGACGTCGCGGGGGGCCGTGTCATGAGCCACCCGTTCAAGCCGATCGACGCCTTCAAGTCGGCGCGCTTCTCCCAGATCGCGACCTTCATGCGGTTGCCGCACCATCGCGCGGCGTCCGAGCTCGACGTGGCAATCCTCGGGATCCCCTACGACGGCGGGACGTCGTATCGCGCCGGCGCGCGGTTCGGGCCGCGGGAGATCCGGAGCCAGTCGGCAATGATCCGCCCGTGGAACCCGGTCCTGAAGGTCTCGCCCTACGAGGCGCTCCGGATCGCGGACTACGGCGACATCGACATCTCCCCGGTGTCGATCGAGCGCACGAACCAGATCGTCGAGGAGGAGATCACCGCGATCCTCGCCGCGGGGTGCATGCCCGTCTCGGTGGGGGGCGACCACTCCATCGCGCTGCCGATCCTCCGCGCGCTGGCGAAACGGCACGGTCCGGTGGCGCTGGTCCACTTCGACTCGCACCCGGACACGTGGGACACGTACTTCGGCTCGAAGTACTTCCACGGGACGATGTTCCGCCGGGCGGTGGAGGAGCGGCTCATCGACCCTCGGAGGACGTTCCAGATCGCGATCCGGGGGCCGCTCTACGGGTCCGACGACTTCGACTTCCAGGCCGAGCACGGGATGACCGTGATCCGGACCGAGCCCATCAAGGAGCGCGGCGTCGACTGGGTGGTCGAGCAGTACGCGAAGCTCCGCGGCGCCAAGGTGTACGTGTCGTTCGACATCGATGCGGTGGACCCCGCCTTCGCGCCGGGCACCGGCACGCCGGAGGTGGGCGGCCTCACCTCCTACGAGGCCCTCGCGCTCGTGCGGGGGCTCCGCGGCCTCGACTTCGTGGGCTTCGATCTGGTGGAGGTGGCGCCCCAGTACGACGGCCCGGGCCAGGTCACGGCCCTTCTCGCCGCGAATCTCCTCTTCGAGTTCCTCTCCCTGGTCGCCCTGAGCCGCTGAGCCCGGGTCAGACTTTGACTTCCCGACACCTCGGCGCCAGCCGGCCGTCCCCCGCGAAAGCCAAACTCGGCAAACTCGGGGTCAGGCCTCGATTTTGATTTTCATCGCGAGCGAGCCGCGGAAGCCAAAGTCGGGGCCTGACCCCGGGACGGCGAGGTAGGACATGAAGATCGACACCAAGAGCGAGTTCGGGAAGCGGGCGGCGCGGCGGCTGAAGGACGAGCTGATCTACTGGCTCGTGACGACAGGCCCCGACGGGACGCCCCAGCCGAGCCCGGTATGGGCTCTCTGGGACGGAGAGACGTTCCTGATCTACAGCAAGCCGGACACGCCGAAGCTGCGGAACCTGGCGAGCCGGCCGGCGGTGGCGCTCCACCTGGACGGCGACGGGCAGGGCGGCGACATCGTGGTCCTGACCGGCGACGCCCGGATCGATTCCCAGGCGCCGCCCGCCGACCGGGTCCCGGAGTACATCGCGAAGTACCGCGAGGGAATCAAGCGGATCGGCATGACGGCGGAGTCCTTCGCCCGCGCCTACTCGGTCGCCCTCCGCGTCACCCCCCGCCACCTCCGCGGCCACTAGCCAAAGTCGGGGTCAGGCCCGGACTTTGATGTTTGCCTGAACCTGCCGTGGATATCAAAGTCGGGGTCTGACCCCCGATTTTGATATTCTTGCGCACCGCGTCAGCCCATCAGGCCGCCGAGGATGGCGCCGAGGATCATCGGCCCCACTTGCGCAGCGACCAGCGCGGTCGCGCCGGCGCCCGCGATCGCGCCGATCAGCGGCATCCCCGTCAGCGCGGTCGCCAGGACGAAGAGGAGCGCGCCGACGACGAGCGCGGGCACCAGCGCCGCCAGGATGCCCCGGCCGACCCCACCTGCCTTCCGGCCGCCGATCACGCCGCCGAGGAGCGGCCCCACGAACGGGAGCCAGAAGAGCAGGAGGCTGATCACCAGCATCCAGACGGAGGCCCCGACGATGCTGCTACGCCCGGAACCGCTCATGGTCGCTCCCTTCGGGTGAGGGGGTGGGACTTCGCCGCCGGGACACGTGGCGCCGGGCGCCTGCGGCGGCCGGGCAAATGTCGGGAAGTCAAAGTCGGACCCCGGTCGCGGGCCACCTCGGGGTGGCGGAAGCAGTCGACGACGTGGTCGTTCACCAGGCCCGCGGCCTGCATGAAGGCATAGCAGATGGTGGAGCCGACGAACGTGAACCCGCGCTGCCGCAGCGCCCGGCTGAGGGCGTCCGACTCCGGCGTGCGGGCCGGCACCTCCCGGAGGCTCCGCCACGCGTTCTGGCGCGGCGTCGCGCCGACGAAGCCCCAGAGGAAGCGGTCGAAGCTTCCGATCTCCGCCCGGAGCGCCAGGAACGCGCGGGCGTTCCGGACCGCGCCCTGGACCTTGAGGCGGTTGCGGACGATCCCGGGATCGGCGAGGAGCGAGCGGACCTTGGCCGCGCGGTAGGCGGCGACCTTCCTCGGGTCGAAGCGGTCGAAGGCGCGCCGGTAGGCGGCCCGCTTCCGGAGGATCGTGATCCAGGCGAGGCCGGCCTGGGCGCCCTCCAGGCACAGGAGCTCGAAGAGCCGGCGGTCGTCGTGGAGTGGCACGCCCCACTCTCGGTCGTGGTACGCGCGGTAGAGCGGATCGCTCCCGGCCCAGCCGCAGCGAGCGCGATCGGCGGGGTCGGTCGGGGGGCGGGCGGCCATGGCGTGCTATTATGCAGCCACTCCCATGGCTCGCGGTGGGCGGGGTAGGTCTGTCGCCGGCCGTGTCCTGGCCGGCCTGGCGCTGGGGGTCGCGCTCGTCACGGCGGCGGGCGCTGAGACCGTCACCACCCTCGAGATCGACGGCGTCATCAGCCCGGTCACGGTCCGCCTGGTCTCCACCGCGATCGAGCGCGCGCGGGCCGACGGCGCCTCGGCGCTGGTGATCCTCCTCGACACGCCCGGTGGACTCGAGCGGTCGATGCGCTCGATCGTCCGCGACATGCTGAACTCCCCGGTGCCGGTGATCGTGTACGTGTCGCCCACCGGCGCGCGGGCGGCGTCCGCGGGCGCCTTCATCACGATCGCCGCCCACGTCGCGGCCATGGCCCCCGCCACCAACATCGGCGCCGCGCACCCGGTCTCGGCCGGCGGCGGGAGCATGGACAAGGAGATGTCCAAGAAGGTGGAGAACGACGCGGCCGCCTTCATCCGGACGGTGGCGCGCGAGCGCGGGCGGAACCAGGAGTGGGCGGAGAAGGCCGTGCGCTCCAGCGTGTCCGCCACGGAGCAGGAGGCGCTGAAGCTCGGGATCATCGACCTGGTCGCCCCGAGCGTCCCCGACCTCCTGGCGAAGGTCGACGGCCGGCAGGTGAAGACGCCGGGCGGCACGGTCACCCTCCGCACGAAGGGCGCCGTGGTGCAGCCGATCGGCGTCGGCTGGCGGGACCGGTTCCTCGCGATCATCACCGACCCCAACATCGCCTACATCCTCCTGATGCTCGGGATGCTCGGCCTCTTCTTCGAGCTGGCGAACCCCGGCGTGATCCTGCCGGGCGTGATCGGCGGCATCTCGCTGATCCTGGCCTTCTTCGCGTTCCAGAGCCTGCCGATCAACTGGGCCGGCCTCCTCCTGATCCTGCTGGGGATCGTGCTCCTGATC
>DATBGA010000008.1:0-3201 GCA_036558225.1 Candidatus Methylomirabilota bacterium | reverse complement strand
CGCCCACATGAGGAGGTTGTTGAGGAGCATGCCGGTGCCCGGGACCATCACGCCGGAGCCGAAGGGGCTCCCGAGCGTCTGGGTCACGGTGACCACGGTGCCGTCGCCGTCGGCCACCGCGAAGTGCGTGGTGTGCTCCTTGGCGAAGTCCGGCCGGTCGTCGGCGGGTCCCGCCTCCCGAGCGCTTGCGGCGGCCGCGTCCGCGCCGCCGACGACGAAATCCGAAGGCCGGCCCGGGAGGATCTCCCCGGTGAGGCGCTCGGCGCTCCAGCGCTCGCCGCCGGAGACGCCGGCTCGCCGCGGATCGATGAGCGCGCGCCGGTGGGCGGCGTAGCCGGGCGAGATCAGGCCGGCGATCGGGGCGTCGGGATGCAGCACGTTCAGGCCGACCCGGTCCGCGGACGCCACCTTGGCCGCCTCGATGAAGTGGTGGAGGTACTCCACGGAGTTGTGGCCCATGGCCCTGAGGTCGAACCCCTCGAGGAGGTGGAGGGTCTGGACCGACTGGAGGGCGTTGGTCGGCGGGGGCGGGACGCACACCTCGTGGCCGCGGAAGGCGATGCCGAGCGGCGTTCCCCACGTGGGCTGGTACGCCGCGAGGTCCGCCTCCGTGATCCAGCCGCCGTGGGCCTCCATCGTCCGAGCGATCGCGCGCGCGATCGGCCCGCGGTAGAAGGCCTCGGCGCCGCCCTCGGCGAGCTGCCGGAGCGTCACGCCCAGGTCCTTCTGGACGAGCACCGTGCCGACGCGCGGGACCTCGCCCCCGATCAGGAGCGTGCGCTCGGCCTCCGCCGAGTGGGCCAGCTGGGGCCGCGCCTTCCGGAAGAAGTCGACGTTCTTCACCGTGAGCGGGAAGCCCTCCTCCGCGAGGCGGATCGCCGGGGCCATGGCCGTCGCGCGGGGGACCCGCCCGTAGCGCTCGTGGAGCCCGAGCGTCGCGGCGACCAGCCCGGGCACGCCGATCGAGCGGGGCCCGGCCTTGAGGTCCTCCGCCGTCACGCGGGACGCGTCCGCGGCGGCCGGCATCCGACCCGCCGACACGACGGCCTCGCGCCGACCCCGGTGGAACACGAGGAGCGTCGCCACGCCGCCCGGGGAGGACATGTACGGCTCGACGACGTGGAGGGCGAAGGACGTCGCGAGGGCCGCGTCGATGGCGGAGCCGCCCTGCAGGAGCATCTCGATTCCGGCCATCGCGGCGAGGGGATGGGCGGCCGCCACGCACCCGCGGCGCCCCATGACGGTCGGCCGGAACGCGCGCCCGTGCGGCGCGCTCGGAGCCTGATTGGTTGCCATTCTCCCCTCCTCGTGGGGTCAGGCCTTAACTTTGACTTTCCAAGGCGCGCATCGGGCGAGGGGCGGAGATCAAAGTTAAGGCCTGACCCCGGACTTTGATTTGCATCAGTGACTCGTGGGCTCGTAGGGTTGCCAGTCCTGGCCGGGGCCGCCGCGCAGGAAGTCGAAGTCGACGCCCTCCGGGGCCTGGAGCACGTGGTCCAGGTAGAGCTTGCCGTAGCCGCGCGTGAAGGCGGGCGGGGGCGGCGTCCACGCGGCGCGGCGCCGCGCGAGCTCCTCGTCCGGCACGTGCAGCACGAGCCGCCGGCCCGGGACGTCGAGCTCGATCTCGTCGCCGTTCCGGACGAGCGCGAGCGGGCCGCCGACCGCGGACTCGGGCGCGACGTGGAGGACGCAGGTCCCGTAGGAGGTCCCGCTCATCCGGGCGTCGGAGACCCGCACCATGTCCTTCACGCCCTGTCGGAGGAGCTTCTCGGGGATGGGAAGCTGCCCCCACTCCGGCATCCCGGGCCCGCCCCGCGGCCCGCCGAGCTTCTGCACCAGCACCGATGTCTCGTCGACCTCCAGCGCGGGGTCGTTCACGCGCGCCATCAGATCGTGCTTGGACTCGAAGACGACGGCCCGGCCGCGATGGCGGAGGAGATGGGGCGAGGCCGCGGTCTGCTTGAGCACCGCGCCGTCGGGGCAGACGTTGCCCCGCAAGACGACCGTGCCGCCTTCCCGCCCGAGCGGCCGGTCCAGGGGGACGATCACGTCCGGGTTCCGCACGCGCGCGCCCCGCACGTTCTCGGCCAGGCTCCGCCCCGTCACCGTCGGCGCCGCGCCGTGGAGGAGCGGCAGGAGCTCGTGGAGGACCGCCGGCAGGCCCCCGGCGTAGAAGAAGTCTTCCATCAGGTACTTCCCGGAGGGCCGGACGTTCGCGATGAACGGCGTCTCGCGCGAGAGGCGGTCGAAGAGCGCGAGCGGCAGCGGCACGCCGACGCGGCCTGCGATCGCGGGCAGGTGGACAATCGCGTTCGTGCTCCCGCCGATCGCCATGTCGACGCGGATCGCGTTCTCGAACGCCTCCTGCGTCAGGATGCGGCTCGGCCGGAGGTCCTCCGCCACCAGCTCGACGATCCGCTTCCCGGTCGCCTCGGCGAGCGCGAGACGCCGCGAGTCGGGCGCGGGGATCGCCGCGTTGCCCGGGAGCGTCATGCCGAGGGACTCGGCCATCGAGGCCATCGTCGAGGCCGTCCCCATGACCATGCAGTGGCCGGCGGAGCGCGAGAAGCAGCTCTCCAGCTCGCACCACGACTCCTCGTCGAGCCGGCCCGCGCGGAACTCGTCCCAGTAGCGCCAGAGGTCGGTCCCGGAGCCCACCTCCTCGGTACCGAACATGCCGCGGAGCATCGGGCCGCCCGTCACCATGATCGCCGGGAGATCCGCGCTGGCCGCGCCCATCAGCATCGCGGGCGTGGTCTTGTCGCATCCGGACAGGAGGACGACGCCGTCGAAGGGCAGGCTCCGGATACACTCCTCCACGTCCATCGACATGAGGTTCCGGAAGAGCATCGTCGTCGGCTTCATGAGCGGCTCGGAGAGCGAGATGACCGGGAACTCGAGCGGGAAGCCGCCGGCGCGCCAGACCCCGCGCTTGACGTGCTCGGCAACAGTCCGGAGGTGGGCGTTGCAGTTCGTCGCCTCGCTCCAGGAGTTGGCGATCCCGATCACCGGGCGGCCCTGGAAGGCGTCCTCGGAGAACCCCTCCGCCTTGATCCAGGCGCGATGGAGGAAGCCGTTGAGGTCGGTCCCGCCGAACCAGCGCTGGCTGCGGAGCCGGGGCGCCGTCACGGCCGCGCTCCGCCGCGTCGCCCGGTCCCGGCGGCTCGCCCCGGCGCGCTCACCCGAGGAAGTCGCGGCACA
>DATBGA010000007.1:0-15714 GCA_036558225.1 Candidatus Methylomirabilota bacterium | reverse complement strand
TCGCGTCGCCAGTCGCGGCGAGACGGAGCAAGGCGCCCACGGCGATCGGCACCGCCCCGAGCGCGATCTGCCAGCCCGTCAGGAGGGCCGTCGGGATCGTCCAGCGATAGGACTTGGTCAGCACGGTGCCGATGGCCCAGGACATGGCCGCGCCCAGCATGAGCAGGGTCCCCGCCGGGGCCGCCCCGAGCGCGCGCGCGTCCGGGGCGACGAGCGCGGCCATGCCGGCGAGACCCAGGCCCAGGGCTGCCAGCCGGGCCCGGCTGACCCGCTCGCCGACCAGGAGGCGCCCGAAGGCCACGGTCCACGCTGGCATCGTGTAGGCGATGATCGCCGCCCGCCCCGCCTGGACCAGTGTGAGCCCGTAGGCCGAGCAGAGGTGCCAGCCGGTGATGTTGAAGAGGGCGACGAGGACGAGGGGCCAGCGCTCACGCCGCGGCACACGGAGGCTCTGGCCGCCGGCCCGGACCAATCCCAGGAGGCCGACGCCGCCGACCACGAGGCAGACCGTCCGGAACGCCCACGGATCGAGCTCCCGGAGGGCGAGCTTCATCGCTGGCCAGTTGCTGCCCCAGAGGATGGTGAGCGTTCCGAGGAGGAGGAGGCCTCCGAGCGGTCGACGGCTCAACGCGGCATGCCCTGTCGGCTCGGCGCCGCCTACGGCGTCGCGCCCGCGCCGCCGGGGAGCGGAGTGCCGCCGTCCGGCCTTTCCCCAGGCGCGGACGCGAGGGCGTCGAGGCGCGGATCGAGAGCGCGGGCCCGCCGGAGGTGCGCATCGGCCTCGGCCGGCTGGCCGGTGCGGCGCAGCGCCGCCGCGAGATGATAGTGCGCCAAGGCGGAGTCGGGAGCCAGGGCGAGCGCGGCCCTGAGCTCGCTGATCGCGGCGCCGGGCTGGTTCCGGCGGAGCTCCACGATCGCGAGCATCACGCGGCCCTCGACGAGGTCCGGGAAGCGCGCCACCAGGGCGGTCAGGTGGTCCGCGGCCGCGTCGAGCTGGCCCGAGAGCGCGAGCGCGCGCCCGAGCGCGAGGCCGAGCGTCCGGCTTCCGGGGGCGAGCGCGAGAGCGTTCCGGTAGTGGGCGGCGGCCGCGCCGTGCTGCCCTTCGCGCTCGAGCGACGACGCGATGGCGACGTCCTGGAGCCTCGCCCCGGGCCACCGGGCGAGGGCCTGACGGAAGTGCGCCGCGCCGCCGGCGAAGTCGCCGCGCCGCTCCGCGAGGAGCCCGAGCTCGACGTGGGCGACGGCCGACCCGGGGACGACCTCGAGCGTGTAGGTCCACAGCGACTCCGAGTCCCGCCAGATCCGGGCCTGCCGCCAGGAGAGCGCGCCGAGGCCGACGACGAGCAGGGCCAGGGCTGCCGCCGCCGCGGCCCGGCCCGGCCGCCCGAGCCGCCGCCCGCCGGGGCCGGCGGCCAGCCGGGGCACGACGGCGGCGGCGAGGACCGCCCACGGCACGCAGGCGAGATAGCTGTAGCGGGCGGCGACGAGCTGGGAGCCGTAGCTCACGATGCCCGAGGTCGGTGCGAGGAGCGCGAGGTATGCCGCCCACGCCGCCAGCGCGGCGGGCCACCGCCGGCGGGTGGCCACGAGCCCGACCGTGACGGCGGCGACGGCGACGGCGCTCGCGAGGAACGGGCCGGTGAGCGTCGCCAGCTCGGCGGGCCGCTCGTACAGGGGCGAGATGCCGACAGGGACGAGGGTGGTGCGCACGTAGAACACGGCGGCGTAGAGAGCCTGGCCGAGCCGCGCGATCGGCGAGGCCTCCGCCGACGGCAGCATCGCGTCGGACCGCGCCTTCCCGAGGGCCGCCAGGAGCGCCACGAGCGCGGCCACGCCCGCGAAGGGGAGCTTCTCGGCCCACACGCGCCGGGCGGCGGGACCGAGCCAGCCTCCCGGTCCGCTCCCGAGCCGTCGCAGCGGATAGACGTCGAGGACGAGCCAGGCGAGCGGCAGCGAGAGGGGCGACGCCTTCGACAGGAGCGCGCACGCGAAGAGCCCGAGGGCCGTCCCGTACCAGCCCCAGCCCCGGCGCCGGCCGGGGGCGGGCGCGGGCCCGACGGCGTTGAGGTAGGCGAGCGTTGCCGCGACCGCGAACAGTCCGGCCAGGACGTCACCGCGGGCACTGATCCAGACGACCGGCTCCGCTCGGAGCGGGTGCACCGCGAACAGGAGCGCGGAGACCGCCGCCGCCAGGGCGAGCGTGCCGCGGGGCGCCCCGGCGGGCACCGCGCCGGCGACCTCGAAGAGCCGGCGCGCCAGCCGATAGACGAGCGCGGCGGTCACGCCGTGGCAGAGGAGGCTCGTGAGGTGATAGCCGGCCGGGTTGTGCTCCCACAGGCGGAAGTCCACGGCCCACGTCATCCACGCGAGCGGCTGATAGAGACCGGTGTACGTGGTGGTCCACATCCACTCGAGCTCGCGCCAGCCGAGCCCGCGGATGCGGGGGTTGTACCGGAGCTTCTGGAAGTCGTCGAAGGTGAGGAACTCTCCCCCCAGCGCCGGGAGGAAGGCCAGCACCGCCGCGGCCGCCGCGAGGAGCGGCGCCAGGAGATCGATCGCCGTGGAGCGCGGCGCGGCGCCGGACGGCCCGGAGGCCACGTCGGGGCGACGCCGGTCGCCCACGCGCGTCAGCGGGCCCCGCGCTGGAGCACCTCGGCGATCGCGTCGACGTCGTAGACGCAGCCGCCCCACGTGCCGCCGCCGACCGCCTGGAGGGCCGCCCAGAGCCGGGTCTCCGGCGGAAGGTCGGGATCGGCCGCGAGGTCGGGGCGCGGCGGCCGGCCGGCGAGCACGCGCGCGCCCTCGGCGGGGTCCCACGTCCGGTCGCCGTGGCCCACGAGGTCGATCGAGCCCTCGAGCCGGTTGCGGTCGATGTCGATCCGGACGCGGTCGCCCTCGATCAGCTTGCCGATCGGGCCGCCGGCCAGCGCCTCGGGGGCGACGTGCCCGACGCAGGCGCCGGTGGACACGCCGGAGAAGCGGGCGTCCGTCAGGACGGCGATGTGCTTGCCGAACGACAGGTGCTTGAGGGCGGCCGTGATCTGGTAGATCTCCTCCATGCCCGTGCCGAGGGGCCCGCGGCAGATCAGCACCAGGACGTCCCCCGCCTTCACGCGCTCGGGCCCCGTGCTCTTGATCGCCGCGATCGCCGCCCGCTCCGTCGTGAAGACCCGCGCGGGCCCCGTCTTCCGGTAGACGCCGTCGGCGTCGACGACGGAGGGATCGATGGCGGTGCTCTTGATCACCGATCCCTCGGGCGCGAGGTTGCCGCGGGGGAACGTGATGGTGCTGGTGAGGCCGCGGGCCCGCGCCTGCTCCGGCGACATGATCACGTCGTCGGGATCGACGCCATCCTGCCCCCGCAGGCGCTCGCGGAGCGCGCGCCTGCGCTCCGAGCCCTCCCACCAGTCGAGCGTCCGGCCAAGCGTGTCACCGGCCGCGGTGAGGCAGCCGAGCTCGAGGAGGCCCATGCGCCGCAGGTGGAGCATGACCTCGGGCACGCCGCCGGCCATGAACACGCGGACCGTCGGGTGGTAGCGGGGCCCGTTCGGCAGCACGTCGACGATTCGCGGCACCTGGCGGTTGACCGTGGTCCAGTCGTCGACGGTCGGGCGCCGGAGGCCCGCCGCGTGGGCGATCGCCGTGAGGTGGAGGAGCAGGTTGGTGGAGCCGCCGAAGGCGGCGTGGACGATCATCGCGTTCCGCACGGCGGCGTCGGTGAGGATGTCGCGCGTGGCGAGCCCCCGCGTGTCGAGGGCGACCAGCGCACGCGCGGATCGCCGGGCCATGTCCAGCCAGATCGGCTGGCCCGAGGGCGCCAGAGCGGAGTGGGGGAGGGCGAGGCCGAGCGCCTCGCCGACGACCTGGGAGGTGGCCGCGGTGCCGAGGAACTGGCAGCCGCCGCCAGCCGAGCCGCAGGCGCGGCACCCCATGTCGGCGGCGTGCTCGAGCGTGATCTCTCCGTGGGCGAAGCGGGCGCCGATCGACTGCACCGTGCCGGCGTCCTCCGCGTCGCGGGCTGGCAGGGTCACGCCGCCGGGGACCAGGACGCAGGGCAGGCCGCGCATCGCCGCCAGCGCCATCATCATCGCGGGCAGGCCCTTGTCGCACGTGGCGACCCCGAGGACGCCGCGCCGCGTGGGCAGCGAGCGGATGAGCCGGCGGAAGACCTGGGCGGCGTCGTTCCGGTACGGGAGGCTGTCCATCATCCCGACCGTGCCCTGCGTCCGGCCGTCGCAGGGGTCGGTGACGAAGCCGGCGAACGGCAGGCACTCGAGGCCGCGGAGCTCCTCGGCGGCCGCCTGCATCAGGAGCCCGACCTCCCAGTGGCCCGTGTGGTAGCCGAGGGCGACCGGCCGGCCGTCGGGCGCGCGGATGCCGCCCTGGGTCGAGAGGATCAGGTACTGGGGGCGCCCGAGCTCCCGCGGGTCCCAGCCCATGCCCGCGTTCTGGGTCCAGCCGAACAGATCGCCGCTCGGGCCGTCGAGGAGCATCTCCGGCGTCAGCGGGAGGCTGCCCGCCGGGCCGGCTCCCGTCGTCTGGACGTCGAGAAGCCCCGCTGTCGCCGCCGGGCCGCCGACGATGTCGTCGAAGCCGATCGCCGTCTGCTTGCCTTGCCGTGCGCTCATGTCAGACCCTCCGCGCCCTCGCCCGCGGCGCCGCCACGTCAGTGTACACGGGCGCGCCCACGCCGAAACTCAAAGTCAGGGTCTGACCCCGGAGTTTGATTCTGGCCAGGTCAGCGCGCGGCGACGCGGTTCGCGAGCCAGCGCGCGGTGCGCAGGAGGCGGGCGTCGCCGTGCCGCGGGCCGACCAGCTGAACGCCGATCGGCAGGCCGTTCTCGCCCTGCATGAGCGGGAGCGTGATGGCCGGCATGCCGGCGAGGGTCCACAGGGTGCAGAAGCTGGGATCGCCGGTGGACTCGAGGCCCCGGGGGGCCGTGCCGGGAGCGGCGGGGGTCACGATGGCGTCGCAGCGCTCCTCGAACAGCCCCGCGAGCCCCTCGGCGAACGCGGCCGCCCGCGCCCGCGCCGCCTGGTAGTCCACGGCCCGCACCTGGCGCCCCCGCTCGAGCTGGGTCCGGAGGGCGTCGGACAGGCGGTCCTGCCCGCGGCTCCACTCGCGGTCGAGGCTCGCCGCCATCTCGGCCTCCATGATGAGGCGATGCCACTCGAGGGCATCGGCCGACTGGGTCAGCTCGACCTCCTCGACCCGGTCGCCGAGCGCCTCGGCGAGCTCGGCGAACGCCTCCCGGGTGTCGGCGTCCGCGCGGTCCCAGCGCGACGTCTTGACGAGCGCGAGCAGGGGCGAGATCGGCGGCTCCTCGGCCGCCACGTCGCGGAACGGGATGCGCGCCCGCGGGCGCGAGTCGGGGTCGCGCTCGTCGAACCCGACCAGCTGCTCGACGAGGAGGGCGACGTCGTCCAGCGTGCGGGCGAACACGCCGATCGTGTCGAGTGTGCGCGCGAGCCCGAGCACGCCGTGGCGCGGGATCAGGCCGTGCGTTGGCTTGAGCCCGTACACGCCGCAGTACGACGCCGGCCGGATCACGGATCCGTTGGTCTGGCTGCCGAGGGCGACCGGCACCATGCCCGCCGCGACGGCGGCCGCCGATCCGCTCGACGAGCCGCCCGGCGTGTGCGCGGCGTTGTGAGGGTTGCGCGTCTTGCCTGGCGCGTAGGCCGCGAACTCCGTCGTCACGGTCTTGCCCAGGATCACAGCCCCCGCGGCCCGGAGCATGGACACCACGGTGGCGTCGCGCGCCGGCGTCCGCCCCGCGTGGAGCACGGAGCCGTTCTCGGTTGGCATGTCCCCCGTGTCGATAATGTCCTTCACGCCGACCGGGACGCCGTGCAGCGGGCCGAGCGGCCGGCCCGACAGCCGATACTCGTCGGCGGCCGCGGCCTGCGCCCGCGCGTGGTCGGGGTCGAGAAACGCCCAGGCCTGGACGTCCGGGTCCACCGCCCGCACCCGCTCGAGGCAGGCCTCGACGAGCTGGGCGGAGCTGACGACGCCGTCGCGAATCAGCCGCGCCGCGTCCGATGCGGAGACGGCGTAGAGATTCGTCAGATCCATCGGCGGTGACCGACCGCGCGCGCCCCTTCGGCGTCAGCTGCCGTACAGGAACTCCGGCAGCCAGAGGGTCATGCCTGGCCAGATGTACATGAACGCCAGGCACAGCAGCACGATGATCATGTACGGCATCATGCCCGCGAAGATCTGGTTCAGCGTCACGTGCTTCGGGGAGACCCCCTTCAGGTAGAAGGCCGACATGGCCACCGGCGGCGACAGGAACGCCGCCTGCAGGTTCACGGCCACCATCGTGCCGAAGAGAATGGGGTCGACGTGGAAGTGGCTCAGGAGCGGGATGAAGATCGGGCAGAAGATCACGATGATCTCGGTCCACTCGAGCGGCCAGCCGAGCAGGAAGATGATGAGCTGCGCCGTGATCTGGAACCCGAGGGGCGACAAGTTCATGCTGAGCACCCAGCGTTCGATCAGCCCCTGGCCGCCGTGCAGCGCGAAGACGGCGGAGAACAGCGCCGAGCCGATGAACAGCCAGCAGACCATGGCCGTCGTCTTCGCGGTGAGAAAGACCGACTGCTTCAGGTTCTCACGGAGCTCCTTCGACGCGCGCAGATGCCAGATCCCCGGCACCACGGTGCCGAGGAAGGTCCCGCCGATGGACGCCGCCACCAGCAACGAGGCGACGCTCTCGCCCTCGTACCACCCGAGCCCGAAGCCGATGACGGCGCCGACCAGGCTCCACCACCAGACCTCGGTCTGGTACTTCGCCATCACCGCCAGGTAGAGGGCCCCGAGGGCGCCGATCGCCGCCGACTCGGTCGCGGTGCAGATGCCGAACAGGATCACCGCGAGCACGACGACGGTGAGCACGCCGAGCGGCACGACCGAGACGATCAGCTCCTTGAGGATCTCGAGCTGCTCGCCGTCCATGCGCCAGAAGTAGACGAGGAGCAGGACCGCGGACAGGGCGGCCAGCCCCCAGAACCACTGGTAGAAGTGCGCGGGAACCTTCTCCCGGCTATCCGCGGCTGCCGGGGCCGCCGAGCCGACCTCCTCCGGCCCCGCGTCGGGCGCCCGCGCCGGCTCGCCGCTGTCCGAGACCTCGGTCTCCGCGGCGCCGAGCTCCTGCGGCTTCTCCTCGGCCGGCGCCGCCGGAGCCGTGGCCGTAGCCGCCGGCGGTTCGACGGGCAGGGCTCGCCCGGGCGCGGCCGCGCTGGCGACCGTGGCGGCGGGCGCGTTGTAGATGACGACGTACCACCAGGTCGCCGCGAACGTGCCGCCCATGAGCGCGACGGGCACCAGCACCGCGAGCACGTCCCGCACGATCGAGCCGCGGGTCACCCCCGCCGCGCGCAGGAGCCCCGGCCGGAGCAGGGTGCCGGCCAGCCCGGGGACGACGCTGCCGAACCGGCCGCGCTCGAGCCGGCGGAGGTGCTCCGGGACCTGGACGCGGTACTGGTCGGGCGGCAGCTTGGGCGCGATCTTCGGATCGACGATCGCCCAGCCGAGGATGTAGATGAGGTAGAGAAACGTCAGGAAGAAGCCCGGCAGCATCGCCGCCGCGTAGAGCTTGACGATCGACTGCCCGGAGACCGCGGCGTAGACGATGAGCATGACCGACGGCGGGATGAGGATCCCGAGCGTGCCGCCCGCGGTGATCGCTCCGGAGGCGAGGCGGACGTCGTATCCCGCCTTCAGCATCGGGCGCATCGCGATCACGCCCATGAGGACGACGACGGCCCCAACGATCCCCGAGGCGATGCCCCAGAAGGCGCACACCAGGAGCGTCGTCACCGCCAGCGACGCCGGGACCTTCCGGAAGGCCAGCTGGACGCTGTGGAACATCCGGTCGACCAGCGCCGCCCGCTCCATGATGTAACCCATGAACACGAACAGCGGGACCGACAGCAGCGTGTCGTTGGTCATGACCCCGTACGTCCGTTGCACCATCAAGTCGAAGATCTGGTTGTTGTACCAGTGCTGACCGTGGGTCCAGAAGGCGAGGAAGCCGAAGAGCATGCCCAGACCCATCAGGGTGAACGCGGTCGGGAAGCCCATCATGATCGCGACCACGATGAGCCCCAGCATCGTGAGGCCGAGAGCGGGATTGCTCACGGCTTCCGCCCATCGTCCTTGAGCGCCTGCTCGTGCACCACGCCCTCTTCCATGACGCTCCGGTGCCGTGCGGCCTCGTCGATCGCCTTGGCGCCCTCCATGGCCGCGCGACGGGACTCCTCATCCACGTACCGGCTGTGCCCGAGCTGGGTGTCGATGACGTCGATCTCCTCGACGTCCTCGATGCGCGCGGGCCAGGCCCCGGTGCGGATGCAGACGATGCAGCGGACGATCTCCGCCAGGCCCTGGAGCATGACGAACGCGCCCGCGATCGGGATGACCGACTTGAAGTGGTAGACCGGCGGGCCTTCCGCGGTCACGGTGGAGTGCTCCCCGATGTGCCACGAATCCGCGGCATAGCCGTATCCTGCGTAGATCAGCGCGAGGATGCCCGGCAGGAAGAACACGAGGTAGAGGCTCAGATCGAGGATCGCCTGCACCCGGGGGCGGAGGTAGATGTAGACGAAGTCGGCGCGCACGTGCCCGGCCTGCGCGAGCGTGTAGGCGCCGCACATCATGAACAGCGTGCCGTACAGCATGTTGTTGAAATCGAAGATCCAGGCCGTCGGAGCGTTCAGGATGTAGCGCTTGAAGACCTCGATGGAGACGACGAACGTGAGGGCGACAATGAGCCAGGCGAACACCTTGCCGCACGAGTAGCTGAGCCGGTCGACGGCGTGGAGCAGACGCTCGGCGGTCATGTCCCAGAAAGGCCCGCAGACCACGAGGCGCGTGCCAGGTGGCCGGCGGGCCGCGGGCGGGTCACGAAGCGGCTAGGCCTTTTTCACGAAGTAGTGGTTGTACGCCATGCGGCGGTTGACGTTCGTGTCGAGGTCCCACTTGACCGCGCGCTCGGCGAACTTCTTCTGCGACTCGATGATCTCCTTGAACAGCGGGTTGTCGCCCGCCTTCTTGGCCGCCACCTCGTCGTAGATCTCGAGCTGCTTCTGCAGGACCGCGTCCGGGGTCCGGTAGAACCGGACCTTGTCCTTGACCTGGAGCTCGACGTAGTCCTTCGAGTAGCGGTCGATCGCCTTCCACGACATGTCGGCCGAGGCCGCCTCGACCGCGTTCTCGATGATCACCTTCATCTTGTCGGGCAGGGATTCGAACTTCGTCTTGTTGAACGTGATCTCGAGCTGCTCGGCGTTCTGGTGGTAGCTCTGCAGCATGCAGACCTTCGACACGTCGGGGAACCCGAGGATCCGGTCGGACGTCGCGTTGTTCCACTCGGCCGCGTCGATCAGGCCGCGGTCCAGCGCCGGCACGATCTCGGGGCCCGGCAGCGCGTTCACCGCCGCGCCCATGCCGGTGAACACGTCGATGGAGATGCCGACGGTGCGGAACTTGAGTCCCTTGAAGTCGTCGGGCTTGGTGATCGGCTTCTTGTACCAGCCGAGTGGCTGCGTCGGCATGGGGCCGTAGGGGAAGGACACGACGTTGGCGCCGATGGAGGCGTAGAGCTTGTTCAGGAGCTCCTTGCCGCCGCCATACTTGTGCCAGGAGAGAAGCATGTTGGCGTCCATGCCGTAGCCCGGCCCGGAGCCCCAGAGCGCGAGCGCCGTCTGCTTGCCGTAGTGGTACACGAGCACCCCGTGGCCGCCGTCGAGAGTGCCCTTCGACACCGCGTCCAGCAGACCGAAGGCCGGTACGACGGCGCCGGCGGGCAGCACCTCGATCTTCAGGTCCCCGCCCGTCATGTCGTTGACCCGCTTCGCGAAGTCGAGGGCGTACTCGTGGATGATGTCCTTCTGCGCCCATGTGCTCTGCCAGCGCATGCTGATCGGCCCCTGCGCCTTGAGGACGCTGGGGAAGCCGAGGGCCGCCGCCCCCGCCGCGACCGCCGCCCCCTTCAGGAACTTCCGCCGCTCCGTTGCGGTGTTGACCTGCTCCTCGCTCATGCCGCACCTCCTGTGCTGGGCTGGTTCACCGATCGGATGGTTGCTCGGGTGGATCCGCCTGCCGGATTGTGGTCCGGAGCCGGCCCGTCAATGACGGGCATTCTACCGTTACGCTCCCGCGGATCGCAAGACGAAGGCGCCGGGCGCGCCGTCCCGAGAGCTCGCCGCCCCCGCCGGGGGAACGCCGACCCGGGGCCGGGGGTTCCGCCGGCCCGGCCGGTCTTCCGCCGCGCGCCCGGCGGCCGTTGACGAGGCGTGCGGCGTGGCCGAGGATGGCGAGTCGTGACCTCTCCGGGACCGTTCGACAACGGCTGGCGGCAGCTCTGGCCGCTCGACCCGGGCGTCACCTTCCTGAACCACGGCTCCTTCGGCGCCTGCCCCCGCGCGGTGCTGGAGGTGCAGGGGCGCCTCCGGGAGCGGCTGGAGGCCGAGCCGGTGCGCTTCCTGAGCCGGGAGCTGGAGGGGCTGCTCGACCGGGCGCGAGCCGCGCTCGGGGCGTTCGTGGGTGCCGATCCCGACGACCTCGCCTTCGTGCCGAACGCGACGAGCGGCGTCAACACCGTGCTCCGATGGCTCGACCTCGAGGCAGGGGACGAGCTCCTCGCCACGGACCACACCTACAACGCCTGCCGCAACGCGCTGGAGGCGGTCGCCACCCGAGCGGGCGCGCGCGTCGTGGTGGCCACCCTGCCGTTCCCCGCGGCCACGCCGGAGCGGACGCTCGAGACGGTGCTGGCCCGGGCCGGCCCGCGCACGCGACTAGCGCTCGTCGACCACGTGACGAGCCCGACGGGCCTGGTGCTGCCGATCGAGCGGCTCGTCCATGAGCTCGAGTCGCGAGGCGTCGACACCCTGGTCGACGGCGCGCACGCGCCCGGGATGGTCCCGCTCGACCTCGGGGCGCTCGGCGCCGCCTACTACGCAGGGAACTGCCACAAGTGGATCTGCGCGCCGAAGGGGTCGGGGTTCCTGCACGTCCGTCGCGACCGCCAGAAGGGCGTCCGCCCGCTGGTGATCAGCCACGGCGCCAACTCGCCGCGGGCGGACCGCTCGGCGTTCCGGCTCGAGTTCGACTGGACGGGCACCGCCGACCCCACCGCCTACCTGGCCGTCCCCGAGGCGATCCGCTACATGGGATCGCTCCTGCCCGGCGGCTGGCCGGCGCTGATGGCGCACAACCGCGGCACCGCCCTCGCGGCCCGCGACCGGCTGTGCGCCGCGCTCGGCGTGCCGCCTCCCGCGCCGGACCCGATGATCGGCTCGCTCGCCGCGCTGCCGGTGCCGCCGGGCTTTGGCCCCGCCCCGGTGGACGGCGAGCGCGACCCGCTCCAGACCGCTCTCTTCGACCGCTTCGGGATCGAGGTGCTGGTGTTCACCTGGCGGGCGCTCGCGGCGCGGATCCTCCGCGTCTCCGCCCAGGTCTACAACTCGGCGTCCGACTACGAGCGCCTCGCCGGGGCGCTGGGCGCGCTCCGGTAGAGGCGGGCGCCGTGGACCTCTTCGATCCCGCCCGCTACCAGGGGGTCCGGCGGCCGGTCGGCGAGGCGGAGACGCTCCCCGCGTGGTGCTACACGGCGCCGGAATTCTACGCCCGCGAGGTCGATCGCATCTTCACGCCGGGGTGGCACTTCGTGGGCCGGAGCGACGAATTGCCCGAGCCCGGGAGCTACCTGGCCGTCGACACCGCCCCGGGACCGCTCCTCCTCCTGCGCGACGGCGCCGGGCGGGTCGGGGCCTTCGCCAACACCTGTCGCCACCGGGGGGCCCGCCTTCTCGACGGCCGCGGCCGCTGCCGCACGATCGTCTGCCCGTATCACGCGTGGACCTACGGACCGGACGGCAGCCTCCTCGGCGCGCCGGGCATGCAGGACCGCCCGGGCTTCGACCGCGCCGACTGGGGGCTGGCACGCGTGCGCTGCGAGAGCTGGCAGGGGTTCGTGTTCGTCAGCTTCGCCGACGCCGGCCCGAGTCTGGTCGAGCACCTGGGCGACCTTCCCGAGAAGCTCGGCTCGTACGGCTTCGACCAGATGACCTGCGTCCGCCGACTCGACTACGAGGTGGCGTGCAACTGGAAGCTCCTCGTCGAGAACGCCATGGAGGAGTACCACACCGGGACGGTCCATCACGCGAGCCTCGGGCAGCAGCACGCTGAGCAGGAGGAGACCCGCGGGCACTGGGACGCGATCCACATCCCGCAGGAGACGAGCATCGCCGTCCTGCCGGGCGAGACGGCACCGTTCCCGCCGGTGGCCGGCCTGACGGGCCGCGCCGCGCGGGGGACGTACTTCACGATGCTCCATCCCGCCACCCAGTTCGCCTGCACGCAGGACTGCATGTGGTGGCTTCGGATCGTCCCGCTCGGCCCGGCACGCTCGCGGCTCGGCGTCGGCTTCTGCTTCCCGCGGACCACGGTGGCGCGCGCGGACTTCGAGACCGGCGTGAAGAAGTACATGCACCGATGGGAGACCGGCATCGCCGAGGACAACCGCATCTGCGAGGCCCAGCAGGCGGGCCTGGCGTCCGCGCTGAGGCGGCCTGGGCCGTTCGCGCTCCGCGAGCCGGCGGTCCACCGGCTCAACAACTGGGTGCTGGACCAGGTCCTCGACGGACCCGGGCGGCGGCGCGCCGTGGCCGGGCCATGACCAGGCTCGCCGTGGCGGCGGGGCTCTCATCGCGCTCCTCATCTGTCTCTGCTACCGTTTCGCCGAGTCGCTGGCGCGCGCTCGGGCAGACGCGGACCGGCGTCTTTCTCCGCTGTCGGCTTTCATCGCGCTGGGCATCGGCGTCCCGATCACCTGGAACGGCGGGAGCACCCTGCTGAAGTCCCTCCAGAAGGAGTAGTATTCCCGGCGATGGCCGGTCGGGCTCCGCTCATGCTGACCGAGGCTGTCCGGGACGGCCGGGCGTGGCGACGGGAGACACTGTCGCCGCGGGACTGGCTGGTCCCGCTGCCGCCGCGCTGCGTGGACGAGCTGGACGGCGTCCTCCGTCAGCTGCGCCGGGATCCCCTGCCGACGCTCCTCCTGCGCCCCGACCAGTTCGCGCTGGCGGCGTGCGGCGAGGTGATGGATCGGGTCCGCGCCCGGCTCGCGTCCGGGATCGGGCTGGCGGTGGTGGACCGGCTGCCCGTGGAGCGCTACGAGCCGGAGGAGAACCGGGCGCTCTGCTGGCTCCTGACCCAGCTCCTCCAGCGGCCGGTCGCCCAGGCGTGGAACGGCGCCATGCTCTACGACGTCCGGGACACGGGGAAGACGCTCGAGTACGGCGTGCGGCGCTCGGTCACGAACCTCGACCTGACGTTCCACACCGACGGGCCGTGGCTCGACCTCCCGCCCCACCTGGTTGGGCTCTACTGCGTCAACCCGGCGCAGGAGGGCGGGGTGAGCCGCTTCGTCAGCCTGTGCACGGCGCACAACGAGCTCCGGCAGCGACACCCCGACCTCCTCCCGCGCCTCTACCGCCCGTTTCCGTGGGACCGGCAGGCCGAGCACGCGCCCGACGACGGGAAGGCGGGCTGGCAGCCGATCTTCCAGTACGACGGCCGCGCGTTCGTGGGCCGCTTCAACGAGCGGCTGATCGAGGCGGGCGCCGAGCTCGCCGGCGAGCCCATCGACGCCCAGGGGAAGGACGCGCTGGAGGCGGTGCGCCGGGTCGTCGACTCCCCGGAGCTTCACGTGGAGTTCACGATCGAGCGCGGCCAGATCCAGTATCTTAACAATCGCGAGTTCGCCCACAGCCGCACCGACTTCCGCGATGCGCCGGAGCCCCACCGGAGGCGCCACATGATCCGCGTCTGGACGCGGGAGGAAGGCCGCCGCACGTTCCACCCGTGACCGGGGGTCCGGGACGCCCGGCTCGTCCGCCTCCCGGTCGTGGGAACTACCCACTCTCAGAGGAGGTCGTCCGATGAGATGGCTCTTCTCGACCGACGCCAGCGTGATCCAGCTCGTCCTTCGATGGACCCTCGCCATCGTCATCTTCCCGCACGGCGCCCAGAAGGCCCTCGGGTGGTTCGGAGGGCACGGCTTCAAGGGCACCATTGGGTACTTCAACCAGAAGTTTCCGGCGCCGCTCGGCCTCCTGGCGATCATGGCCGAGTTCCTGGGGCCGATCGGCCTCGCCGTCGGCCTCTTGACCCGGGTGGCGGCGTTCGGCATCGCGTGCGTGATGGTGGTCGCGGTGCTGACGACCCACACCCCGCATGGCCTCTTCATGAACTGGACCGGCAAGCAGAAGGGCGAGGGCTTCGAGTTCCACCTCCTCGTGCTGGGGATCGCGCTCGCGCTGATCATCGGGGGGGCCGGTCTCTGGTCCCTCGACGGCGCGCTCCTGCCCTGAGGTCCGGCGGGCCGCGTCCCCTCGCACCGACCGGTTCCTCGCAGTAAGATCGAGGAGGTGCTGCCGACCTCGCTTGCCCCCTAGCCAACGGAGCTTCGACATGACCCAGGGCTCGTCCATCGGCCGGTCCGTCCGCCGCCTCGACGGCGGCGAGAAGGTGACCGGCCTCACGCGCTATGCCGGCGACCTCCAGCTGCCGGGGATGCTCCATGCATGCCTCGTCCTGAGCCCGCATGCCCACGCCCGGATCGCGCGCGTCGACGGGAGCGCGGCGGCCGGCCGGCCGGGAGTCGTGGGTGTGTTTGCCGCTGCCGATCTCGGCCTCGCCCACGTGGATCCCACCGCGCGCAGCAAGTCACCCCTCGCGCTCGACCACGCGATGTTCGTGGGTCACCCGGTGGCCGCCGTCGTCGCCGAGACGGCGGCGATCGCCGAGGACGCGGCCGCGCTCGTCGAGATCCGGTACGAGCCGCTCCCGGCGGCGCTCGACGCGCTGAGCGCCATGGGACAGGGCGCGCCGCGGGTGCGGGCGGCGACGGGCGCCGGCGGCGAGGCGGAGCTGGCGATGCACGGGGCGGCGACCGGCGGGGAGCAGCTCCGGGAGGCGGTCGGTCCGAACGTGGTGAGCACCCAGCGGTTCCACCGGGGCGACGTCGCGCGCGGCTTCGCCGAGGCCGACGTGGTCGTGGAGCGCCGGTTCGAGACTCCCATGGTCCACCAGGGCTACCTGGAGCCGCGCGCCGTGGTGGCCGACATCGACCCGCTCGGCGCGCTCACGATCTGGACCGCGACGCAGGCGCTCTTCTTCACGCGCTCGGAGGTGTGCGAGGCGCTCGGGCTGCCGGAGCACCGCGTGCGGATCGTCGCGACGCCGCTGGGCGGCGGGTTCGGAGCGAAGTTCGTGCTCCTGGAGCCCCTGGCCGCGGCGCTCGCGCTCCGCCTGCGCCGGCCGGTGTCCGTCGTCATGACGCGGACCGAGGAGTTCCTCGCGACCACCCCGGCGCCACCGGCCGTCATCGAGCTGAAGCTTGGCGCGCGCCGGGACGGCACGCTGACGGCGCTCGAGGGGCGGGCCGTGTTCGACGCCGGCGCGTACGCGGGCGCGCCGCTCGGGATCGCGATGCTGCTGATGGGGAGCTACTACCGGGTGCCGAATCTCGAGCTGCGCGGCTACGAGGTGCTCACCCACAAGCCTGGCAACGGCGCCTACCGCGCGCCCGGCGCGGTGCAGGGGACCTTCGCGATCGAGTCCCTCATGGACGATCTGGCGCGGGCGACCGGGCTCGATCCCATCGACCTCCGGCTCCGCAACGCCTCCCGCCCGGGCGACCC
>DATBGA010000006.1:0-36138 GCA_036558225.1 Candidatus Methylomirabilota bacterium | reverse complement strand
CCACGTCGGGCGGGAAGATACCGGTGACGATCAGGACGTTCATCCCTTCAGTAACCTAGCTGGGACAAGATGGGGAATCTGCAGCGAGTTAAGTGGTGGTGCGCCCAGCAGGATTCGAACCTGCGACCTTCGGATTCGTAGTCCGACGCTCTATCCAACTGAGCTATGGGCGCGCCCGAGCCCTCCGAAGGAGTGGCGGAGAGGCCGGGATTCGAACCCGGGACCAGGCTCAACACCCGGTAACCGCTTAGCAGGCGGTTGCCTTCGGCCGACTCGGCCACCTCTCCGTGCGCAGCGCTTCATCTTCTCGGCGGGTCGAACCTTTGTCAACTCAACGGGCTGCCCTGGGACGGATGGCGGAGGGGGAGGGATTCGAACCCCCGAGGGCTTGCGCCCATACCGGTTTTCAAGACCGGCGCCTTCAACCGCTCGGCCACCCCTCCGGCGTGAATCTTACGCGAACGGGTGGAGGCGAGCCACCTGGCTCATCGAGGCGTGGCTCGGCGGCGGGGCCGACCCGGCCGAGCTTAGGGCGCCGTCGGCGAGGCGACGGACTCGGCGACCCACCCCTCCTGGCCGTCATCGAGCCTCACGCGGAGCCAGTCGTTGCGGTCCTCCAGCACCACCAGCCGCGTCCCCTGCCGGAGCACGCGGAGGATCTTCATGGTCGTGCCAGCGCCCTCGCGGAAGTTCGCCAGGTGCGTCTTCACGTAGACGACCTTCGGCGCAACCGCCGGCGCGACGGTCGGCGCGGCAGGTGCCGGCTGAGGCGGAGCGGCCGGGGCCGGGCTCGGGGCGGGCGCCGGTGGCGGGGCTGGCGCGACCGCGCGCGGGGGCGGCGGCGCCGGCGCGGGGGCGGGCGCGGGCGGCGGCGCGGCGACAGCCGGGGGTGGGGCGGCCGCGGGAGCGGGCGCCGGTGGCGCGGGCGCGGAGCTCGCCGGTGAGGCCGGGGGCTTCGAGACCGTGCAGCCGACGAGGAATAGACATCCCAGGGCGACCAGGGTCCGGGTGCGGGTCATGGCCCTCTCCCCTTGATCGTGCGCCAGAGAGTGCGCCGACCTTACGCCGAGCTGGCGCTGGCCGTCAAGCTGGCGCATCGACTCAAACCTACCTTCGGGTTACCGAAGGCCTCCTCCCTCACGGCGCGTCGTGGAAGCGTCCGGGCGATGTCGTCGGTCACCCTGAGTTTTGAGTTGACGAGAGCCGGCGGGTAACCCGGGGCGATGCGCCACGACGGCTGGGCGCGGGCCCTTGACCGCGGGCGGGCGCGCGGCGCCGGGGCGGCGGCTCAGGCGGGGGTGAGGCGCTCGAGCCCGTCGAGATAGGGCCGGAGCGCGGGCGGGACGACGACGGCCCCGTCGGCCTCCTGGTAGTTCTCGAGGATCGCGATCAGCGTCCGCCCCACCGCGAGGCCGGAGCCGTTCAGCGTGTGGAGGAAGTCGGGCTTGCCGCCGCCCGCGGGGCGGTAGCGCAGGCTCGCGCGCCGGGCCTGGAAGGCCTCGCAGTTCGAGCAGGACGAGATCTCGCGATAGCGCCCCTCGACCGGGAGCCACACCTCGAGATCGTAGGTCTTCGCCACGGTGAATCCCATGTCCCCCGTGCAGAGGAGGACCACCCGGTACGGGAGCCCGAGCGCCTGGAGCACGGCCTCGGCGTCACGCACCATCGTCTCGAGCTCGGCATACGAGGCGTCCGGCCCCGACAGCTTGACCAGCTCGACCTTGTCGAACTGGTGCTGGCGGAAGAACCCACGCGTGTCCTTCCCGTAGGAGCCCGCCTCGCGCCGATAGCACGGTGTGAAGGCCGTGTACTTCCGCGGCAGCGTCTCCGCCGCCAGGATCTCGCCCCGGTGGAGCGCCGTCAGCGGCACCTCGGCGGTCGGGATGAGGTAGAGGGCCCGCCCCTCCTCCGACTCCACGGTCTTGAACAGCTCGTCCTCGAACTTCGGGAGCTGCCCCGTCGCGACCATGGTGTCGGCGCTGACCAGATGCGGGAGCCAGAGCTCCTGGTAGCCGGCCCTCGTCTGGAGGTCCAGCATGAGCTGCACGAGGGCCCGCTCGAGCCGCGCGCCCTGGCCCCACAGCACGGTGAACCGCGACTTCGCGAGCCGCGCCGCCCGCTCGAAGTCGAGGATCCCCAGGATCTCGCCGAGCTCCCAGTGCGGCCGGGGCGCGAAGGAGAAGGTCCGCGGCTCGCCCCACCGCCGCACCTCGACGTTGTCGTCGCCCGTCGCGCCGGCCGGCACCGACGGGTGCGGGAGGTTCGGGAACCGGAGGGCGACCTCGTCGACCTGGGCCTCCGTGTCCCGGAGCACGGTCTCGAGCCCCCGGATGGCCTCGCCGACCTCGCGCGATTCGGCGATCGCGGCCGCCGCGTCGCCGCCCCGGCGCTTGGCCTGCGCGACCGCCTCGGACGCCCGGTTCCGCCGCGCGCGGAGATCGTCCAGCTCCTGGGCGACCTCGCGGCGCCGGGCGTCGAGCTTCCGGTACTCCGCCAGCGGGACCGACGCGCCCCGCGCCCGGAACCCGGCCTCGACGACGTCGGGCTGGTCCCGCAGGAGACGGGGATCAAGCACCGTTGCCCCGCTCGCCCTCCACACGCGCGAGGCTCACGACGCGATCGTCCGCCTCGACGTCGATCACGCGGACGCCCCACGTGTTGCGACCCTGAGAGGAGACATCCTGGGCGGCGAAGCGGATCAGCTTCCCCTTCGTCGTCACGATCAGGATGTCGTCGCCCTCGCGCACCTGGACGAGGCCGATCACGAGCCCGTTCCGGCCGCCGGTCTTGATGTCGATGATCCCCTTGCCGCTGCGACCCTGGAGCCGGTACTCGTCGAGCGGGGTCTGCTTGCCGTAACCGCGCTCGGTCACCGTGAGGATGGCCGCGCCCTCCTGCACCACCTCCGCCGCGATAACGGCGTCCTCCGCCTCGACCTCGATGCCCTTGACGCCGGCCGCCGAGCGGCCCATCGGGCGCACCTCCTCCTCGGTGAAGCGGATGGCCATCCCCTGCCGGGTCGCCAGCAAGACCTCGCGCTGCCCGTCCGTCAGGCGCACCGCCATGACCTCGTCGCCCTCGTCGAGGGTGATCGCGCGGATGCCGCCGCGCTGGGGGCGCGAGTACGCCGCGAGCTCGGTCTTCTTCACCCGCCCCTGGCGCGTCGCAAAGAAGATGTAGCCCCCGGTCGTGAAGTCCCGGACGGAGACCGTGGCCGCCACGCGCTCCCCTTCCGCGAGGTGGAGGAGGTTCACGAGGGCCTTGCCGCGCGCGTCCCGCTTGGCCTCCGGGATCTCGTGCACCTTCAGCCAGTGGACCTTGCCGTCGTTCGTGAAGAACAGGAGGTAGGCGTGGGTCGAGGCGATGTAGAGGCTCTCGACGACGTCCTCCTCCTTGGTCTCCATGCCGGTGACGCCCTTGCCCCCCCGGCG
Organism: Candidatus Methylomirabilota bacterium; assembly: GCA_036558225.1. Taxonomy (GTDB): domain Bacteria; phylum Methylomirabilota; class Methylomirabilia; order Rokubacteriales; family DASRDR01; genus DASRDR01. The sequence continues at coordinate 32,707 of DATBGA010000006.1, read as the reverse complement.
CTGGCTCCGGTAGGCCTCGATGGCCGTGCGCTTGATGTAGCCCGAGCGCGTGACGGTGACGACCATCTCCTCGTCGGCGATGAGGTCCTCGAGGGTGAGCTCGATCGACTCCTCGACGATCTCGGTCCGGCGCTCGTCGCCGTACTCGGTCTTCAGCGCGAGCGCCTCCTCCTTGATGATCTGCCGCACGAGGGCGTCCGAGGCCAGGATCGCCCGCAGGCGCTCGATGAGCTGGAGCACCTCGGTGTGCTCCTGGACGACCTTCTCGCGCTCGAGCTGGGTCAGGCGCTGGAGCCGCATGTCGAGGATCGCCTTGGCCTGGATCTCGCTCAGCTCGAGCTGCTGCATGAGGGCGTCCCGCGCGGCGTCCACGCTCGCCGCCGCCCGGATCAGCCGGATCACGAGGTCCAGGTGCTCCAGGGCCTTCCGGAGCCCCTCGAGGATGTGGGCGCGCTCCTCGGCCCGGGCCAGGTCGAAGCGGGTGCGCCGGACCACGACCTCCCGCCGGAAGTCGATGAAGTGGTCCAGCATCTCGCGGAGCGGGACGACCTGCGGGCGCCGCCCGACCAGCGCCAGCATGTTGACGCCGAAGGTCGACTGCATCGCGGTGTGCTTGTACAGCTGGTTGAGGGCGATCTGTGCGATCTCCCCCTTCGCGAGCTCCAGCACCATGCGGATTCCGTGCCGGTCGGACTCGTCGCGGATCTCCGACAGGCCGTCGAGCTTCCCCTCGCGGGAGAGCTCCGCGATCTTGGTCATCAGCGAGGCCTTGTTGACCTGGTACGGGAGCTCGGTCACCACGATGGCCTCGCGCCCGCCGCGGAGCTTCTCGGTGTGCGCGCGGGCTCGCATCGTGATGATGCCGCGCCCGGTGGTGAACGCGTCGCGGATGCCGGCGGTCCCGTAGATGTACCCCCGCGTCGGGAAGTCGGGGCCCTTGACGATCTGGAGCAGCTCCTCGAGCGGCACCGCCGGGTTCTCCAGCACGAGAATCATCCCGTCCACGATCTCGCTCAGGTTGTGGGGCGGGATGTTGGTCGCCATGCCGACCGCGATGCCGGACGAGCCGTTGACCAGGAGGTTCGGCAGGCGCGCCGGGAGCACCACCGGCTCCTGCTGCGTCTCGTCGTAGTTGGGCACGAAGTCGACCGTGTCGCGGTCGATGTCCGCCAGCATCTCCTGCGCGATCTTGGCCAGGCGGACCTCGGTGTAGCGCATGGCCGCCGGCGGGTCGCCGTCGATCGAGCCGAAGTTTCCCTGGCCGTCGACGAGCGGATACCGGAGCGAGAAGTCCTGGGCCATCCGCACCAGCGCCTCGTAGACGGGCGCCTCGCCGTGGGGATGGAACTTGCCGAGCGTGTCCCCGACGACGCGCGCCGACTTCCGGTACCCGCGGTTCCACGCGAGGCCCATCTCGTGCATCGCGTAGAGCACGCGCCGGTGGACGGGCTTGAGCCCGTCGCGGATGTCGGGGAGCGCCCGCCCGATGATGACGGACATGGCGTAGTCGAGATACGATCGCCGCATCTCGTCCTCGATGGGAATCGCCAGCAGACGCTCAGGCATCAGGCACTCCTGCGCGACCGCGACGCGGCGGCCACGCGTGGGGCGGCACCGGGACTACACGTCGATGGTGGCCTCGAGCGCGTAGGTCTCGATGAACTCGCGGCGCGGCTCGACCTGGTCGCCCATGAGCTTGGTGAAGATCTCGTCGGCGGCGACCGCGTCGTCCATCGAGACCCGGAGCAGCGTGCGCGTCTCCGGGTTCATCGTCGTCTCCCAGAGCTGCTCCGGGTTCATCTCGCCGAGCCCCTTGTACCGCTGGATTCCGGTGCCCTCGCGACCGAGCCCGAACACCAGCTCCACCAGGGCATCACGGGTGGCGGCCGGCCGCTCCGCGCCGCCCGGCGTGACGAGCGTGAACGGCGGACGGTCCGCGGACTCGATCTGGGCGTAGAGCTCGAGGAGCCGCGCGTACTCGCCGGATCCGAAGAGGTTCAGGTTGAGCCGCTTCTCCTCGCCGTCGAAGCTCCCGGCCGCGACCACGCCGTCCTCGGTCTCGGTCTGGACCGTGAACTCGACGTCCGGGCGCCCGAGCGCGCGCGGGATCTCCTGGAGGAGGCTGTCGCGCGAGATCCGCTTCCGGGCGAGCGGCCGATGGCGCGCGAAGGCCTCCAGCCACTCGGCCGGGACCACCCCGCGCTTGGCGAGCCGGTCCCGGAGCCGTCGGAACTCCAGGAGCTCGCCGACGAACTGCCGGAGGCGCTCCTCGGCGAGCGTCTTGCCGCTGGCCTTGTCGCCTCCGAGGCGGAGCTGGGCCCCCGCGGTCCCGAGGAGCAGGAGCTCCTGCTCGAGCTCCCGCTCGTTCAGCAGGTACTTCTCGCTCTTGCCGCGGCGAAGCTTGAACAGCGGCGGCTGCCCGATGTAGAGATGCCCACCCTCGATCACCGACACCATGTGCCGGAAGAAGAACGTGAGCAGGAGGGTCCGGATGTGGGCGCCGTCCACGTCGGCGTCCGTCATCAGGATGACCTTGTGGTAGCGCAGCTTCGCGACGTCGAATTCCTCCGGGCCGATCCCGGTGCCCATGGCGGCGATCAGGAGCCGGATCTCCTGGTGGGAGAGCACCTTGTCGTAGCGCGCCTTTTCGGCGTTGATCACCTTGCCCCGGAGCGGCAGGATGGCCTGGATCCGGCGGTCGCGGCCCTGCTTCGCCGAGCCGCCCGCCGAGTCGCCCTCGACGAGGAAGAGCTCCCGCGCCGCGGGATCCCGCTCGGAGCAGTCCGCCAGCTTGCCGGGGAGGTTGTCGCCGTCGAACCCTTTCTTGCGCGTGAGCTCGCGCGCCTTCCGCGCCGCCTCGCGCGCCTGCGCGGCGTGCACGCACTTCTCGGCGATGCGGCGCGCGGTGGCCGGATCCTCCTCGAACGCCTGGCCGAGCTTGTCGTTCACGACAGACTCGACCAGACCCTTCACCTCGCTGTTGCCGAGCTTGGCCTTCGTCTGCCCCTCGAACTGCGGCTCCGGCAGGCGCACCGAGATGACCGCGGTCAGGCCTTCGCGGACGTCGTCGCCGGTGATCGTCCCCTTGAAGGTCTTCAGGTACCCGTTCGCCTGGGCGTACGCCCCGATCGTCCGGGTGAGGGCGGCCCGGAAGCCCGTGAGGTGGGAGCCCCCCTCGCGCGTGTTGATGTTGTTCGCGAAGGAGAACACGTACTCCTGGTAGCCCTCGTTGTACTGGAGGGCGACCTCGACCTGGATGTCGCCGCGGCCGCCTTCGAAGTACAGCACCTTCGGGTGTACCGGCGCCTTGTTCTGGTTGATGTACTCGACAAACTGGCGGATGCCCCCCGTGTAGTGGAACGTGACCTTCTTCTCGTCCCGCTCGTCCTCGAGCTGGATCTTGAGCCCCTTGTTCAGGAAGGCGAGCTCCCGGAGCCGGTTCGCGAGGACGTCGAAGCTGAAGGTCATGATCTCGAAGATCTCGGGGTCCGGTTTGAAACGGATGGTCGTCCCCCGCTTCGCCGTCTTCTCGCCGGCCTGGAGGTCGCTCTGGGGCTTGCCGCGGTCGTAGCGCTGCGTGTAGACGCGCCCGTCGCGGCGGATCTCGACCTCGAGCCACTCCGAGAGCGCGTTAACGACCGACACCCCCACGCCGTGGAGGCCGCCCGAGACCTTGTACACCGAGCTCTCGAACTTGCCCCCCGCGTGGAGCGTCGTGAGCACGACCTCGGCGGCGGACTTGCCGGTGCCCGTGTGCACGTCCACCGGGATGCCGCGCCCGTCGTCCACGACCGTGCAGCTGCCGTCGGCGTGGAGGATCGCGCGGATGTTCGAGCAGAAGCCCGCCAGCGCCTCGTCGACCGAGTTGTCGACGACCTCGAAGACCAGGTGGTGGAGGCCGTAGCTGGCCGTGTCCCCGATGTACATCGCCGGCCGCTTGCGGACGGCCTCCAGCCCCTCGAGGACCTTGATGTCGCTCGCGGTGTACGTGTCGGCGGGGCCCGGGCCGGGCTTGGGCGCGCTCATGCCACCCCCGGGGCCAGGGCGCCGTGCGGCTCCAGGCGGCCGTCGGCCATCCGCCAGACGGCCCCGCTCCCCGTGGCGGCCGGCTGGGCGTCCGTCGCCGTGTAGACGACCTGCCCCTGGGTCTCGAGCCACGCGAGGACGCGCCCGCCGACCTCGCGGTCGAGCTCCGACAGGACGTCGTCCAGCAGCAGGACAGGGCCGTCGCCGTGGCGGCGCCGCGCGACGACCGCCACCGCGAGCCGGAGCGCCAGGGCCAGCAGGCGCTGCTCCCCGCGGGAGGCGGCGGTCCGCGCGTCGGCCCGCCCGAGCCGCACCGACATGTCGTCGCGATGCGGCCCGACGCCCGTGAGGCCCCGCCGCACGTCGTTCGCCCGGGCGGCGCCGAGCGCCGCCAGGAGCGCGCGGCGCGTCACCTCGCGGTCCGCGCCCGGCGTCGTCGAGGGCTCGTAGCTCAGCATCACGCCCGCCGCCTCCGGAGCTAGCGCGGTCTGGACCTCGCGGACCGCGTCCGCCAGGAGGGCGAGCGTTTCCAGCCGCCGGTGCACGATCTCGCTCCCGAGGGCCGCGAGCTGCTCGTCCCAGGGCGCGAGGAGCCGATCCCCGTCGGGCCGCCCGGCGAGGTCACCCAGGAGGCGCGTCCGCTGCTGGAGCGTCAGGCGATAGCGCCGGCACGCCTCCGCGTGCGCGGGCACGAGCCGCGCCGCCGCGCCATCGAGATAGGCGCGCCGGAGATGGGGGCCCCCCGCGAGCAGAGCGATGTCGGACGCCGCAAAGCTCACGGCGCCGGCCCACGGGCAGAGCGTTCCCCGCACCTCGATGCCTCCCTCGCGCGCGGTGAGCTCGAGCCGCACCTCGCGCACCCGGCTCTCCGCGGCGAGCTCACCCGCCACCCTGGCCCGCCCGCCGGCATCCCAGCCGAGACAGTCGGCGAGCTTCGCCGTGCGGAAAGAGCGCCCGGTCAGCAGGACGTGGAGCGCCTCGATGAGCGACGTCTTGCCCTGGCCGTTCTTGCCGACGAGGACGTTCAGCCCCGGCTCAGGAGCGAAGGTGAGGGAGGTATGACCCCGAAACCCGACCAGCTCGATCCATCGAACGTGCACCCCGGGCGGGCCTCCCCTCACATGCGCATCGGCATTATAACACAGCGATACGCATCATCCGGCGCGCCGCTCTTCTCCGCGGCGCCCAGCAAAACACCGGGGCTCAGGCCGTCCTTGAGACCCATCACGGTCCACGGTTGATCCATCGGCCCGAGCGCGTCGAGGACGTAGCGGGCGTTGAAGCCGATCGTCACCTCGTCGCCGGCGAACTCGGCGGGAAGCGTCTCCTCGGCCTCGCCGAGCTCCTGGCTCTGCGCGGAGAGCCGCAGCTGGCCCGCGCTGGCCGTCAGCCGCACGGGGCGCGTCCGATCGTCGGCGACGACGGCCACGCGGCGGATCGCGGCCAGCAGGGGCTCGCGCTCTACCACCAGTCGCAAGGGCGAGGACTTGGGGATGACCTGCTCGTAGTTCGGAAACTGCCCCTCCACCAGCTTCGAGACGAGCTCGAAGCCCTCCGTGCGCACGAAGAACTTGCTCTCCCCGACGGCGAGGTCCGCCCGCTCGGCCCCGCCCAGGACGCGGGTGAGCTCCTGAACCGCCTTCCGCGGCACGATGCCGGCCATCTCGACGTCCGCGTCCAGAGCGCTCCGCGCGAGCGCGAGGCGGTGGCCGTCGGTGGCCACGAGCCGCAGCTCCTGCTTCTTCGCGACGAGATAGAGGCCGTTCAGGAACGGGCGGCTCTCGTCCTGGGACATCGCGTAGCTCGTCCGCCCGATCATCGTGCGGAGGAGCCCGGCCTCCACGCCGAGGCTCCCCTCCACCTCGGTCACATCGAGCGCCGGATACTCCTCGGCGGGCAAGCCCACTAGGCTGAACCGCGCCCCGCCGCACGTGACCTTGACCCAGCCGTTGTCGAGCAGCGAGAAGGTCACGGGCTGCGCCGGGAGCTCGCGCACGAGCTCCACCAGCTTGCGCGCGGCCAGCGTGATGGCGCCCGGCCGGGCGATCGTCGCCGGCACCGCCACACGTGCCCCGACCTCGAGATCCGTGGCCGCCAGACGGAGCCCGCCCTCCCGGGCCTCGATCAGGACGTTGGCGAGGATCGGCAGCGTCTGGCGCGGCTCAACGATGTTCTGCAGGAGCTGCAATGCACGAAGCAAGGGCTCGCGAGCCACCTGGAAGTCCATAGGTTCTGGTAATCCTCCTGAAAGAGACAAGGCAGTCGTCGTCGAAGCCGTAGGGGCTGGGGACAAGCGCGCCGTCCCGCGGGCGGGCGCGTCCCGGCTGGCGTCGCGTCCGGAGCCGTCCTGGGGATAAGCCGGGGGACGGAGGTGGACGTGCCTGGGACGAGGCGGGGACCGTCGGGGACGGCGCGGCTCACTCGAGGCGGATGGTGTTGATGATGTGGTCGATGGTGCGCCGGAGCTTGGCGTCCTGCTGGAGGAGCCCGTCGATCTTGTTCACCGCGTGGAGGACGGTGGTGTGGTCCTTGCCGCCGAAGCCCCGACCGATGTCCGCGTAGGAATCGCTGGTGAGCTGGCGGGCCAGGTACATGGCCAGCTGGCGGGGAAAGGCGACGGCCTTGGTGCGCGTCTTGGCCCGGAGGTCCTGGGGCTTCACGTGGAAGACCTCGGCGACACGGCGCAGGATGTCGTCGATGGTCACCAGGCGCTCCTCGGCGCCCCAGATGTTGGCGAGAACCTCCTGGGCGAGGTCGAGGGTCAGCGGACGGCCGGTGAGGTTGCAAAAGGCGCGGATCCGGACGAGCGAGCCCTCGAGCTCGCGGATGTTGGACTTGACGCGGTTGGCGATGAAGTAGGCGACGTCGTCGGGGAGGACCACGCGGTCGAGCTCCGCCTTCTTCTTGAGGATCGCCACGCGGGTCTCGAACTCCGGGGGCTGGATGTCGGCGCTCATGCGGGACAGGAAGCGGGACCGGAGGCGCTCGTCGAGGTCCGGGATCTCCTTCGGGGAGCGATCGCTCGAGAGCACGATCTGCCGCTTGGGCATGAGGTCTTCGTAGGTGTGGAAGAACTCTTCCTGGGTGCGCTCCTTGCCTGACAGGAACTGGATGTCGTCGATCAGGAGGAGGTCGATCGTCCGGTAGCGCTGCCGAAACTCCGAGGTCTTGTCGTGCCGGATGGCGGAGATGAGGTCGTTGGTGAACTTCTCGCTCGAGAGGTACTGGATCCGGAAGTGCGGGTGGCTCTGGGCCAGGCGATGGCCGATGGCCTGGAGGAGATGCGTCTTGCCGAGCCCCACGCCCCCGTAGATGAACAGCGGGTTGTAGGCGATGACGGGCGACTCCGCGACCGCCAGGCAGGCCGCCTGCGCGAACTGGTTCGACGAGCCGACGACGAACGTGTCGAAGGTGTAGCGGGGATCGAGATCGGGCGGTAACACGGCGGGAGGGGGCGGCGGGGCGGGCGGGACGGGGGCGGCCGAGCGGTCGATCGAGAGGACAAGCTGGGCCCGCGGGCCTGCCACCAGCGCCGTCGCCGCGCGGAGGGGCTCCAGGTAGCGCTGCTCGAGCTGCTGGCGGAAAAACTTATTAGGGACGCTAAGTTCCAGGCGTGTGTCGTGGGCGTCCAGGACCCGTAGGGGCCGGATCCAGGTGTCGAGCACCTCCTGGGGGAGCTTGCCGTCCAGGGCACCGAGGAGCCGCTCGTGCAGATCGTCGCGCATGGGGGAGCCTTCCTAGCGGGTCGAGTTACGCACACACTTATCCACGGCGGTGGATAACCCCGGGAGCCCTGCCGTCGTCGCCTGACGCACTCGGTTGCCTGCGCGGTCCGCGGCGGGCCGCCACACGCGCGCGACAATCGCGCGCGCGCGCCCCGTCCCGGAATCGGGCGGCCCACCATAGCACGGGGGTCTCGCGAGCGGCAACCGCGCCTCCTCCGCAGGCCGAGGGGTGCGCCGCTTGACGCGGTCGTCGGGCCATCTGTAGGATGGGCGGGCTGTGCGCATTGCGCGCACTAGGAGGCAGTCGTGAAGCGGACGTTCCAACCGAACCGTCGTCGGCGCGCCAAGACCCACGGGTTTCGGGCGCGCATGTCGACCAAGGGCGGCCGGAAGGTGCTGAAGCGGCGGCGCGCCAAGGGGCGCCGCCGGCTGACAGGCTGAAGGGAGTGCCCGGGGCGGCGCCCGCGCGCGCGGGACTGCCGCGGGCGGAGCGGCTCCGGTCCCGAGCGGAGTTCGATCGACTCTTCCGTCGCGGGGCGCGCGTGGAGGGCCCTGCGTTCGTGCTGCTCTGGCGACGGGAGCCCGGCCCACGCGCTGTGGGCTTTGCGGTGGGTCGCCGGCTCGGCGGTAGCGTGGTCAGGAACCGGGCGCGGCGGCGACTGCGGGAGGCCTACCGGCGGCAGCGTGATCTCGTGGCGCCGGAGGGCATCCGGCTTTGCTTCATCGGCCGCCAGGCCTCGCTGACGTGTCCCTTCGACCAGCTGATCGAGGCAGTGGGCCGCGCGTTGGAACAGACGAATCGGCGGCTCGGGTGAGCGAGCGGTGATACGATAAGAATGATGGAAAAACGCGCACTTATAGCAATTGCGCTGTCGGTGGCCGTGCTCCTCGCCTGGCAGTTTTGGCTGGGCGGGCTCTCCACGTCCCCCGAGCGAGCCCGCGCCCCGGAGACCACCCCCGCGACACCGACCGCCCCGAGCGCGACGGTCCCCGTGCCGGGTCCGGTCGCCGTGCCCCGGGGCGCCGCCGCCGCCGCGCCCGTCGCCGAGGTGATCACGCCGCTCTATCAAGCGAGCTTCGCGGCCGACGGCAGCGTCACCGCCTGGACCATCGAGTACCGCGGCGCGAAGCGACTCGCGGTGGACGGCCCGCTCCGTCCGCTGACCCTGGCGGTCCAGCGCCCCGGGCACGCCGTGGAGCTCGTGGCAATGCGTCCGGACGCCGCGCGGGTGGTGGTCACGCCGAGCCAACCCGTCAGCGAGCTGACCTTCACCGGGACGACAGCCGACGGGCTCCGGCTCCGACGGACGCTCGAGTTCCGCGCCGAGACGTATCAGGTCGGCGTGCGAGTCCACATCGACGGCCCCGGCCGCGCCACGGGTCCCGTCGACGTGCTCATGTACTGGGCCACGCCGGTCGCGGAGCCCGGACTGACGCCCGCGCAGCCGTGGCACACGTTCGGCGAGGGCAAGGACGGACGGCACCTCCTGGGCCGCATCCTGGTCGATCGCCCGGGAGGCGATCCCGAGGTGTTCGACGCGCCCGCGCCGGCCCTGAAGGACGCGAAGGAGTCACCGGGCGGGCCGGAGCTGAAGGATCCCCACCTGGTGCCCGATGCGGTCGTCGTCGGCGAGCATCGCTGGGCGGCGCTCGAGGACGACTATTTCATCGCGGCCCTGATTCCCCGGGGCGGGGCCACGCTGAGCCGCGGCCGGGCGCGCGACGTCGCGCAGGCGAGCTTCGCCTTCCGGGAAGTCCAGGTCGACGCCGCCAAGGGCTGGGAGGGCGGCGGCGATCTCTACGTGGGGCCGAAGCAGTGGGTGCGACTTCACGCCCTCGGGATCGGACTGGAGCTGGCGCAGGCGCGCAACTACGGGCACTTCCTGTGGGCGCTGTTCCCGATGTGGTGGTTCTGCGTTCCGCTGCTCTGGCTGATGAACTTCTTCGGGACCTGGCTCCCCGGACAGAACTACGGCGTGGCGATCATCCTCCTCACGGTGCTTGTGAAGGTCGTCTTCTATCCGCTGTCGCTCAAGAGCATGCGCTCGATGAAGGCGATGCAGTCGCTCCAGCCGCAGCTGAATGCGCTGCGCTCCAAGTTCAAGTCCGATCCCCAGCGGTTCCAGCGCGAGCAGATGGAGCTCTTCCGCAAGCACGGCGTGAATCCGATGGGGGGCTGCCTGCCGATGGTCGTGCAGATCCCCATCTTCTACGCGCTCTACCTGACCCTCCAGTACTCGGTCGAGCTCCAGGGGGCGCCCTTCCTGCTCTGGATCAGCGACCTGTCGAAGAAGGACCCGTACTACGTCCTGCCGATCCTGATGGGCGTCTCCATGCTGGTCCAGCAGCGGATGACGCCGACCGTCGGCGACCCGCGCCAGGCGCAGATCATGCTCATCATGCCCGTCGTCTTCACCTTCATGTTCCTCGAGTTCCCCACCGGGCTGGTGCTCTACTGGCTCGTGAACAACTGCCTGTCCATCGGGCAGCAGTACCTGATCGACCGCAGTGCGGCGAAGGGGAAAGGCAGCGGCCCGGCCGCCGTCGAGCGGGCGGCGCGTCAAGCCTGACGCAGCAGGCGCTGCTCCGCCCTCTTGGCGGGGCGTCAGCGCGCCCGATGCCAGCCGAACGCTGCTGGATGCGGCGGCGCGGCTGGGGCTCCCGGTCCCTGCAAGCTTCCCGAGCCAGGTCGACGTGTACCTGGACGAGCTCGAGCGCTGGCAGCGGATCGGGAGCCTGACCGCCTACCGCGATCGGCAGGCCCGGCTCCAGCACCTCGTGGTGGAGTCACTCATGCTGCTGGCCGCGTTGCCCGAGCCGGCCGCCCCCCTGCTCGATATCGGGACCGGCGCCGGGGCCCCGGGGCTGATCCTCGCCCTGGCCCGTCCGGGCTGGGAGATCGTACTGGTCGAGGCGGCCCGCCGGCGTGCAAACTTCCTCCGGGACATGGCCCGGCGGCTCGGCGTCGAGAGCGGGCGCATCCACTGGGGGCGGGCGGAGACGCTGGCGACTGGAGCCCTCGCGGGCCGATTCCGGACAGTGACCATGCGGGCTGTCGCGGCGACCGAGGCCGCGGCTCGATTGGCCGCCCCTTTCCTCGCCCCTGAGGGCGCACTGGTGCTCCCACTCGGGCCGGCCGCGCCCGCCATCTTGGGAATTCGGCGAGAGATCGCGCTCACTTGGCCCGGGGAATTGCCCTGGCGACGGCAGTTCCTTATAATCCACCGGACGGAGCTGGACGCGCGTGTTCCACGTGGAACGAGACGGGGAGCCGGGACGCACGATCGCGGTCGTCAACCAGAAGGGCGGCGTCGGGAAGACCACGACGGCCGTTAACCTGGCGAGCGCCCTGGCGGTTGCCAACAGCCCGACTCTTCTGGTTGACCTGGATCCGCAGGCCAATGCCACCGCGGGGCTGTCACCGGAGGGGACCCGGGAGGAGGGCGGGACGATCTACGAGGTCCTGGCCGAGGCGCGCCCCGTGGCCGACAGCCTCCGTGAGACGGCGGTGCCCGGGCTCACGCTTCTGCCGGGGAGCCCTGACCTGGTAGGCGTAGAGGTTGATCTCGCGACGGCCGTTAGTCGAGAGAGCCGGCTGCGGGCCGCCCTGCTGGACATCCGGTCACGGTTTCGCTACCTCGTGATCGATTGCCCGCCGTCCCTGGGCCTGCTCACGCTCAATGCCCTCGTCGCCGCCGATGGCGTGCTAATTCCGCTCCAGTGCGAGTATTTTGGGCTCGAGGGTCTGGCTCAGCTGGTCCGCACCGTCGACATGGTTCGGGCGCGCGCGAATCCCGGCCTCGAGATCGAGGGGATCGTGTTCACACTCTTCGACGGGCGAACGACGCTGACGGCGCAGGTGCGGGCCGAGGTGGAGCGCTATTTCAAGGGCCAGGTGTTCACGACGGTGATTCCGCGGAATGTCCGGCTCTCCGAGGCGCCCAGCCATGGGCGGTCCATCCTTCAGTACGACCTCCGGTCCCCGGGCGCGGTCGCCTACCTGGAGTTGGCGAAGGAGGTTATCGGACGTGATGAAGCGCGCACTCGGTCGGGGTCTGGGCGCCCTTCTCCCGGCGGCTGAGCCCGAGGAAGGGACTCGGCTGCGCGATCTGGCGGTCGAGAGTCTCGTCCCGAACCCCCAGCAGCCGCGGAGGAGCTTCGACCGGCAGGCGCTCGACGAGCTGGCTGCCTCGATCCGGTCCTCCGGGGTGCTGCAGCCCCTCGTGGTCCGGTCTCGCGGCAGCCAGTACGAGATCCTCGTGGGCGAGCGCCGCTGGCGAGCTGCCCAGCAGGCCGGCCTCACGCGCGTCCCGGCGATCGTGCGCGAGGCGACCGACGCGGAGGCGCTCGAGCTCGGCCTGGTTGAGAACCTCCTCCGGGAGGATCTCAATCCGGTGGAAGCGGCCCAGGCCTACCAGCGGCTCCTGGCGGAGTTCGGCTGGACCCAGGAGGAGCTGGCGCGCCGCCTCGGAAAGGACCGCTCCTCGATCGCGAACGCGCTCCGGCTCCTCCGGCTACCGGAGCCGATCCAGGAGGATCTCCGGACGGGGCGCCTGACGATGGGCCATGCCCGCGCGCTGCTGGGCCTCCCCTCCCCGGCGGCCCAGCTCCGCCTGCGGGAGCGTATCCTCGCGCAGGACTGGTCGGTCCGAGCGACGGAGGCCGGGGTCCAGGCCCGCCGGCCCGGACGTTCGAAGCCACGCCGACGAGCCCCTGACGTGGAGACCCTTGAGGAGGAGCTGCGCCTGGCGCTCGGAACCCGGGTTCGGGTGGTCGGCAATCTCCTGCGAGGCCGGATCGAGCTCCCCTACTCCTCTGCGACGGAGCTCGAGCGGATCCACGGACGGCTCACGGCCGGCCCGACCCCGACGGAGCTCGAGCGGATCCACGCGCGCCTGACCGACGGCTTGCCGCCTGGACAAACTAAAGGCAGTTAATGCTAATAAAACCGTAATGTCAACCATTATTATCGGTCTGAGTGGGGGCGTCGATAGCTCGGTGGCCGCGGCCCTCCTCCATGAGGCCGGGCACGACGTCGTGGGGGTCACCCTCCGCACGGCTCCCTGGGAGGAGCCGGACGACGGGGCCACGCGGTTCGGCTCGTGCTGCTCCCCGGCGACGGCAGGGGCCGCGCGACAGGTCGCCCGCGCGCTCGGCATTCCCTACTACCTCCTGAATCACGAGCGCGAGTTCGGGGAGCGCGTCATCGCGGACTTCACCCGCGAGTACGGCGCGGGGCGGACGCCGAGCCCGTGCGTCGTCTGCAACCGCGAGATCAAGTTCGGCACGCTCCTCGAGCGGGCGCTCGCGTGGGATGCGGATGCGGTGGCGACGGGGCACTACGCGCGCATCGCGCCGGATCCCCGCACGGGGCGGCTGTGCCTCCTGACGGCGCGCGACGCGGCGAAGGACCAGAGCTACTTCCTCTGGCCCTTGAGCCAGGCGCAGCTCGCGCGCGCCCGCTTTCCCGTGGGCGGGCTCTCCAAGCCCGAGGTCCGCGCCCAGGCCCGGGCCCGGCGCCTCGCGACGGCGGCGGTCCCCGAGAGCCAGGAGCTCTGCTTCGTGAGCGGCGATTACCGGGAGTTCCTGCGCGCCCGCGCGCCCGCGGCGTTTCGCCCGGGGCCGGTCGTCGACGAGGCGGGACGCGAGGTCGGCGCGCACGCCGGGCTCGGCGCCTACACCGTGGGACAGCGGCGCGGACTCGGCCGGCTCGGGCCGGAGCCGGCCTACGTGGTCCGCCTCGACCCGTCGCGGAACGCCGTCGTGGTGGGCCCGCGCGCGGCCCTGCGGGCGAGCCGGCTCGTCGCCGAGCGCGTCAACTGGATCGCGGTGCCCTCCCTGACGGCGCCGCTCGAGGTCGAAGCGCGCGTGCGCCATCGCGCGCCGCGTGTGGCCGCGCGCGTCGTCCCCGTCGACGCCGGGCGCATCGAGGTCGAGCTCCACGAGCCCCAGTACGCCGTCACGCCCGGCCAGTCCGTCGTGCTCTACCGGGGCGAGGCGGTCGTCGGCGGCGGCGTAATCGCGTGCGCCGCTTGACACTCTTCCAAGGCGCGTGGTATCCCCTATGGGGCTGCTTGCCCCTTTTTTCACAACACCCCCGCCCGCGAGGCTGACATGAGAGGGAACCGGTTGGTGGTGGGTCTGCCCGTGGGTCGGCTCGGGCGCGCCGCATACGTGCTCGGCCTCGGCGCGGCGGCGTCCCTCTGGCCCGCCTGGGCGCACGCGGCCGAAGGCGAGGGCGGGAGCCTCATCGAGATCAACTGGACGCTTGGCGTCCAGCTCGTGAGCTTCCTTCTCCTGCTCGCCGTGCTCTACAAGCTCATGTACCGCCCGGTGCTCGCCGCGCTCGAGGGACGGACCGTCGCCATCGAGCAGCAGCTCGCCGAGGCGCGGGCCGCGCGCGAGGAGGCCCAGGGCCAGCTCGCGGCGATGGAGGAGCGGATCCGCGCTGCCCAGGCCGACGCGCAGGCGCTCCGGGAGCGCGCGCTCCGGGAGGCCGCGGAGCTGCGCGAGCGGCTCAGCGCCGAGGCGCGCCAGGAGGCGGCCCGCCTGGTGGAGGCGGCGCAGGCGCAGGTCGGGCAGGAGGTCCGCCGCGCGCGGGCCGAGCTCAGGGCCGAGGTGGGCGCGCTCGCCATCCAGATCGCCGAGCGGCTCGTGCGCAAGAGCCTGGACGACGAGGACCACCAGCGGCTGGTGCGCGAGGCGCTGGCCCGGATCGAGCCCGCGTGAAGCGGGACGCCGCGGTCGCCCGCCGCTACGCCCGGGCCCTCCACGCGCTGGCGAGCGAGGCTCGCCGGGCCGAGGCGGTGGCGGACGAGCTCGCCGCGTTCGACCAGCTCCTCTCGTCCGAGCGCGAGCTGCGGGAGGCGCTGCTCCGGCCGTGGGTGAAGGCCACGACCAAGCGCGGCATCGTCCTCGACGTCGCGGGCCGGCTGGGGGTGTCGCCGCTCACGCGGAACTTCCTGGCGCTCGTCGCGCAGCGCCGGCGGCTCGACATCCTCGGCGAGATCCTGGTCGCCTACCGGGCGAGCGTGGACGAGGCCGCCGGCCGGATCCGGGCGCGCGTCCGCAGCGCGGCGTCCCTGTCGGACGCCGAGCGGGCGGCGCTCCGCGAGCGGCTCGGGCGGCGCCTGGGCAAGACGGTTCTCCTGGACACGGAGGTCGACCCGGCGCTCCTCGGCGGCTTCGTCGCGGAGGTGGGCAGCCGGGTCCTGGACATGAGCATCGCGGGCCAGCTGGCGGTCCTGAGAGAGCGCATCATCAAGGGCGCGGGGGGAGCGGCATGATCAAGGCCGGCGAGATCAGCGAGATTATCCGACGCCAGATCCAGGAGTTCGAGGGCGAGACCGATCTCGCCGAGATCGGGCGCGTGATCGAGGTGGGCGATGGGATCGCCCGCGTGTACGGGCTCGAGCGGGCGATGGCCGGGGAGCTCCTGACGTTCCCGCAGGACATCGTCGGCATGGTGCTGAACCTCGAGGAGGACAACGTCGGCGCGGTGCTCCTCGGCGAGGACCGCGCCATCCGCGAGGGCGACGTCGTCAAGCGCACCGGCCGCATCGCCCAGGTGCCGGTGGGGGAGCCCCTGGTGGGCCGGGTGGTCAACGCCCTCGGCCAGCCGATCGACGGCAAGGGCCCGATCGAGAGCAAGGAGTTCCGGCCGATCGAGCGCTACGCGCCCGGCGTGGTCGACCGCCGCCCGGTGAAGGAGCCGCTCCAGACCGGGATCAAGGCGATCGACGCGATGATCCCCATCGGCCGCGGGCAGCGGGAGCTGATCATCGGCGACCGCCAGACCGGGAAGACAGCCATCGCGGTCGACACGATCCTCAACCAGAAGGGCCAGGGCGTCTACTGCTTCTACGTCGCGGTCGGCCAGAAGCGCTCGACGGTGGCGCAGGTCGTGCGGGTGCTCGAGGACAACGGGGCCATGGAGTACACGACCGTGATCGCGGCGACGGCGTCCGATCCGGCCCCTCTCCAGTACATCGCCCCGTACGCCGGCGTCACGATGGGCGAGTACTTCCGTGACAGCAAGCGCCACGCCCTCTGCATCTACGACGACCTGTCCAAGCACGCGACCGCGTATCGCCAGCTGTCACTGCTGCTCCGCCGCCCGCCGGGCCGCGAGGCGTACCCGGGCGACGTCTTCTATCTCCACTCGCGGCTCCTCGAGCGCGCGGCGAAGCTCAACGACGAGCTCGGCGGAGGCTCGCTGACGGCGCTGCCCATCATCGAGACGCAGCTCGGCGACGTGTCCGCCTACATCCCGACCAACGTCATCTCCATCACCGACGGCCAGATCTACCTCGAGACCGACCTCTTCTACGCGGGCATCCGGCCCGCGGTGAACGTCGGCCTCTCGGTCTCGCGGGTGGGCGGGTCCGCCCAGGTCAAGGCCATGCGCCAGGTCGCGGGAAAGCTGCGGCTCGACCTCGCCCAGTACCGGGAGCTGGCGGCCTTCGCCCAGTTCGGCTCCGAGCTCGACAAGGCGACCCAGCAGCAGCTCTCGCGGGGCCAGCGGATGGTCGAGACCCTGAAGCAGGGGCAGTACGAGCCGCTCCCGGTGGAGAAGCAGATCCTCGTGATCTACGCCGGCACCCAGGGCCACCTCGACGAGGTGCCCGTGGACGCGGTGCGGGCCTTCGCGGACGCGCTCTACCAGTACGCGGACAGCCGCGGCGGGGCGCTGCTCGCCGAGATCCGGGAGAAGAAGGAGCTGTCCGACGCGCTGCGGCCGCAGCTCGACGAGCTGATCGCGGGCGCGCGGATCGAGTTCATGGCCGCCCGGGGCGCCACCACCGCCGCCGCGTAAGGACCGCTCCGGCCCGACCCGATGGCGACCCTCCAGGACATCCGGCGACGGATCCGTTCCGTCCAGTCGACGCAGAAGATCACCCGCGCGATGAAGCTCGTCGCCGCGGCGAAGCTCCGCCGCGCCCAGGAGCGGATCCTCGAGGCGCGTCCCTACGCCTTCAAGATGGCGGAGCTGGTCGGCGCGCTCGTCCGCGGCCTGGGCGAGGACAAGCATCCCTTGCTGGTCCGGCGCGAGGGGCCCCGGAAGCTCTACGTCGTCGTGACCGCCGACAAGGGGCTCTGCGGCGCCTTCAACTCGAACGTCGTGCGGCGGGCCCTCGAGCTCCTGCGCGGCAGCGCCGACGGCACCGCGGCGGTGCTCACCGTGGGGCGCAAGGCCCGCGACTTCTTCCGGCGCCGGCCCTGGCCGCTCCGCGGCGAGCGGCTCGGCTTCCTCGACCGGCTGACGTTCGGGGACGTGCGGGAGCTGGCGGCCGAGCTGACGCAGGCGTACCTCGGGGACGAGGTCGACGAGGTTTGGCTCGTGTTCAATGAGTTCCGCTCCGTGGCGGTCCAGCGGGTCACGGCCGCGCGGCTCCTGCCCATCGAGGCGCCGGGCGGCACCGAGCCCGCCGGAGAGGGGCCGGCCACGGACTACATCTACGAGCCCGACCCGGTGACGATCCTCGCCGCGCTCCTCCCGCGCCACGTCGAGGTGCAGATCTACCGCGCGCTCCTCGAGTCGGCCGCCGGCGAGCACGGGGCGCGCATGACGGCGATGGAGGCGGCGAGCAAGAACGCCCAGGAAATGATCGGGCTCCTGACCATCCAGTACAACAAGGCGCGGCAGGAGCGGATCACCAAGGAGCTCCTCGACATCGTCGGGGGGGCCGAGGCCCTGCGGGCCAGCGCAGAAGGCTGAGCAGAGGGAGAGGAAGAGGCGCATGCGAGAAGGACACATCGTCCAGGTGATCGGGCCCGTCGTCGACGTGGAGTTCGAGCCCGGGGTGCTGCCCGCGATCTACAACGCGCTGGAGGTCCCGGGCCTCGAGACCAAGGACGTCTTCTCCTACAGCCAGAAGCTCGTGCTGGAGGTCGCCCAGCACCTCGGCGAGTCCACGGTGCGGACGGTGGCCATGTCGTCTACGGACGGGCTCGTCCGGGGCGCCAAGGTCCAGGACACCGGGCGGCCCATCTCGGTGCCGGTCGGGAAGGGGACGCTCGGCCGGATCCTCAACATCGTCGGCGAGCCGGTGGACAAGCTCGGGCCCGTGCCCTCCGAGAAAACCTATCCGATCCACCGGCCGGCCCCGGCGTTCGACGAGCAGTCGACCTCCGTCCAGATGCTGGAGACGGGCATCAAGGTCGTCGACCTCCTCGAGCCGTACACGAAGGGCGGCAAGACGGGACTCTTCGGCGGGGCGGGCGTCGGCAAGACCGTGCTGATCCAGGAGCTCATCCACAACATCGCCAAGCACCACGGCGGCATCTCGGTCTTCGCCGGCGTGGGCGAGCGGACCCGCGAGGGCAACGACCTCTGGCTCGAGTTCAAGGAGTCGGGGATCATCGAGAAGACGGCCCTGATCTACGGGCAGATGACGGAGCCGCCCGGTGCGCGGCTCCGCGTCGGGCTGACGGGGCTCACCGTCGCCGAGTTCTTCCGGGACGAGGAGGGGCAGGACGTCCTCCTCTTCATCGACAACATCTTCCGGTTCACCCAGGCGGGCTCGGAGGTCTCGGCCCTCCTCGGCCGCATGCCCTCCGCCGTCGGCTACCAGCCGACCCTCGGCACCGAGATGGGCGCGCTCCAGGAGCGGATCACGTCGACCAAGCGCGGCTCGATCACGTCGGTCCAGGCGATCTACGTCCCCGCCGACGACATCACCGACCCCGCGCCGGCAACGGCCTTCGCGCACCTCGACGCCACCACCGTGCTGTCGCGGCAGATCTCGGAGCTCGGCATCTACCCCGCGGTGGACCCGCTCGCCTCGACGTCGCGGATCCTCGACCCGCGGATCCTCGGCGAGGACCACTACCGCACCGCCCGCGCCGTCCAGCTCACCCTCCAGCGATACAAGGACCTCCAGGACATCATCGCCATCCTGGGGATGGAGGAGCTCTCGGAGGAGGACAAGCTGACGGTCTCGCGCGCGCGGAAGATCCAGCGCTTCCTCTCCCAGCCCTTCTTCGTGGCGGAGACGTTCACCGGCGCGCCCGGGAAGTACGTCGCGCTCGCCGACACCGTCCGCGGGTTCCGGGAGGTCGTCGAGGGCAAGCACGACGACCTGCCCGAGCAGGCCTTCTACATGGTCGGTGGGATCGAGGAGGCCGTGGAGAAGGCGAAGCGGCTCCGCGAGTAAGGGACGGCGGCCAGCGGCGATGGCGGATCGGCTCCGGCTCGAGGTGGCGACCCCGACGCGGCTCGTCGTGTCGGGCGAGGCCGACGAGGTCGTGATCCCGGGGAGCGAGGGGTCGTTCGGCGTCCTGCCGGGCCACGCGCCGCTCCTGAGCCTCGTCGGCGTCGGCGAGATGATGTACCGCACCGGGCGGCAGGAGCACCACCTCGCGGTGAGCGGAGGGTTCGCCGAGGTGGGCCCTGACCACGTGACCCTTCTGGCCGAGAGCGCGGAGCGGCCGGAGGAGATCGACCCCGCCCGCGCCCGCGCGGCCCTCGAGCGGGCCGAGCAACGCCTCCGGACCCACGCCGGCGAGGAGGTGGACGTGCCCCGCGCGCTCACGGCCCTCGCGCGCGCCCAGGGGCGTATCCAGACCGCGGCCCGGCGGCCCGGAGGCGCGTGAGCGCCGGGCGCGGCCCCGCCGGATCGGCGCCGCGCGAGGGAGCCCGCGCCTTGACACCCTCAGGGGCGCTGAGTAGGCTCAATCGGGGATTTCGGGCGCCGACATGGGACAGCCTGGACTCGTGCGGGTCTGCCTCCGCGACAAGCAGCGCCGGGTGAGCGGGCTCGCGCGCCCGTGGCGCGTTCCCGCGCTCGTCGGCGCGCTGGACGCGGATCCCGAGACGATCCCCGACCTCCTCGTCGCCGCCCAGCGCTTCTTCTACGGCCATCCGTTCGCCACCACGGCCTACGAGGGGTTCCTGGGTGCCCTCAAGCGGGCCCGGGTCGATCGCCGCTACACGGAGGCGCCGGCCGGCCACGGGCTCGCCGTGTTCGACCTCGACGCGCGCCGGATCCGGGTGGAGACGCGCGGGATCGGCTGGCGCCGGGCGGGCTGGCTCTACTACCACGACGGCGAGGCCTTCACGCGGCGTCGCGTGGGGTACCGGGTCTCCGAGTCCTGGCTCATCGACGGCGTGCCGGCGGACCGCGCGCCCCAGGTCGAATGGAACGACGGCGGGCCCGAGCCGTTCGAGCACCTCGTCGCGGGGGAAGACTAGCGTGCGAGGCCGGGAGGAGATCGCGGGCCGCATCGGGGACGTCATAGCGAAGCGCCTGATCGGGCGCCGCTTCATCGAGGCGAAGGACGAGACGCAGGTGCGCCAGGCGATCCAGCGCGTGATCGTGGAGAACCTGGCCGCCGAGGAGGAGCTCGACGGCGAGGCGCGCCGGATCCTGCAGGGCTACGCGCGGGACATCCGGGATCAGGGCCTGGACTACCGGCAGCTCTTCGCCAAGGCGCGCGAGAAGCTCGCGCGCGATCGCGGGTTCGTCCTGTGATGAAGTGGAGCCGCGAGCGGCTGTTTCACCTGTCGGCGCGCCTCACGGAAGCGGTGCTCGCGCAGGCGGGCGTGGTCGCCCTCAAGACCCCGGACGACGTCCGGAACGAGATCCTGCGCGCCCTGTCGGACGAGACCCGCGTCGAGGAGTCGATCGACGCCGAGGTCCGGAAGATCCTCGGCAGCTACGCGCGCCCCGCCCCGGAGGGGAGCCCCGAGTGGGAGATCCTCTACCAGAAGACCCGCGACGAGGTCTTCCGGCGCCGGTTCCGCCTGGCGTGAGCCCGCCGCCGGGCGCCGGGCCCGGACCCGCGCGCCCCCGCCCCCCGTCCTATCCAAGGAGAGAGGCATGAAGCTCTGCCAGTTCCAGCTCGCCGGTGGTGCGCGCCGCGTGGGCGTGCTCGACGGCGAGGCGGTCATCGACATCACCACGCCCCGGGCCGGGGTCGCCTCGGTCCTGGACCTTCTCCGCGCGGGGCGGACGCCCGCAGGGATCGAGCGCCTGGCCGGGCGTCTCGCGCGGGCGCCTCGCCGCCCGCGTCACCCCTGGGCGGCGCTGGACCGGGCCCCGCGGGGTCGCGCCGCGGGACTGCTGGCCCCCCTCGACCCGCCCGAGGTGTGGGGGGCCGGCATCACCTATCGCCGGAGCCGCGAGTACTACTCGGAGCACGACACCGGCCAGGCGCACCGCGGCAAGGGGATTTACGACTACGTGTACGAGGCCGAGCGTCCCGAGCTCTTCTACAAGGGCTCCGCGGCGCGCTCGGTCGGGCCGCACGGCGCGGTCGGGGTCCGCGGCGATTCCAAGCTGACGGTCGTGGAAGCCGAGCTCGCGGTCGTCGTGGGCGCGGGCGGCGGGATCGTCGGCTACACGGTCGGGAACGACATGTCGGCGTGGGACATCGAGCGGGAGAACCCCCTGTTCCTGCCCCAGTCGAAGATCTTCCAGGGAAGCTTCGGCTTCGGCCCGGTCATCGCCACCCCGGCGTCGATCCCCGATCCCCACGCGCTCACGATCCGGTGTGTGATCGAGCGGGCCGGCCGCCCGCTTTTCGAGGGGCGCGCCTCGACCGGCGATCTCAAGCGCCGCGTCGAGGAGCTGGTGGACTGGCTCTGTCGGTACAACCCGGTCCCGCCGGGCACGGTGCTCTCGACCGGGACCGGCATCCTGGTGCCGGACCAGCACGCCCTGGCGCCGGGCGACGTCGTGACGATCACGATCGACGGGATCGGGACGCTGCGGAATCCGGTGCGGCGCCTCGACTGAGGGCTCGTGTGCGGCGCGGTTCCGTGCGGCTCTTGCGCTCTCCACTCCGGTGTTGTGTACTGGCCCGCGGTGGGGTCCGCGTCGTCGGTCGGGCGGCGCGGTCCCGTGAGGGGGCACGGCCACTAGCCGCCGGTTGCCGGAGATGAGCCCAGTCGTTCCGCAGGACGCCCGCCACCTCGTCGAGCTCCACGCCAACGTGTCCAACGAGGGCGCCTCCGGCCAGACCCGATTCCAGGTGATTGACGCCATCGGCGAGCTCAGCGACGGGCCGTATGCGCTCCCGCCGAACACGGCCCTCGTCGTCACCGACGTGCTCGTGACACGCAACGCGACCGAGGGCGTTTACGAAGGATGGGTGGACAGCATGCCGGGGCCGCAGGGGGGCCAGACGGAGAGCCGGATCCGCTTCCGATTCGACAGCACTCAGCAGGGGATGCTGCACCTGCCGCTGTCCTCCGGCGTCGTCTTCGCGAACCCCCCGGTGGTCTGGGGCTCCGCCGTCAACCCCGGATGGTTCACCATCCGGCTCTTGGGGTATCTCACGCCCTACCTCGGGAGGCTCATGCCGCCCGTCGTGCCGGAGCCGCCGGTCCTGGCGTGAACAAGGGCGCCGGCGGGCCCGGGCCCTCGCGGCGGAGACGCGCCGCGGGTGCGCGCCAGGTCGAGCCAGAGCGGCCCGAGGACCTCCGCGAGGCGCTCCCCGGCGAGCCGATGCGCCCGGGCGTTCGGATGGGCATTGAACCGGTGCAGCCAGAAGCTCGAGTAGTCCGGGTACGGCGCGAACGTCGAGCGCAGATCCACGCACGGGACCGACTCTTGGCGGCAGAGCTCGAGGACCTGGTCGTGGAGCTCGGCGAACTCGTACGCGCCGGCCGGCAGGCCCGCGCTCAGGTGCGGGAACAGTGCGATCGCGACCGGGGTGTGATGTGCCCGGCACTCCGCGACGAACGCCCGTAGCGCGTCCGAGCCTTCCGGCCAGCGCGGGGCGTCGGGCTCCGCGAACAGCCGATGCATGTAGGCCGGGTAGGTCTCGGTGAGCCCCAGGCCTTCCCGCAGGACGCCGTACTCCTCCTCCAGCATGCGGCTGAGAAGCGTCCGGTCGGTGGCGCGGCGGAGCCACCGGGCCGGCGCGGACTCGCCGGAGAGCAGGGGGGCGGGGCGCGGCCGCTCAGCGTGGTTTCCGTTCTCGAGGTCGTTCACGTACCACTCCAGGAGCACGAAGTCCGGATGGGCGCGCCAGACGGATGTCCGCAGGACCTCGGTCTCCTCGTCGGTGTCCAAGCCCGTCCGCCCGAAATTGAGCGCCTCGAACGTGACCCCGCTCGGAGGGTGGGCATTCAGACGGTCGGCGAGCACGCGCCCGAACCGCTCCGCGCGCGGGGCGCTCACGGACAAGGAGTCGCCGAGGACCGCGATCCGGTAGATCCCGGGCGGCCGCTCGAGCGGGAACTCCCGCTCGTCGAAGCCGAGCGAGTTCGAGTGCTCCCGGTTCGGCGGGCCGGGAATCCGCAGCAGGTTCCGGGCCCAGGGCTCGTCGCGGAACACCGCCCGCAGCGCGAGCTCCCCCGCGACCAGGGAGACCACGAGCGCGCCCAACAGGAGGACCAGGTTCCCGGCCGCCCGCCCGAGGCGCGCGGCGGGCGCGCGCCGGACGGTTGCCGGGCGCGCGCCCAGGGGGAGGACGCTCAGGATGAGCAGCAGGTACGCCCAGCGGGGAACGGCCGCCGTGCCGGCAGGCGCGGCGACGGCGAGGCCCAGAATGAGGACGCCGAGGGCGGGGCCGAGGCCCCGGCGCCACGCGGGCGCGCCGAGCCCGTCGCGCGCGCGCCGGAGCCGCCCGCGGAGGAGGCACCCGAGACCGGCGGCCAGGAGCGCCGCGCTCACGGCGGGGTACGGCCCCCGGAGCCGGAGGAGGCTCGGGGAGAAGGCGGGCCGCGCCTCGCTGAGGCGAAGGCGCTGCAGTCCCACGCCGGGGCCCCGGTCGTTCAGGAGCGCGATCTTCACCGGCGCGCCGGTCGCCAGCGCGGTGGCCGGGATGGCGACCCGGATCCGCGGCGACGCGCGCGGCTTCCGGCGAGCCGGCGGGCCGCCGAGGCCGGAGGGGTTGAGGGTCGCCACGCGCGTGCCGTTCACCAGCACCCCCACGCGGGCGCGGGAATCCCCGGTCGGCGGCACGGTCGCCGGGAGCCCAGGCGGCCGCGCGTGAGTCGTTCGAATCCACAGGGCGAGGGCCCGGGGCGCGCCGACCTCGAGGCGCACGGCGATGGCGTGAGGCGTTCCGCCGGCCCACGCGTCGGCGGGGCCCGGCAGTACCGCCGGCACGCGGGACCACGGCATCTGGGCGGTGACCTCGACCTCGGCCGCGCCCGTGGCGAACCGGCGGATCGAGCGGGCCGGCTCCTCGGCCACCAGGTTGAACAGGTCCAGCCGCCCGAACGCGGCGGCCGCGATCGCGAGGAGGATCAGCGCGACTCCCAGCCGGGTCATGGCGCGCGGGGAGCGCCACGCCCGGCTCGCCGCCCGGGAGAGCGCCGCGGAGATCGCGGCTGCCTTCACGGGTGCCCGCGGGGTTCCGACGTCATGGCCGGCAGGTCCGGGCGGGGGGTCGGAGGGGGCGGCCCCGGGGCGGTGGTCGGGCGGGCAGGGCTTCGGGTGGGCCTGACGGTGCCGGACCGGGAGTCACCCTCTCACCCCCCCGCGAGCCTGGGATCCGACCCCGCCGGCTGATCGCCCGGAACCCCGGATTCGATCATAGCAATCGCCCCCTGTCTCGGGGTAGGCTTGGGGGGTCGGGGTTACTCAATGGGGCACGTTCTCTGCGTGATCCTACTCCTCGTCGGAGTGAGCCAGGTCGCGGCGCAATCGCTGAAGTCCGGGAGCGGCGCGGGGTCGCCCTCGAGCGCCGGGAGCCCGGCCCCGGCCGTTGCCGCGCCGCCGCCGACGTCGGGCCGGCCGGCCGGGACCAATTCGGGCTCGAGGGGCCGGTCGAGCGTGACGACGCCCTACGCCCTGTCGGGCAAGACGGTCTGCTCGCGGGGGCCCGTGGACGAGCGCCCCGTGTCCGAGCGCTCGTTCTGGTTCGACGGCACGACCGTGGGCCTGCCCGGCTACCGCTGCATCACCCTCCAGTAGCCCCGCGCGCCGGGCGCCACTGCGGCTTCCGAGGACCGCATCGGTGCCAACATACTCCAGGGCTGCCCCCCCCTTTCGTGCGCCCGTGAGCGCGGTCTCTCGGTGGGGTACCGCCTGCCGCCACGTTGAACTGGGGGTCAGCCGCTTCATGCCATCTATTCTCGCGCAGCAGGCTAGGTCGCGACGGACGCCGTCGCCGGAGGGCGAGCCCGGGGGCACCGTCTCGAGAGCCTGCGGGGGTGTTGCTCCATGACGCAGCAGGGGTTCGATCCGGTCTTCGGCCACCGGGGGACATGCGCGAGCCACGTCGCCGGCTTCGGAGGGTGGCCGTTGGGGCTGGTCGTCGGCGTCGACGGTCGGGCGACCATGATCTGCTCTGCGCCGGACCAGCGGACGGCCGACCAGGGCATCACGCCGGGAGGGCGATTCCGCGGGGTCCCCGTGACCACGCTCCGGATCGTCTCGTTTCCTCCCAACGGTCAGCCGGTCGGCCTGGGCTCGACTGGGACCGCAGTGTCCATCGATCCGCCTGCGGACGAGCCGATCTATCCGGTGCGCACGATCACTCGGCCGGACCGTATCGCGGTTCTCGGCGCAGTGACTCGTGCCAACCGCACGGTGCCCACGCTGTGGGTGTTCGCGGCCGGACCCATCAACTACGGGGTCGCGAAATGGGGCCTCGAGCGGAAGAGCGAGCTCGCGAACCTGGCCAGTGTCGGCGTCGAGCGCTGCGGGCTCGGTTGGGCCGGCGGCGACGGGGACGTGGTGGTCGTCGCCCCCACGCTGACATTTGTGCCTGGGAGGCCCGGCCGGCCCCCGCAGCCCCCCGGCTGGGTCCTGCGGCTGGTCGTCCACGAGGAGGGCGACCAGCCGGGAAGACGCCCGGTGAACGTCCCGATCCGACAAGGCCTCGACCTTCCCGACGGCTTTGCGGTGACGCCTCGAGTCGGCGCCGTTTGCACCGACCGCGGCGACGGGCTGCTCGTGGGCCTGTCCTTCGAGGGCCTGGATCCCCAGGGCGGACTTCGACCCGTTGGCTGGTTCGACGCCGCTCGGGCCGCGGTCGTGAGGCTTCGCCGTTCTGCTTCGGGCCTCGCGCGGAAGGGCCTGGAGCCCGATCCGGGCTTCGGCCAGGAAGGCGTGTGGGTCGCGACCGCCGCGGACGGCGAGATCACGACGGTGGATCGCATGGATCTCGACGAGCCGGCCCGCCTGGTCGTTGCCGGCCGGGCGAGGAGGGCGGGAGCGTGGTCCCTGCACGCCGCATCGCTCGACCCGGCGGCCGGCACGCTCGCCTGGTTCCGCTACCCCGGCGTGGGAGCACTCGGGCGTGTCACCGGCCTCGCGCTCGACGGTGGACGGGTCCTTCTCTGCGGCTCCACCCACGAGTTTTTCCGAGACGCGGCGGCCGACGCTCTGGGAGAGGCGATCGTCGCCTGCCTATCGGCAGACGACGGCCAGCCCGACGCCGGGTTCGGAGTCGGTGGGCTGGCCCGCTACCGGCTGAACGGCGCAACGTACGCAACGGCTCTCGCGGTGACACGGACGGGGGAGTCTCTCGTCGCGTGTGCCCTCAGGTGGGGATGGAGCGCCTCGGTGGCCGCCTTTCATGCCGGTCTCTCGCGCCTGTCGGCAGCGGGTAGCCTCGACGGCGGGTTCGGCTCGGCCGGGGTCCTTCGGCACGACGGCCTGGGCGAGGCCAGCCGCGTCGCCGTCAATCAGGCCGGCCGAGTGTGGTCGGCAGGCGTCAAGAAGATCTACAGCGGCATGGTTCCCGGATACCACCCGTGGGACCCGGAGAAGCCGGCCTTCCGCTCGGTGCTCACCGTGTCTCAGCTGAGCGCGGCCGGAGAGCTGTCCAGCGCCTTTGGGCTCGAAGGCATCGTGGACCACCAACTCGACACGCGGTTGCCCGCAGGCCAGACGGAGTTCGAGCTCGCCTCGCTGGTGCCGCTGGCTAGCGGTGGCGCGATCCTGACCGGCCCCTACTTCGAGCGAGTCCTGGTCAACACGGTTACGGGCGAGACAGGGCTTGAGTTTCACGGATCGTGGATCCTCCGGCTCACGCCCGGCGGCGGCTCCGATCCGGGCTTCGGGACGGGCGGCCTCAGAACGTATCCGGCGAGAGCGATCGAGCTCGTGCAGGAGCTCGCGGACGGCTCGCTGCAAGGGTACGAGAGCTCGGTGCCGCTGCGGCTGGCGGCGAGCGGCGACCCGGCGCCCGGCTTCGGCCCGAACGGTGTCAAGGCGATCACGAAGTCTCCGGTGACGATGCCGCTCGACGTCGAGCCGGACGGCGAGTGGTTCGCGCCGGTCTGGGGGCGAATCAGCCCTACGAGCATGCGCTGGATGATCGGGCTCGTCCGCTGCCGTCCCGATGGCGTCGTCGATCCGGGCTTCGGTGCCGGGGCCGCGACGCCACCGGACAGCTGTCTCGTCGACGTCGCCTCGGTGCAGGGCGCGGGCTTCAACCCGAACTGGAACGACGAGGGCGGCCCCCATCAGACCCTTCGCCTCGCGGACGGGACGCTCCTGACGATCTGGAGCCTGAGCTGGCAGCAAGGGACCTCGAGCTTCCGTCCGTGGGGCATGGTGCTGGTGGCCTGGACGGCGGACGGCTTGCCGCGCGCGGTTGCGGCGTGGGGCGGCAAGCCCGCTAAGGCGATACCCAATCCGCTTGGGCGTCCGCCCTTGGGCTCGCCCGCCACCGGATGGCTGGGATGGCGCAACCAGTGCGCGGTGCTCCAGCCGGACGGGTCGATTCTTGTCGGGATGGCGGGAGACGACGCGAACGAAACGCGGGCCAACCAGACGCCGAGGCCGCTCCGTCAGAGCGCGTACTTCTCCCGGCTCGTGCCGCCGGGATTCGACCTCGACCCCGGGCTTGGCCTGGCGGGGTTCCTCGTTCGACGGTTACCCGACGACGGCTACCGGAGCGCTCAGAATCTGGTCGATTCCCAGGTGCCGGAACGCCTTGCGCTGGTCGGAGCGAACGCCGTCGTGGCCGCCATCGCATGCCGCGCCGTGCACCAGTCGTTGCTATCCCAGGGGGGTCTGGCCGACAGCTTGACGGGCTCTCCCAATCTGCCGTTCGACGGCTCCGTCGGGGTTGCGCGGCTGATCTGAAGCCCGGCGCGTCCGGTCACCAGATCGAGTGGATCGAGGCACGCTCACCCGACGCCGCTTCTCGGCGGCGCGGGGCATTTGCTACCATCGGAGAGCCATGGCGCAGTTGAGCGGCAAGACGCGCGCTCGCCTGCCGAAGGTCGCGTTCGCGTACGTAGACTCGAAGGGCCGGCGGCGCTTGCCGATTCACGACGAGCCGCACGTCCGCAACGCCCTTGCCCGGTTCAACCAGGTCAAGTTCGAGAGCGAGACGGCGCGTGAACACGCGCGAAAACGCCTGCTCACGGCGGCCAAACGCCACGGCATCGTGCCGATCGGGTTCATCACCGGCCAGCTCGTGACCGAGCGGCAGGAGGGGGAGTCGCAGGCGCGGGCCGGCGTCGCGCGCAGCCTCCCCACGGGGCAGGTGACCCTGCTCTTCGCCGACATCCAGGATTCCACGGGGCTCCTCCGCCGGCTGGGCGACGGGTACGCCGACCTGCTGGCGGATGTGCGCCGGCTCCTCCGCCGCGCCGTCCAGCGGGCGGGGGGCCGGGAAGTCGACATGCGGGCCGACGAGCTGTTTGCCGTGTTCAAGCGGCCGGCCGGCGCGCTCGCCGCGGCGCTGGCGATCCAGCGGCGTGTCGAATCACGGGCGTGGCCGGGCGGCGTGGCCGTGCGGCTCCGGATCGGGATCCATACGGGCCGCCCGACTCTGACCGACAGTGGCTACGTCGGCCTCGTCGTGCACACGGCCGCGCGCATCTGCGCCTCGGGCCACGGCGGCCAGGTCCTGCTCTCTGACACTGCTGTGCGGGCCGTCGAGGCCTCGCTCCCCGCGGGCGTCGCCTTTCGCGCGCTCGGCGAGTACAGGCTCCACGGGTTGCCGGAGCCGGAGGCGCTCTTCCAGCTCCAGGCGTCGGGCCTGCCCGTGAAGTTCCCGCCGCCCCGAACCGGCCGGGCGACCAAGGGCCCGCCGGCTGCCCACCAGCCGCTCGGCCGCGGCCCTCACCGCGCGCCGCCGGCCGGGGACTGAGCCGCGTTCGCGTCTCGATGGGGCCTTGGCCGCGACCTGCCGGCTTACGTCATGACGCTCGTGGCCCCTCGCGCCGCCGGCGGGCGCGATCCTTCCCCGCCTCGCTTCCGCCTCCGATCTGCTCCGGGGACGACCGTGGCTCGCGCAGCGGCTTTCCCTCCCCTCGCCTGGATCACGTCGCGATCTACAGGGCTAACCCGGCCGAGTTGCCTGGGGAACGACCGACCAAGTTCGAGCCGGTGATCGACCTCGAGACCACAACGGCGCCGGCCCACGTCCAAGAGTGGCAAGCCGCGCGCGTCATCGAACTCTCGAGGCCCTGGCGCGGGCGGAGCGGCTGGGGCGCACTGACACCAGGACTGACACCAAGCCAGAAGGAGCTACAGAAGCTCCGGTGGCTGCTACTGGCTAACTGTGCGAGAATCCGGTGGTGCCGAAGGGGGGACTCGAACCCCCACACCCTTGCGGGCACTAGACCCTGAATCTAGCGCGTCTGCCAATTCCGCCACTTCGGCGCCCGCGAGCAGGCGATAACGCTATCACCGGGTCCGGAGCCCGTCAAGACGAGGGACCGCGGACGTGAGCAAGACCGGCGCCGGCGAGAAGCTCGTCGCGTCGAACCGGCGGGCGCACCACAACTTCGACATCCTCGAGACCCACGAGGCGGGGCTCGTCCTCCAGGGTACCGAGGTCAAGTCGCTCCGCGACAGCCGCGCGGATCTCAAGGAGTCGTACGCCCGGATCGAGGGAACGGAGGCCTGGCTCCTCGGCCTCCACATCAGCCCGTACGCCCAGGGCAACCGGGCCAACCACGACCCGCTCCGGCCCCGGAAGCTCCTGCTCCATCGCGGCGAAATCAATCGACTTCTCGGCAAGATCATGGAGAAGGGATTGACCCTCGTGCCGCTCCGCCTATACTTCAAGCAGGGCCGCGCCAAGGTCGAGCTCGGGCTTGCCCGGGGCCGGAAGACCCTGGACAAGCGGCACGCGATCCGCGAGCGCGAGGAGACGCGCGAGGTGCAGCGGGCGCTCCGCGAGCGGGCCCGCTGACAAGGAGGGCATGGGGGCGACCGGTTTCGACGGGGATCACGACGTCCGAGGCAGCACCTCGAGGGCGCCCATCACCTCGTCAAAAGGTGGGTCGGCTATAGCTGCCGACAAAGAGCTAGCTCTCGCCGCCTAACTAGCGGCGACGTCCGCCCTTCCCGCGCCAGCAGGGGAGGGGGCCGGGCGTCATAATTCTGCCGGCTGGCACCGCGAGCGTGCCTGGGCAACGCGGCGCGAGATTGAACAGGCTGGTCCGGCCCTGATCCCGTCCGCGGGAGCGGTGGCCGGCGAGACTTAAAGCGCGGACTATGGGTGTAGCGGCTTCGGGCTGACGGTCTTCGGACGTGGGTTCAATTCCCACCGCCTCCACCATTCTTGCGGGTAACCCCGGTGACGCAAAGGGCCTCGGAGATTCCTCCCGGGGCCCTTCGCGCATCCTTCCAGTTATCGTCCCGGCCGGGACGTGGCGCTCGCCTCCACGAGCCGCGGAAGTCGGGCCACGATCGCGTCGCGGGCCGCGCGATAGCTCGCGCTGACCGCCGGCACGTCGTCCCAGCGCTCCACGTGAACGTCCGGCGCCAGGTCCTGGAGGTCACACCCGAACGAAACGACGCGCCAGGCCTGGTGGAGCTCTGCGGAGGTCACTCGATGCGTCGACTGGTCGCGCACGTCGATCCCCTCCGCGAGGAGTCCCGCCGCGGCCACCGGGGCGATCTCGGGATCGGGCTCCGTGCCGGCGAACGTGGCGCGAATCGCGACGCCGGCGTCGTTGGCCAGACGCTGGCAGTGGTTCGCGGCGATCACGCTCTTGGCCGCACCGTGGAGACACACGAAGAGGACGGTCCGCTCATTCATGGGAATACCTCCACGTCACGGCCCGTCCCGGTACACCGCGGCGCAGTGGGGTGGTCTCTCGCACCTTCGATCACCCCCGGATTCCCGATGGCCACGTACAGATGCTGGGGCCGCGGAGCCTTTTAGCCGGTGCGCGACTGGCAGTAGGCGTAGAGCGCGTCGTACATCGGGAACTGGCGGGCCATGTTGTCGAAGTCGTCCCGCGTGATCTCGCGGAAGCCGGACGCGGCCGCGTAGAGCCCGGAGGACTCCGCTGTCAGCGTGCGGGCGGCCGTGTCGGCGCCCCGCACGATGCGCGCCAGCGCGTGGAGCGCGGGGTCCGCCAGCTTGTACTCGTGGAGAAACGCGTCGAACGAGCACTCCGCCCCGTGGTGTCCGAGCCGGGCGCCCGGCACGTCGAACGGGGTCGCCGCCTCCCGTGCGGCCACCGCCTGGACCTGGTCGACGGGCACGAACAGGAAGACCGGCTCCTTGTCGATGAAGCGCGTGATCAGCCACGGGCACGCGATGCGGTCCACGCGCGCCTTCTCCCGAGTGACCCACTTCATGGCGTTCCCTCCGTTCTATCCGCGCGCCCAGATGAGGAGGAGGCCCGACGCCGCGCCGCCGGCGATGAGCAGGGGCTCCGGCACCTTGAGCCGCCAGCCGAGGCCGAGCGCGAGCCCGGCAATGCACAGGGTGGGGACGTCGACGATCGCGCGCCGGGCGAGGACGATACAGGCGCCGGCGATCGCTCCCGAGGCGGCCGCGGTCACGCCCGTCACGAACGCCTTGACCTGGACGTTCTCGCTGATCCGGTCGAACCACCGGAACGGCATGACCACGAACAGGTACACGGGAAGGAAGACCCCCACCGCCGCCGCGACCGCACCCGGAAACTGCGCGACCAGGTAGCCGATGAAGGCGACCGTGATCACCACCGGCCCCGGCGTCAGCATCGCGACCGCGACGGCATCGAGGAACTGGCGATCGGTGAGCCAGCCGTGCTCCTGGACCACGCCGCCATAGAGAAAGGGCACGATCGCGAGGCCGCTGCCGAAGACGAAGGTCCCCGCCTTCGTGAAGAACCACGTCAGCTGCACCAGCACGCCCGGCCACACGACGGCCAGACAGGCGGTCGAGGGACGCCGGAGCCACACCGGCGGGGCGTGGATGAGCCAGTACGCCACGCCGCAGAGAATGAACAGCACGGCAATCTCGGACTCCGTCCATGCGGTCACGGCGCCCATCACGGCGAAGATCGCCCACTGCCAGCGGTCCCGTGCCACCGTGAGGGCGGCGAGCTTCCACGCGGCCCGGCCGATGATCCCGATCACCGCGGCGCCCACGCCGTAGAAGGCCGCCTGCATCCAGGAGAGCCCCCCATACCGCACGTAGAGCCAGCCGATCCCCACCGTCATCACGAACGACGGCAGAATGAAGGCGAGCGCCACGAGGGTCGCGCCGCGCACCCGGGAGTGGACATAGCCCAGGCAGATGGCGAGCTGAGCCGCGAGGGGGCCCGGGGCCAGCTGCGAGAGCGCCAGGGACTTCAGATACTCCTCGCGGGTGAACCAGCCCCGCCGCTCGACGAGGTCGCGCTGCATGTAGCCAACGAGCGCGACCGGCCCCCCGAAGCCGAGGCTGCCCAGATACAGGAAGTAGCGGGCGAGCGCCGCCGCGCTCGGCCGCTCGTTGAGCCATGGCGCTTGCCCCGGCATCAGTCCGCGTTGCCGTCCGCGTATGCGGCATAGACGCAATCGAAAACCGCGAGCGCCAGCTTCAGGAGCTGGTCGTCGTCGCGGCTGCGCTGCTTGGCGCCCGCGAGAACCGTGGCCATTCCCGGCGCGTCGTTGGCGGGAATCCCGCCGACGTCGAGATAGTGAACGACGTCGCCCAGCTTCCGTAACGCGGCGTCCCCCTCCAGCCCGAAGCTCTTCATGAGGACCTCGAACGTCACCAGATTGTCGACGTGAGTGAACGGAGCGCCGTCGAAGTCGAAGCCCACGGCGTTCTTTGGCAGAGCGGCCGGGCTGTCGAGCCACCGGAAGGACGCGGCGCGA
>DATBGA010000005.1:0-29144 GCA_036558225.1 Candidatus Methylomirabilota bacterium | reverse complement strand
GGTTCCACGACCTCCGGCACACCGCGGCGAGCCACCTCGTCATGCGCGGGGCGAGCCTCCAGGACGTGAAGGAGGTGCTCGGGCACAGCGACCTCCGGATGACCCTGCGCTACGCGCACCTCAGCCCGGCCCACGTGCGGGGGGCCGTGGAGCGGCTCGAGGGGCTGGGGCAGGGGACGCTCGCGGCGGCGTCCGCCGCCACGTCAGAATCGCAGCCCGTGGGCACACAAACGGGCACATAGGGTACAATTCGTGGGTCTCACCGCCAGTAAGTGCGCGGAACGGCGGCGTAGCCAAGTGGTTAAGGCGACGGTCTGCAAAACCGTTATCCGGCGGTTCGAATCCGCCCGCCGCCTCCACCCTCTCTTCCGCGCGGGCCGGTTCGCGCAGCTCGGCCCCGTCGGCGCTACCGAGGCGTCCGGGGGATGTTCCCGGGGACGGCGCCGTGCGGTGCGTGGTACAGGGCGAACTCCCCGCTCTCCTTGACGTCGACCCAGGCGACGCGGCCCTTGGCGTGGATCGCGTCGATCTGGCCGCGCAGGCCCGCGACCCGCTCCTCGCTCGCCCATTGACGACGCCGCATCGCGGGCGCCGTCGCCATGTAGTGGAGATCGGGGGTGTCCTGACGCTCCCAGCGCACGCTGCCGCCGCCCTTGAGCGGCACCGTCACGTCCTTGCACAGGGCGCACTCGGCGCGCTCCAGGCTCACCGTCGACTCCGATCGCCAAGGGAGGGCGTCGCATCCATGGCGCGAAGGATACCACGGTGACGTCGGCGGGCCCGCGAGCACGAGGTTCCGACGAGACCACAGCGTATGATGAGGGACGGTTCGCCGGACGCCGGGGTGGCGAAACTGGGAGACGCGGCGGACTTAAAATCCGCTACGTCGCAAGACGTGTGAGGGTTCGACTCCCTCCCCCGGCACCATTACGAGGAGCGCTGATGCGGAGTGGGACCGCTGGCGCTGCCTGCCGGGACCCTTGATCTCCGCGACGTGCCCGGCGGTCGGGACCCGCGCTATGCTGGGGGCCACCTGATCCAGCCGGAGGGAAAGCACGGCTCCGAGCGTCGTGCCGGCGCTGACGGACGAGATCCCGAGGTGACCGGCGTGTGACCGGCCGCGGGCCGGGCGAGGGCAGCCCATGAGTCCCACCAACCTTGGGATCGTAGAGACCACCGACGCGGACCGCGCCTACCAGGGGTCCCGATACTCAGACGTGCGGGAGGCTCTGTTCGACAATCCCTACCAGGCGACGTGGGGACGCGACGGCGAGCCGCCGCTGCCGGTCTACCGGGTGACCCTGCGAAGCGTCATCCGCGGGATCCTGCCCTTCGGCCGCCCCCACGCGTTTCGACAGGCCACGGAGCGGGCGGTCGACTCTCACGCGGACCTACGGTGGGGGCCGGAGGGCAAGGGCTACCGCCGCCTGCTTCACCCGAACGGGGTGTGCCTCACCGGCCTCTGGGAGATCACCGAGGAGACGGGCTACTCGGGGTACTTCCGCCGCGGAAGCCAGGCGCTCCTGGTGGGGCGCTACTCGACCTGCTGCACCGAGACACGCCGAGGCCACACCCGGTCGCTGGCGCTCGTGGGCAAGCTGTTCCCCACCACGGACTCGAATCACCACGGCCTCTTGCGCACGGCCAACTTCATCACCCAGCAGGACATCGGCGGTGACCGCACCGCATACGTCAACGACGCGGAGCTCCGGAACGCTCCGGACGTCCACGTGCTCCGTCGCGGAGGCGGCGTCCCGGTGCTGCTCGTTACGGGACTCGTGTTCCAGCGCGTGGACCGGGAGCCGTCGCAGCGCCAGCTGTATCCGATCGCCGAGCTCGGCAAGGCCGCGGGCGAGCCCACGCGGGCGCCGAGGTTCATGCGGCTCCTGGTCGCGCCCGAGCAGCCCCGGATCGAGGGGGCCGGTCTCGACTTTCGGGACGAGATCATGGCGCAGATATTCGACAGGGGCGACCCACGGCCGCGTCGCACGCTGGCGTTCCGCATCGAGGTCACCGACGAGGGCACGACGCGAGGGTCGACGCTGGCGCAGACCGTCACGCTCACGGGCTGGCGGCGCATCGGCACGATCATCTTCGACAACGCCGTGGTGTCGTACAACGGCGACTTCGTGATCCACTTCAACCATCCGACCTGGCGCAGCGATCGGAACGACCCGTCGACCGCCACTCGTGTAGGCGAGCGCAAGGTGCGCTGAGCGTCCGGCTCCGCCGCGCCCGCGGCGTCCGGCGCCGGGATGCGTCGGCGCGCGCGCTTGCCGCGCCGCGGGCGGCGCCCCTATCGTGAAGCCATGCGCAACCTGTTCCTCTTCGGTGTCCTCACGTGGATGACGGGCAATCCGGTCCTTGCCCTCGTGGTCGTGGCCCTGGTCTGGGCGGCCGGGTATGGCTACCTCTCGGCGCGCCTGTTCCGCATTCCGCGTGCGGTGGACCGGTGGCTGACCATCCGCGAGCTCAACCGGGCCGTCGGGACGAATCCCCACGACGCCACGGCCCAGGCCGACCTCGGACGGCTCCTGCTGGAGTCGGGGCAGCCGGCCCGCGCCCTCTCGCACCTGGAGACCGCCCACGGGCGGGCGCCGGAGGTGGCCGAGACGACTTACTACCTCGGCGCCGCACGGCTCCGCCTCGGCGACGAGGCCCGGGGCCGCCCGCTGATCGAGGAGGCGCTGGCCCGCGATCCGCGTCTGGGTTACGGAGAGCCTTATCTGCGTCTCGCCGACTATTATCTCGAGCACCGCCGGCCCGCCGAGGCCCTCCCGCATCTCGAGCGCTTCATCGCGGTGCACGCCTCGAGCGTCGAGGGGCAGTACAAGCTGGCGCTCGCCTGCCGGGCGGCCGGCCGGGCGGATCGGGCCCGGGCCGCGCTGGACGAGGCGGTGCGGGCCTACCGGGAGGCGCCGCGCTTCAAGCGGCGCGAGGAGCGGCCGTGGCGGCTCCGCGCCGGGTGGGTTCGCTGGAGCCTGAGGAGGTGAGCGCCTCCGTCGGAAGCCGCCACTCGGGCTCCGGCACGGCGGCGCCCGACGCGCTTGACGCCGCCGAGTCGCGTCTCTAGAGTGCTCGCGAGCCATCGACATCGGTCTCCGCGAGAGATGGCCGCCAGGTCTCTCCCGGGGCAGGGAGGCATCCGGTGAGCGAATCGAAGGAGCGGACGGTGTTCGTCCCCGCCGGCCACGGCGGGGCGATCCCGGTCGCCGCGGGCGAGCTCCTGTCGGTGATCGACCTCGAGGGCGCCCAGGTCGCCGACTTCGTGGCCATCCAGCGGGATGACTCCCGGAAGGCCGTCTCGCCCCACCAGACGCGCTCGTCGCTGCGCCGCCTGACGCTCCGGGTGGGGGACCGGCTGGTCAACCAGGACCGCGAGCCGGTGCTCGAGATCGTGCGGGACGACGTCGGAGTGCACGACCTTCTCTTCTGCGCCTGCAGCCCGGCCCTCTACCGCCAGCGCTTCGGCCTCGCGGACCATCGGAGCTGCCGCATGAACCTCCTGGAGGCGCTCGCGCCCCATCACGTCGAGGAGTGGCAGCTCCCCGACCCGGTGAATCTCTTCATGAAGACGCCGCCCCGTCCCGACGGGGAGTTCGACTTCCACCCCGCCCCCTCGCGCCCAGGGGACCGCATCGTCTTCCGGTGCCTCGTCGACGTGGTGGCGGCCGTCTCCTCGTGTCCCATGGACCTGAGCCCCATCAACGGGGGACGCATCAGCCCGCTGCAGCTCGCCGTCAGCTCCGGCTAATTAGCCGACGCGGGGCTCGACGACCAGGACGCCGGTCCCGTCGAGACGATCCGCCTTGAGCGCGAGGAGCGCCTCGTTGGCCTCCGCCAGCGGGAACGTCGTGACGGACGGCCGGATCGGGATCTCGGCCGCCTCGCTGAGCAGCGCCTCCCCGTCCTGCCGCGTGTTCGCCTCCACGCTCCGGAGGGTCTTCTCGTGGAAGAGGTGGGGACCGTACTCCATCTCGGGAATGGGGCTCATGTGGATGCCGGCCAGGACCACGGTACCGCCCTTCCGGAGCGCCCGGAGCGCCGGGGGGACGATCTCGCCGGCGGGCGCGAACACGATGGCGGCGTCGAGGCGCGCCGGCATCGGCTCGGCGACGTCGCCGGCCCAAGCCGCGCCCAGCCGCCGCGCGAGGTCGCGATGCCCGGCCGCGCGCGTCGCCACCAGCACCTCGATGCCGCGATGGCGGGCGATCTGGATCACCACGTGGGCGGAGGAGCCGAAGCCGTAGAGCCCGAGCCGGCCGCCCTGCCCGAGCTCGGTGCGCCGGAGCGCGCGGTAGCCGATGATCCCCGCGCAGAGGAGGGGCGCCGCCTGGGTGTCCGCGAAGGCGGGCGGGATCGCGTAGGCGAAAGCCTCGGGGACCACCGCCAGCTCGGCGTAGCCGCCGTCCTCGTGGTAGCCCGTGTAGCGTGACGCCCCGCAGAGATTCTCGGCGCCACTCCGGCAGAACTCGCATGTCCCGCACGCACTCCGGAGCCACGCGATCCCGACGCGATCCCCGAGGCCGAAGCGGCGGCAGCCGGGTCCCAGACGCTCCACGATGCCGATCGCCTGGTGGCCGGGCACCACGGGCAGACGGGCGGCCGGGAGATCGCCCTCGATGACGTGCAGATCGGTCCGGCAGATCGCGCAGGCCCGCACGCGGACACGAACCTCGCCCGCGCCGGGCTCCGGATCCGCCAGCTCCGTGTTCTCAAGTGTGAGAATGCCCAGCGGCTGCTGGCGGCGCAACACCATCGCATGCATGGAAAAGTTCCCCGGTCGAGACGATCGTCGCACGGGGGACGCCGTCGACCAACTGGCTCGGGTCGCCCGGCACGATTCCGTCTCGAGACGTGGCCAGGCGGTGACACACTGGGCCGAGACGTCCTCCTCTGGAGGTGTGGACGGGGGCGAGAGCCCGGGCGGCCCGCTCAGGCCGGGCCGTCGCAGCGCCGGCAGGTCCCGAAGAAGCGCAGCTCGTGATCCGTGACCCGGAACCGGTGCGACTGGCGAACGCGCCGGCCCAGGCGCACGAGGACGTCCCGCTCGAGGAGGCACCCGTCGAGGTCCTCGATGTGCCCGCACCGCCGGCAGATCAGGTGGTGGTGGTGCGCCGTGAACGGCTCGGCCAGCTCGTAGCGGCGCTGGCCCCGGGCCGCGTCGGTCGCGCGCACCAGGCCGACGTCGCAGAGAAGCTTCACGGTCCGGTAGACGGAGACGAGGTTGACGCGCTCGCCACCGAGGCCACGGTGGAGCTGGGCGACGGTGCGCGGCTCCTGGCTCGTCGCCAGGGCGTCGAGCACCGCCCGGCGCGGCGCGGTGATGCGGTAGCCGCGGCGGGCCAGGAGGCGCGGGATCGCGTCCCGGGGATCCTGGAGGACGACGGGGGCCGCCGGGCTAGGGCTCATTGCGTCGTGTGCGGGGGCGGCTCCACGCCCACGGCGCGGTACGTCTCGTCGCCGTGCGGGACGAACGGCCCGCGCGCCTGCGAGCCCTCGGTCGGCAGGCCGGCCTGCACCCAGCCGGGAAGGCCCTCGTCCAGGACCTTCACGTTCCGGTAGCCCAGCGCGTGGAGCTTGCCGTAGGCCAGGCTGGACAGGTGGTGCGGGCACGCGCAGTAGACGACGACCAGGCCCGTGCGCGAGACCTCTCCGACGCGCAGCTCGAGCGTGTCGAGTGAGATCGAGAGCGCGCCCTTGATGTGCCGCTCGAGGTATTCCGGCCAGCTCCGCACGTCGATGATCTGGACCGGAGAGCCCTTTTTGATCCATGCGCTCAGCTGGGCCACCCGGATGGCCTCGAAGGCGGGCAGCTGCTGCTGAGCGCCTGCCGTCCGCGAGCTGCCCGGCAGGAGCGCGGCGGCCAGGAGGGCGAGGAGCAGGAACAACGGGACGGTGCGGAATCGGACCATCATGCGTCGCCTCCTCGGGGCGTGTCGGGCCTTCCAGCAAGGGCAGGATACACCCCGCCAGCGGTCTGGGCGCTCGAGTCCGCGCCCGACTCGGGGACACGGCGAGGGGCGCCAGGTCCGCCCGGGCCGGTGGACCGGAGCGGGTGTCCGGCGCATCCTATGGAGGCCTGTCCCAGGCGCCGGCATGAGGGAACCGACAGGGGAATCGAGAGCCGATCCCGCGGCGGACGTGACTGCCCGCGTCGCGCCCGAGCAGGCGGCCGTCCCGCCGCTCCGGCCCTGGCACCGTCTGAGCGTCCGGCTGGCCGCGTTCTTCGCGGCCCTGACGTTCCTGGCCGTCGGCGCGGTCGGCGCCCTCACCTACACGCGGCAGCAGCGAGAGGTCGAGGACTCGGTGGGCACGCAGCTGCTCAATATCTCGCGGGTCGCCGCCCTCCAGCTCGACCCGCGGCTCCACGCGGAGGCCGACGCCGCCCGCTCGCCCGAGTCCCCGGCCTACCAGAAGCTGCGCCGGTCGCTGGCCGCGATC
Organism: Candidatus Methylomirabilota bacterium; assembly: GCA_036558225.1. Taxonomy (GTDB): domain Bacteria; phylum Methylomirabilota; class Methylomirabilia; order Rokubacteriales; family DASRDR01; genus DASRDR01. Next base: position 22,700 of record DATBGA010000005.1, on the reverse strand, counting down.
CAGGACGAGACCCTCCTCACGAGCCCCATCACGACCCTGACGGACCTTCAGCCCGCCGCCCGCACCGCGCGACTGGTCGTCTCCAGCAGCGGACCCGGGCGGCCCGGCGACCCGTACCCCCTCGCGGCCGAGCTGATCGAGCCCATGGGCTGGACCCTCGGGGACGGCGTGGCCCGCTACACGCGCGTCTACCGCCACCAGGGGGGGCTGTGGATCTCCGCCTTCGCGCCGATCCTCGACCTGCAGGGGCGCCCCGGCGCCCTGCTCCACGTGACCTACCCGGTCGAGATCTACCTCGACCGGCTCCACGAGCTCCGCAACACGCTGCTCCTGGCGACCGGGGTCGGGGCCCTCGTGACGCTCGTGCTCGGGCTCCTGGTCCTGCGGCGGCTGACGCGTCCGATCGCCCTCCTGACGGGCGGCGTGGCCCGCGTCGCGGGTGGGGACCTCTCGCGGCCGCTCCACGTGGCCTCGCGGGACGAGGTCGGCCGGCTGACGCAGGCCTTCAACTCCATGCTGGACGGCCTGCGCCAGCGAGACTTTATCCGCTCGGCGTTCGGGCGATACGTGTCCCCCGAGGTCGCGCAGGCGATCCTCGAGTCGCCCGAGGGCCTCCGGTTCGGCGGCACGAAGCGCATCGTGACAGTGCTCATGTCCGACCTCCGGGGCTACACGCGATTCGCCGAGCAGGGCGATCCCGCGGAGGTGATGGAGATTCTGAACGGCTACCTCGCCCGCATGGCGGAGGTGGTGATCGCGCACGGGGGCACGATCAACGAGTTCATCGGCGACGCCATCTTCGCGGTGTACGGCGCGCCGGTCACCTATCGGGACCACGCGGAGCGGGCGGCCGCCACCGCGCTCGCGATGCAGGAGGCGCTGGTCGAGATCAACGCCGAGCACGCCCGGCGCGGGCTCCCGGCCTTCGAGATGGGCATCGGCCTCCACACCGGCGAGGCGGTGGTGGGCAACATCGGTTCGGAGCAGCGGGCGAAGTATGCGGTGGTGGGCAGCGCGGTCAACGTGGCGAGCCGCGTCGAGAGCGCCACGGTGGGCGGCCAGATCCTGCTGACGGCGCGGACCCTGGCCGAGCTGGGGACGCTGGCGCGCGTCGGGCCTCCCGTCACCCTCCAGGTGAAGGGCCTCTCCGAGCCCCTGACGGTCCACGAGCTCCTGGGGCTGGGCGGCCGCTTCGCGCGCAGCCTGCCGGTGGCGACGCCGGAGGCCGGCCGCCAGGTGCCCGTCGACCTCGCGCTCGAGTGCTGGGTGATCGACGGGAAGCTCGTGCGCCCGGACGCCCTGACGGGGCGACTCGTCCGCCTGGGACGGCGGGAGATCGAGGCCCGGCTCGACGGGCCCCTCGCCCCGCTGACCAACGTGAAGCTCGTGCTCCGCTACCCGCCGCCGCTCTCCCGAGCCTCCGAGGCGATCTACGCCAAGGTGCTGGGCCAGGACGCCGCGGGCGTCGTGAGGATGCGGATGACGGCCGTCGACCCGGCCGACGAGGCCGCCATCGCCGGGATTCTCGGCTAGCGCCGCCTCCGCCCCGAGCCCCTGAGATTTCACACCCCCGTGACACCTCGGCGCCCGACCTGGGCCACACTAGACCTAGCATGGATGGGTCCAGCTCCTCGGGGCGAACCGCCAACACCGATCGGCGCGTAGAGGAAGGTGGCCGCCGATTGGCGGCGCTCGCCTCGTGGCCGTCGCCGCGGCCGTGTCGGCGCGCGGGGCATGCACGAACTCCTGATCCGTCGGAAGGAGGATGACCGATGAAGACGCGTCTGGTCCTCGCCTCGGCCCTCGCCGCCGCCATCGCGGTGCCCGCCGTCACGGGGGCCCAGCCGGCGCCGGCGCCGAAGTTCGAGGCCGAGAAGTGCTACGGCATCAGCAGGGCCGGCAAGAACGACTGCCAGACCGCCAACTCCTCGTGCGCGGGGACGTCGAAGCGGGACGGTCAGCGCGACGCCTGGGTGTACGTCCCGAAGGGGACGTGCGACCGCCTCGTCAACGGCAGCATGCAGCCCCGGGCGTAGCCGCTCCGATCGGAGTGATGCGGATGGGTGGCGTGGCCGAGGCGGAGGCCTCCCGGCCCGGTCTCCCGGGTCGCGCCGGGATCGGGCTCCGGAGCCCGCACGTCGCCGAGGTCCTCGCCACCCGTCCCGCGCTCCCGTGGCTCGAGGTCCATCCGGAGAACTATCTCGGCGGGGGCCCCGCGGTCCGCGCCCTCCACGCGATCCGACAGGAGTACCCGGTGTCGTTTCACGCGGTCGGGCTCTCGGTCGCGAGCGCCGACGGGGTCGACCGGCGCCATCTCGACCGGATCAGGCGGCTCGTGGCGCGCTTCGAGCCGGCGCTCGTGTCGGAGCACCTCGCCTGGAGCCAGGCCGGAGGGGCATACCTGAACCACCTCCTGCCGCTACCCTACACGGAGGAGTCGCTCGCGGCGGTCTGCCGGAACGTCGACGCGGTCCAGACGGCCCTTGGCCGGCGGGTCCTGATCGAGAACCCCTCCGGCTATCTCCGGTTTGCGGACTCGACCATCCCGGAGGCCGAGTTCCTGGGAGCGATCGCGCGTCGGACCGGGTGCGGGCTGCTCCTGGACGTCAACAACGTGTACGTGACCGCGCGGAACCTCGGGCTCGATCCCCGGGCGTACGTGGCGACCCTCCCGGCCGAGGCGGTGGGGGAGATCCACCTGGCCGGACACTCGGTGAAGGACGCGGACGGCCGGACGCTTCTCATCGACGACCATGGCTCGCCGGTCGACGCCGCCGTGTGGGCCCTCTACGAGCACGCGCTGCGCCGGCTCGGCGCGCTCCCGACGCTGGTCGAGTGGGACACCGACCTCCCGCCGCTCGACGTCCTGATGGGCGAGGCTCGGCGGGCCGACGCCAAGCTCCAGGGAGCGATCCGCGATGCCCACGCTGCCTGAGGTCCAGGCCGGCTTCGCGTCCGCGATCCTCGGCGAGGCCGCGGGCGCGGTGGCGGACCTCGTCGTTGCCGACGGACTGACGCCCGCCGCGCGGATCCAGGTCTACCGGAACCACGTCCTGACGAGCCTGACGGAGGCGCTGGAGACGACCTTTCCCGTCGTCTGCCGGCTCGTGGACCGGCGGTTCTTCGGCTTCGCGGCGGACCGCTACATCCGTCGTCACCCGCCGGCGGGACCGTGCCTCTTCGAGTACGGCGCGACGTTCCCCGACTTCCTCGCGAGCTTCCCGCCATGCGCCGGACACCCGTATCTGGTGGACGTCGCGCGCCTCGAGTGGGCGATGAACGCCGCGCTGCACGCGGCCGAGGCGACGCCGATCGGGCCCGCCGCGCTGGCCACGGTCAGTCCGGGCGACGCCGGGCGGCTCCTTCTCCGGATGGACCCGTCGACCGCCTGGCTCCGGTCGCCTTGGCCCGTCGACCGCATCTGGCGAGCCAACCAGCCCGGCGCCGACCCCGAGGCCTCCGTCGACCTCGCGGCGGGCGGCGTGACGCTGGAGATCCAGCGCCGGGACGACGTCGTTTGCCTGAGGCGGCTCGAGCCCGCCGAGCTCCGGTTCCGGGCGGCGCTCGCCGGCGGGTCGACGCTCGAGCAGGCCGCGGACGCGGCGGCGGCCGAAGACCCGGAGCTCGATCTCGCGGCGGCGCTCCGGGCCCTGCTCGAAGAGGGGCTGCTGACCGGCTTCACGCTCGCTCCCGCGACGCCTCAGGAAGGAGACGGCCGATGACACCGAGCGCGACCTACGACCCGGAGGTCGCGCGCCCGCGCGCTGGAGTGGCGGGCTGGCTCGACCGGCTCGGACGCGTGCCGCTGTCGATCCACCTGCTGCTCTTCCGCCTGGGTGTCGCCGGCGTGTTCCTCAGGGCGGGCCTGACGAAGGTGACGAGCTGGGAGACGACGGTCGCCCTGTTCCGGGACGAGTACCGAGTGCCGGTCCTTCCACCGGAGGTGGCGGCGAAGATGGCGGCGGCGTTCGAGCTCGGGTGCTCGACGCTGCTGATCATCGGCCTCGCCAGTCGTCTGGCGACGCTGCCGCTCCTGGGGATGATCGCGACGATCCAGCTCTTCGTGTACCCCGACGCCTGGCCGGAGCACCTCGTCTGGGGCTCGATCCTCCTGTTCGTCTTGACGCGGGGGCCGGGCGCCGTCTCGGTCGACCACGTGATCGCACGGGCGTGGTTCGGGGATCGCCGCTAGGGCCGAAGGCGGGACGGCGGGGCCGAGAGTCCCATCGAGAGCGGCACGTCGGTCGAGAGGTGGATCGCGCGCGCCGGCGCCCCGCCGCCGGCGGCGACGGTCAGGCCGATCAGCGTGGCCCAGCGCCGCGAGCTCACGGCGTCCGCGCCTTCTCGATCATGACGAGGACCAGCCGCTCGCCGTCCCGCCGGACGGTGAAGCGCACGCGGTCTCCCGGCGCCAGGCCGTCCAGGAGCTTCGGATCGTCGGCCTCGAAGCCCATGGTCATCGCGTCCATCAGCCCCGGCATCGCCTCGTGCGTGAGGAAAACGGCGCCTAGCTTCGGAATGACGGAGCGGACGATGCCGCGGACCGTCCACGATTGCTGGCTCGGCGGGGCCGCCTCGGCGCGGAGCCGCGCGACCTCGTCGCGGAGCGTGCGCACCTCCCGCGCCCACCGGAGATAGCCGAGGCCGATGCCCACGGCGAGCGCGAGGTTCAGGAGCAGCACGACCTTCCAGAGCCTCATCATGGCCGGTCAGTGCACGTGCTCGGCCGCCAGGGGAGCCACCGGGACCTCGCGCGCCAGGCTGTCGATCTCAGCCAGGAGTCGCCCCAGATCCGCCCAGCCCTCCGTGTCGTGACCGAGGTCCCGCGGGATCCAGCGAGCCCTCAGATAGCCCTGGCGGTCGACGAGGAGCTCCATGTGCGGGACCGGCGGCGGCTCCGGCTTGAGTCCCGCGGGCGTCAGGTCGCGCCGGAAGAGCATATAGGCTTCCCCGGCCTCCGTGGCGCCGTCGATCGCCAGCGGGAAGAACACTTGACGGCCGTCGAGCGCCCGGTAGACCCCGTTCGGGTCCCTGAGCGGCACGCCCAGGATCTCGCCGCCGCGAAGCTTCACCGCCATCGACAGTCGGTTCAGTTCCGCCAGGCGGTCAGCGGAGCCGGGCAGCGTGAACAGCGCCAGCAGCACGACGCCGCGGCCGCGCCAGTCCCGCAGCGCGCGGCCCTCGCCGACTCCGGTCGTGAACGCGAAATCCGGGGCCACCGCGGCCGGGCGCACGGTCGCGACCGGGGCGAGGTCCCGCGCGCGCTCGGCGGCGCCGAGGGCGCGCACGAAGTTGATCACGTCCCATCGCGCCTCGGGCGTGAGCTGGTCGCCGAAGGCCGGCATGCCCGACCCCGGGATGCCGTGGGTCACCCACCAGAAGAGGTCGCCCGCCGTGTGGTCGGCCGCGTGCTGGGCCGTGAGGTCCGCGGGCAGCTTCGGGAGGCCCGCACCCGCGGGCCCATCGCCGTAGCCGGCGACGCCGTGACAGACCTGACAGTGCGTGCGGTAGAGCGCTCGGCCCTGGACGATCGAGGCCGCAGCGTAGGGCACGGTAGGGCGGACGTAGGTTGCGGGGTTCGCGTCGACGGCCAGCGGGTGGAGCGCCATCGTCGCGCCGAGGGCGAGCGCGAGGCCCCCTCCGAGAGCGGCCGCGGCCCAGCGCCGGGGGCGGATCACCAGGGCCAGCAGGAGGGCCACCAGCCCCAGGGTGGCGACCTGGCTCCCGATCGCGACGCGCGGCTGTACGCCGGGGAGCGTCTTGGTGGCCGCCCAGTCGAACCGAAACGACAGCGGCCACGCGATCTCGTCGTGCCGCCCCGGGGTGGTGAGCCCGATCACCGCCACCACGCCGAGGATCGCGAGGACCAGCGCCGCCTCCCGGAGCACGTTGCGCCGGAGCGCGGCCACGGCCTCCACCGTCCCGGGGCCCGGCGCGGCCAGCCGGCGTCGCCACACGAGGAGATTCCGCGCGGCCAGGGGCAGGAGTAGGACGAAGAAGGCCAGCTTCAGGAGGAGCCAGCGGCCGTACACGGTCCCGATGAAGGCCGGCACGCCGCCGACCTGCTGCCAGGCGGCGTAGATCCCCGTCACGGTGAGGACGAGGACGGCGCCGAGTCCCAGTCTCGAGAAGCGCTCGGCGGCCCTCGCGGCGGCTGCCGGGCTCGGGAGGCGGCGCGTCCACGCGAGACAGAGCGCCAGCGGGACGAGCCCGCCGCCCCACACTCCGGTGGCCAGGAGGTGGAGCCCGTCCAACCCCATCGCCAGCGCGCCTCCCTCGGCGGCGGCCGCGTGACCCGCCATGGCGCCGAGGCCGAGGCTCGCGCCCGACAGGAGGAGACCCTCGAGCCGGAGCGGGAGCCAGCCGCTCTCGTCGTCCACGTCCGCCAGGAGCAGCAGCGCCGCGAGCAGGGCCAGCAAGCCCGTTCGCGCGAGCCACACCGTCCCGTAGCGCGTGTCGAAGAGAACGGACAGGATGCGGCCCGCCTCCAGGCTTTCCCGGGCGCTTGCCCCCGTGGCGACTCCTACCTGGCGCCAGAGGTCGAGCACGCCGGCCGCGACCGTCACGATCAGCGCCGCCCGGGTCAGCGCGAGCAGCCGCGCGTCGAGCTCCCGCAGCCCCGCGCTCCCGTGGTCGCCGGCGGCCCGAGCCGCCGGGCGCACCACCAGGACGAGGGACGCGAAGGCGCCGACGAGCGAGACGGCGCCAAGCGTGTAGAGCCAGCGAACGGCGACGGCCAGCGCCATCGATCGGTCAGGAGCCCAGCCGGGCGCCATCCGGCCACGCGCCCGGCGCGATGCTGGTCATCGGGCCGGCGGCTCCGGCTCCGATGCGTCGGCGGTGGGCTTCCCGCGGCTGTCCGTGCGGTCCGGCGCGAAGAACGCCCACGCCGCGAGGCTGACCGCGACGACCGCGCCCGCGAGCATGAGCCAGGTCATCCAGTCGAGGCCGCCCTTTCCGGAGACCGGGCCGCCGTGGTCGGCCATGGCGACCCTGGCGGTGGCCGCGGATACGGCCGTCACGGTCCATCCGGCAGCGGCGCGCCCGGCGGCGCGGAGCGGGACCCTAGAGGGCGGCATCGCGTGTTGGCGGCGGGGCGCCGGGGGCTCGAACCTCGCGCCGCGCTTGCCTCCGTGACGTATCTTCGCACGGGTGGCGGGCACGCCGGCAAACCTTGACTTCCACGGGGACCGTTTACGAGAATGAGTCCGCTGGAGTCCGGCCGGCGCGTCCCGCGCGGCCGAGGGTCGAGTCCCACCGGGGGGCAGGGAGGAACGATGGAGCTCGCCGGCGTCCTGCGGGAGGCCATGAGCCTCGGCGCGTCCGACGTCCATCTGAAAGCCCGCCAGTACCCCGTCCTCAGGGTGCGCGGACACCTGATGCGCCTGGAGAACTGGCCCCTTCTCGACGGCAAGGACCTCGAGCACATGGCCGGCGCGATGATCAACAATCTCCAGCGCCAGCGGTTCGAGCGGGACGGGGGCGTGGACGTGCAGTACACCGTGGCCGGGATCGGGCGCTTCCGGGCGAGCATCTTCCGGGCGCGCGCCAACGTCGGCATCGCGCTCCGCGTCGTCCCGTACGAGCCGCCGACCTTCGAGGAGCTCCATCTCCCGCCGGTCGTCTCGAAGCTCGCCATGGAACCCCGGGGGCTGGTGCTGGTCACGGGGCCCGCAGGCTCCGGCAAGACGACGACGCTCGCCTCGATGGTGAACCACATGAACCACCACCGGGCCGATCACATCGTGACGATCGAGGACCCGATCGAGTACCTCTTCGAGGACGGCAGCAGCATCATCACGCAGCGCGAGGTCGGCATGGACGCGCCCGAGTTCGCCGCGGCGCTCCGGATCTGCCTCCGCCAGGACCCCAACGTGGTCATGGTCGGCGAGATGCGGGACCTCGAGACGATGCAGACGGTGCTGACGCTGGCGGAGACGGGCCACCTCGTCCTCTCGACGCTCCACACGATCACGGCGGCGGAGACGGTCAACCGGATCATCTCGCAGTTCCCTCCCGACTACGAGCGCCAGATCCGCCAGCAGCTCGGCCAGGTCCTCCGGGGCGTCGTCTCGCAACGGCTCATGGAGCGGTCGGACGAGCCCGGCCTGATCCCGGCGGTGGAGGTGCTCGTCGGGACGCTGACCGTGCAGCGCTGCATCGAGGAGCCCGGCCGGACCGCCCAGCTTTCCCAGGTGATCGCGGAGGGCCGGGACACGTACGGGATGCAGTCGTTCAACCAGAGCGCGATCGAGTGGTACCAGAAGGGCATGGTCTCCTACGAGGAAGCGCGGCGCACCGCGACCTCCCAGACCGACTTCGAGGTGGAGGTCGAGCGCCTGTCCATGGCCCAGGACGTGGCCACGCGCAAGGCCGCGCCGCCGGTGCCGGGACGCCGGTAGACCGCTAGCTCCCGCCCGCCGCCCCGGACGCTGCGCGCGGCGGGGCGATCCGAGGGTTCCGGTGCAGGTCCAGCAGGTCGCCCCCTACCTCTGGCGCATCCCCCGGGACGCGAAGCCCGGCATGCGGGTCCCCGGCCTGATCTACGCCGACGAGGCCCTCATGACGGCCATTCGCCAGGACGCGGCGCTGGACCAGGTGGCGAACGCCGCCAGCCTGCCCGGCATCGTCAAGGCGTCCCTCGCGATGCCGGACATCCACCAGGGCTACGGGCTTCCGGTCGGCGGGGTGGTGGCCACGGGCGGCCCGGACGGCGTCGTGAGCCCCGGCGGCGTCGGGTACGACATCAATTGCGGCGTGCGGCTCCTCGGCACCGATCTCGTCGCCGCCGACGTGGGGCCCCGGATGGAGCGGCTGATCGACGCGCTCGCCGCGGCCATTCCGTCGGGCGTGGGATCGTCCGCGCGGGACCGGCTCTCACCCGCGGAAGTGCGCCGGGGCCCGGCCAGGGAAGGGGCCCACTGGGCGGTCGCGCGCGGGTTCGGGGAGGGCGAGGATCTCGGACGGATCGAGTCCCACGGCCGCCTGCCCGGCGCCGACCCCGAGGCGGTGTCGACGAAAGCCTACGAGCGGGGCCGGAGCCAGCTCGGCACCCTCGGCTCGGGCAACCACTTCCTCGAGGTGCAGGCGGTGGAGACGGTGCTCCTCCCCGACGTAGCCCGGGTCCTCGGGCTGGACGAGGGACGGCTGACAGTGATGATCCACACCGGGTCTCGCGGGTTCGGCCACCAGGTCTGCACCGACGCGCTCGGCGTGATGCAGGACGCGATGGGGCGCTATGGCATCGCGCTGCCCGACCGGCAGCTGGCCTGCGCGCCGCTCGCCTCGCCGGAGGCCCGAGCCTATCTCGGCGCCATGCGCGCCGCGGCGAACTTCGCCTTCGCCAACCGGCAGTGCCTCGCCCATCTCGCCCGCGAGGCCGTCGAGCGCGCCCTCGGCGTCTCGCCCCGCGCGCTCGGCTGGCGCCTGGTCTACGACGTCGCCCACAACATCGCCAAGGAAGAGGAGCACGAGGTGGAGGGCAAGACCAGGCGCCTGCTGGTGCACCGGAAGGGCGCCACGCGCGCGTTTCCGCCGGGCCACCCCGAGCTGACCGAGGCCTACCGCGAGGTCGGCCAGCCCGTGCTGATCCCGGGGGACATGGGTCGCTACTCCTACGTCCTCGTGGGCGCGCCCGGTGCGATGCGCGAGACTTTCGGAAGCACGTGCCATGGCGCGGGGCGCGTGCTGAGCCGCACAGCGGCGGTGCGGGCGGCGCGGGGCCGCTCGATCGCGGATGAGCTGCGGGCCCGCGGCATCGTGGCGAGAGCCAGTGGCCGCCAGTCCCTCGCCGAGGAGATGTCGGAGGCCTACAAGGACGTGCGCGAGGTCGTGGACGTCGTCGAGCGGGCCGGGCTGTCCCGCATCGTCGCGCGCCTCCGGCCCCTCGGCGTGGTGAAGGGCTGACGCGCGAGCGACTGCCGGCGTAGGGGCTCGGCCACGACAGCGCCGCGGCACCGCCGGCCTGACGGGAGGTGACGGCCATGCACGTCAAAGGCATCCTTGTCGAGGGACGGGACGGGCACGAGTACCTGCTCGGCTTCGGACGCGGGGCGAGCGGCCACCTGTCGGGGCCGCCCACGCTGAGCCGTCGCGGGCCCGACGGGACGTTCCATCCCTTCGAGGACGTTCAGGAAGCGTCGAAGACGGCCATCGCGCAGCTCGGGCCCCGGGGCGCTCACGTGATCGGCCCCGGCTGGGGGCAAGAGCTCTTCCTCTGGGGCGCCTTCGCGGACGCGCTCAGGGCGCTGCCAACGGTGCCGACCTGGCCCACGTGGCGGCCCCCGCCGCCGTAGGGGATCGAGGCCGAGGGAGGCCTCCGGCTCAGTCTCTCACCGACGGCAGGTTGAGCCCGTGGCGCCGCGCCGCGGCGATCGCCTCCGGATAGCCGGCGTCGGCGTGGCGCATGATGCCCGTGCCGGGGTCCGTGGTGAGGACGCGCTCGAGCCGCCGCGCCGCCTCGGGCGTCCCGTCGGCCACCACGACCATCCCCGCGTGGATCGAGTAGCCGATGCCGACGCCGCCGCCGTGGTGGACGGACACCCACGTCGCGCCCGCCGCGGTGTTGAGAAGCGCGTTCAGGACGGGCCAGTCGGCGATGGCGTCGGAGCCGTCCCGCATCGACTCGGTCTCCCGGTTCGGGGAGGCGACGGAGCCGGAGTCGAGGTGGTCGCGGCCGATGACGATGGGCGCCTTGACGCGGCCCGAGGCGACCAGGTCGTTGAAGATCAGCCCGGCCCGCGCGCGGGCGCCGTAGGCCAGCCAGCAGATGCGGGCGGGCAGCCCCTGGAACTGGACCCGCTCCCGGGCGAGTCGGAGCCATCGCACGAGGGCGTCGTCGTCGCGGAACGCGTCCAGAAGGGCCTGGTCCGTCTCGTAGATGTCCTGCGGGTCGCCGGACAGCGCCACCCAGCGGAACGGGCCGCTCCCCTCGCAGAAGAGCGGCCGGATGAACGCGGGCACGAACCCCGGATAGCTGAAGTCGGAGACGCCCGCGTTCTCCGCCTCGCGCCGGATGTTGTTCCCGTAGTCGAAGAGGACGGCGCCCGCGCGCTGGAGCTCGAGCATCGCCCGCATGTGGGCCGCCAGCGACTCGTAGCCGCGCCGGCCGTACGCCTCGGGATCGCCCCGGCGGAGCGTCGCGGCCTGAGCGACAGTCAGCCCGGTCGGGATATAGCCGTTCAGCATGTCGTGGGCCGACGTCTGGTCCGTGACCACGTCGACGCGCACGCCGCGCCGAGCGATCTCCGGGTGGGTCTCGGCCGCGTTCCCGTGGAGGGCGATGGACAGGGCCTCCCCTCGGGCCCGCGCCGCCTCGGCCCACGCGAGCGCCTCGTCGACGGACTCGGTCGCGCGGTCCACGTAGCGGAGCCGGAGTCGCCGCTCGATCCGCTGGCCGTCCACCTCCACGAAGATCCCGACGCCGCCGTTCAACGTCACCGCGAGCGGCTGAGCACCGCCCATCCCGCCGAGCCCCGCCGACAGGACAAGGCGTCCCCGGAGCGTCCCGTCGAAGTGGCGCCGCGCGCACGCGGCGAAGGTCTCGTACGTGCCCTGGAGGATGCCCTGCGTGCCGATGTAAATCCAGGAGCCGGCGGTCATCTGGCCGTACATCGTGAGCCCCTGCGCCTCGTACTGGCGGAAGTGAGCCCAGTCGCCCCACGCGGGCACCAGGAGCGCGTTGGCGATCAGGACGCGCGGCGCGTCCGGGTGCGTCCGGAACACCCCGACGGGCTTGCCGGACTGGACGAGCAGCGTCTCGTCGGCCTCGAGGCCCCGCAGCGCTGCGACGATCCGGTGGAAGGACGGCCAGTCCCGCGCCGCCTTGCCCGAGCCGCCGTACACGACGAGGTCCTCCCAGCGCTCGGCGACGTCCGGGTCGAGGTTGTTCATCAGCATGCGGAGGGCGGCTTCCTGGGGCCACCCCTTGCAGGACAGGGCCGTACCCCGCGGGGCGCGGATCGGCTCGGCCGGTCGTCCGGTCGGGGTCGCGCTCATCCTCGCCGTCGCGCCTCCGCGCCCATCGCTCAGCGCAACGGGCCCAGGGCCGTTTCGACCGCGGCGACGACCGAGCCGTCCTGGACGAGGGCGAGGCCCGCGGCGAGGTCCCGGTGGACCGGGCGGTCTCCCTCGAGCCGGGGGACCCGCGCCCGCACGGCCGCGAGCGCCACGCGGGTTCCGGCCCCGGGCTCGAGCGGGGCCCGGAGGTCGAGCGCCTGCGCGGCGAGAGCCAGCTCGATCCCGAGCACCTGCTGCGCGAGACCCAGTACTTGGCGCGCCTTCAGCGCGGCGAGGGCTCCCATGGAGTTCCAGTCTTCCTGGAGGCCGGAGGTCGGGATCGAGTCGACGCTCGCGGGATGGGCCAGCACGCGGCACTCGGCGACGAGGGCCGCCGCGGTGTACTGGGCGATCATGTAGCCCGAGTGGAGGCCGCCGCCGGCGGCGAGGAACGGCGGCAGCCCCTCGTTCGTGAGGGGATTCACCAGGCGATCGGCCCGGCGCTCCGAGATCCCCGCGAGCTGGGCAAGGCCGATCGTGAGAACGTCGAGCGCGAGGGCGAGCGGCTGGCCGTGGAAGTTGCCTCCCGACAGGACCGCGTCGTCGTCCGGGAAGACCAGCGGGTTGTCGGTGACGCTCCCCAGCTCGCGGACCACGATCTCGCGAGCGACATGGAGAGCCTCGCGCGCCGCCCCGTGCACCGGCGGCATGCACCGGAGGCTGTAGGCATCCTGGACCCGCGTGCAGTCTCGGTGCGAGGCGATGATGCCGCTTCCCTCCGTGAGGGCCCGGAGGTTGGCGGCGGAGTCGAGCTGTCCCGGGTGGGGCCGCAGTGCGTGGATCCGATCGTCGAACGCCACGTGCGTTCCCATGAGCGCCTCCAGGCTCATGGCGCCGCCGATGTCGGCGACCCGCACGAGGGCCGTGGCCTCGTGGACCAGGAGCGCGGCGAGCGCCGCCATCACGTGGGTGCCGTTCAGGAGGGCGAGGCCCTCCTTCATCTCGAGGGCGAGGGGCTCGAGGCCCGCCGCCGCCAGCGCCTCTCGCGCCGGCCGGCGCTGCCCCCCCGCCACGGCCTCGCCCTCGCCGATCAGGCACGCCGCCACGTGGGCTAGCGGCGCGAGGTCGCCTGACGCCCCGACCGATCCGCGCGAGGGAATCACCGGCAGGATGTCGCGGTTGAGGCACTCCACGAGGCGATCGACCACAACCGGGCGCACGCCCGAGTGGCCCCGGGCCAGGGACGCCGCGAGGAGCACGAGCACTGCGCGCGTCTCCGCCGGGCCGAACGGCTCGCCGACGCCGGCCGCGTGGGAGAGGACCAGGTTGCGCTGGAGGGCCCGGCGAGCCTCGGGGGGGATCGGGGTGTCCTTCAGCTTCCCCACGCCGGTCGTCACGCCGTAGACCACCTGGCCCGCCCGGTCGAGCCGCTCGAGGGCGGCCCGGCCCCGCTCCAGTCGCGCTGCCACCTCGTCGCCGAGGGCGACGGACGCCCCTCCGTGCGCGACGGCGACCACGTCGGCCAGGGAAAGGGCGCCGCCCAAGCGGATCATCGGCACAGCGCGTCTCGCGGCACGGTCATCATCCCGCTCCCGCCTCGCCGGGCTCGGCCCCGGACGGAGCGCTCGCCAGGCCTGTCGCGGTCGCAGGGTTGTCGAGGCACGCCACAGGATACTGCGCGACCGGAGGGGACCACCATCCGCCCGTCGGCTCTCTTCTTGATCGCCGTGCCGCCGCCTGTTAGGCTGTACTGCGCATGTCGTGGAATCTCAAGGAAAAAGCTGACCGCCTTCTCTCGCAGGAGACCGGCACCATCCGGAAGGACTGGGGGGGCCGCGTCTCGTTCGCGCTGGTCTACCCGAACACGTACGCGGTCGGGATGTCCAACCTGGGGTTCCAGACCATCTACCGGCATCTCAACGCCCTCCCCGACGTCGTCTGCGAGCGCGTGTTCCTCCCCGACCCGGAGGACCTGCCGGAGTACAGCCGGACGGAGACGGGCCCGTTCTCACTCGAGTCCAAGCGCCCCCTCTCCCAGTTCGACCTGGTCGGGTTCTCGATCACGTACGAGGGGGACTACATCAACACCCTCCGACTCCTCCGGATGGCCGGCATCCCGCTCCGGCCCGAGGCCCGCCGGCCCGAGAACCCGATCGTCCTCATGGGTGGCGTGTGCGCCTTCGCCAACCCGGAGCCCGTCGCGCCCTTCATGGACTTCGTGGTGGTCGGCGAGGGCGAGGAGATCGTCGGCGAGATCGTCGCGGCGTACCGCGAGGCCTTCGGCGCGGTCTCGCTCGGAGCCCGCCGGCGCGAGGATCTCCTGGACCGTCTGGAGCCGGTTCCCGGGATCTACGTGCCCCAGCGCTACGCGGTCTCCTACCGGGAGGACGGCGGGATCGCCGAGGTGCGTCCCCGCGGCGGCGCGCCGGCCGTGGTGACCAAGCGGCGGCTCCGGAAGGTCGACGAGTTCCGGACGATCTCGCTCCTCCGGACGCCCAACGCGGAGTACGGACACCTCGCTCTCCTGGAGGTCGGGAAGGGATGCGGGCGCGGCTGCCGCTTCTGTCTCGAGGGACAGATCTACCGGCCCGTTCGCCACCGGAGTCTCGAGACGCTCCGGGAGACGGTTCGCGAGATCAAGAAGGACTCGGGCCGGATCGGGCTCGTCGGGGCATGCGTCTCCGACTATCCCTGGATTGGCGGTCTGATGAACGTGCTCGCGGAGGAGGGGCTCGAGGTCTCCATCTCCTCGATCCGCGCCGACAGCCTGACCGAGGAGCTCGTCTCGTCGCTCCGCCGGGGAGGGCACCGGACGCTCACGGTGGCGCCCGAGGCGGGCACCGAGCGGCTCCGCCACGTGATCCGGAAGGACATCTCCGACGCGCAGCTCTACGAGGCCTGCGCGCTGGTCCGCACCCACGGCATCCCGAACCTCAAGTGCTACTTCATGATCGGGCTGCCGACGGAGACGGACGAGGACATCGAGGCCATCCCCGACCTGGCGACGCGGCTCCTCGAGCGGCTGCGCGTCCCGTCGGAGCGTGGCGAGCCCTTCGGCCGGCTGACGCTCTCGATCAGCTCCTTCGTGCCGAAGCCGTGGACGCCGTTCCAGTGGGCCGCGTTCGACGCGGTGAACCGGCTGGAGGCCAAGCTCCGGACGATCAAGGCGGGGGTCCGGCGCCTCCACAACGTGCGCGTGCTCCACGAGAACCCGCGCGAGGCGTTCCTCCAGGCGCTCCTGGCCCGCGGGGACCGCCGGGTCGCGGACTTCCTGGAGGATGCGGCCCGCCTGGAGGGCGACTGGCGGACGGCGCTCCGCGAGTGGAGCGGCGATGCGGGCTTCTACACGCACCGCGAGCGGCCGCTCGGCGAGGCCCTGCCGTGGGACCATCTCGACGTCGGCGTGCGGAAGGCCGGCCTGATCCGCGAGCACCAGCGCGCGGGGCTGTCGCCGGAGCCGGCCGCCGCCGGCTGACGACGGGGGCCGGAGCCCGGACGCCGGCGCGAGGCGGAGGCGAGGGATGACGCATCCGGAGGGCGGGCAGCTGGACGTGAGGGAGCACGGCGCCAACCAGCAGACATCGACGCGCCGGCTCTACATGCAGCTCCAGGCGTTCGGCGGCTGCGACGACCCGAAGCGGCTCTCCGGAGCACTGGAGCGCGCCCGCATCGAGGGCGTCCTCTACGCGGACGCGGCCGACCCCCTCGGCGTCGCCGTCCTCGGCATCGCCGAGGACCCGGCGTTCTTCGTGGGCCGATGGCGGGAGGTCCTCGGGGCCGAGCCGTTCCTGGGCCTCGTGCGCAAGCCCGAGCTCGCCATGTTCGGCCGCACCTATGCCAGCGGCTTCGAGACCGACCTCGAGGACTGGCTCCTCGGGCGGCCGCGCCGGACGGCCCTCGGCCCGGAGTGGCCGTGGGCCATCTGGTATCCCCTCCGCCGGACGGGGACGTTCGCGCGGCTCACCCCTCAGGAGCAGGGGGCGATCCTCAAGGAGCACGCCGCGCTGGGCCGGACGTACGGCGCGGCCGACCTCGCGCACGACGTCCGCCTCGCCTGCCACGGCCTGGACACCCACGACAACGACTTCGTGATCGGGCTCGTGGGGCGGGAGCTCCACCCGCTGTCGCACCTCGTGCAGACGATGCGCCGCACCGCTCAGACGTCCGAGTTCATCCAGACGCTCGGCCCGTTCTTCGTAGGTCACGTGCTCTGGCGCGGCGCCGGGAACTGACGCATCGAATCACCCGATGTCTGGCCGCCTGATCTATTGCCGGACTCGGGTCGGATCCATGTGGCGTCGTTGGGCTTCGGTCGTTCGAGCGGGCGTATGCGCATTCGATGCCCAGTCCTCCTGTGGGACTGAGGACGCGAGGGGAGGCAGAATGCGAGCGAGCACTCCAGACTACCGACTCCTGGCGTCTCGTCATCTCCGTGTCTGGTCGATCGCGGCCATTGCCTGTCTGGCTGTCGGCTGCGCCGCGATGACGCCCGAGCGGGCGGCCCAGCGCGAGCTGCTCTCGCAGGCCGCCCAGGACTGCCAGCGGCGGCATCCGTTCGTCGACCGGTTCGAGTTCGATCGATTCGACCGACTTCTCTGGTTCTACCGGGAGGGCACCGCCCAGACGGAGCGCGACCTGTTCACCTCCTGCTACAACGAGCGAGTCAGCGACTTGGTGAAGACGGGCGCTGCCACTCAGGCCACGCAGGCGCGGCCATCCGCGGGGACAGGCGGTGCAGGTCGCGAGCTCCCGTCGGATGCATGGAAGGACGCGCCGGCGTGGAAGATCGGGGATGAATGGAGCTATCGCTGGGAATCTCCGCGAGGCGGGGGCACCTTCGTGTGGCAGGTCGTGCGCGAGGAGCTCGTCGAAGGCACCGACTGCTACGTCGTCGCGACAGGCCGCTACCACCTCTACTTCCGCAAGGCCGATCTTGCCTATGTACAGCGGCAGGATCGGGGAGACCTCGACTACAAGTTCACCCCAGCCCGTCAGTACATCGCATGGCCACTGCACGCCGGAAAGACATGGGAAGCGCTCTACACGCAAGAGTGGCCTCGTCAGCGGTCAACGAGCAATGTCCTTCGGCTGTGGCGCGTGGAAGCGAAGGAGCGGGTCGCGGTTCAGGCAGGCGCGTTCGACGCCTTCAAGATCGTGGAGCGTGACAAGTGGAGCAACACGGTATCGTCCGAATTGTGGGTCGCCTCAGAGATAAAGGGGATGGTGAAGCTCCACCTGCACCAGAGCTACGGCGTTGAGAAGTGGGAGCTGACGGCCTACAAGCTCGACGGCCTCCGGCCGGCTGGGAGCCCGCAGGCGGAGAGACGGATCCCGACGCGTCTGGCGTCGACGGCCGCCCCCGGGGCAGCGTCGGACGGAGCGAAGTAACCTCTCCCGCGGCGAGTCCCTCTGCCGCCCGGGACCCCCCCGGGGGCCCAACCGACCCCCTTTCAGCGAGCCCTCGACCGGCTCCGGGGCGTCCTCGGCGAACACGAGGCGCGCCACCGCCGCGCTCATGTCACGGTCGCTGGCGGTGTCGGCGACGAAGTCGACCCCACGATGCGTCCGAGTCGCTCGAGTGGCCGAGTAGCGCCGTGCTGCCGAGCCAGCAGATGGCGTAAGGGAACGGGAGCCCCGGCGGAACTGGGTCGGTGGAGCGCCGGACCCGCGTCGGCGGAGAGGGACGGGCGCCGCGGCGCCGGGCCGCCGCAAGCCGGGTGACGAGGGCTCGCTCCCCAGGGCCGAGTCTCCTCGATGAACCCGGGCGGCAAGGCGACCGAACCCCCCTTCGGGAGCCTCCGCGGACGGCGGCTACGAGAGCGGCGCGGGGAGGTCCGAGCGGCCCATGAGGTACTGGTCCACCCCGCGGGCGGCGCTCCGGCCTTCCGCGATCGCCCAGACGATCAACGACTGGCCGCGTTGCATGTCTCCGGCGGTGAAGACGCCGGGGACGCTGGTCATCCAGCCGGCATCCCGCCAGACGGTGCCGCGCTCGGTGAGACGCACGCCGAGCTTCTCGATCATGCCGGGACGCTCCGGACCCAGGAAGCCCATGGCCAGGAGGACCAGCTCGCAGGGCAGCGTGAGCTCGGACCCGGGGATCTCCCGGAAGACCGGGCGGCCGGCCTCGCGGCCCACCTCGACCCGGACGGCCTCGAGGCCGCGGACCCGGCCGCGCTCGTCACCGAGGAAGCGCTTCGTCGACACGGCGTAGACGCGCTCGCCGCCCTCCTCGTGGGCCGACGAGACCCGGTAGACGTTCGGATACTGGGGCCACGGATTGTCGGGGGCGCGCCGGTCGGGCGGCCGGGGGAGGATCTCCATCTGGTGGACCGACCGCGCCCCCTGGCGGTGCACCGTGCCGAGGCAGTCCGCGCCGGTGTCGCCGCCGCCGAGGATCACCACCCGCTTGTCGCGCGCAGTGATGAAATCCGGCTCCGGGACGCGGTCGCCCTCGCAGCGCCGATTCTGCAGCGGCAGATAGTCCATCGCGAAGTGGATGCCGTCGAGCTCGCGCCCCGGGATCGGCAGGTCGCGCGCGTGACAGGCGCCGCCGGCCAGCAGGAGGGCGTCGTGCTGCTGGCGCAGCTGCGCGACGTCGGCATCGACGCCCACGTGGACCCCGGTCACGAACTCGACGCCCTCGGCCTGCATCTGGTCGAGACGGCGATCGAGCACGCGCTTCTCCATCTTGAACTCGGGGATGCCGTAGCGTAGGAGTCCGCCGATCCGGTCGGCGCGCTCGAGCACGGTGACGTGGTGGCCCGCGCGGCAGAGCTGCTGCGCGGCGGCGAGTCCGGCGGGGCCCGAGCCCACCACGGCCACGCGCTTCCCGGTCCGGGCGGCCGGGGGTGCGGGCGCGATCCAGCCCTCCGCGAACGCGCGGTCGACGATGGCGAGCTCGATCGGCTTGATCGTGACGGGATCGTCGTTGATCCCGAGGACACACGCACCCTCGCACGGTGCGGGGCACAGCGTGCCGGTGAACTCCGGGAAGTTGTTCGTGGCATGAAGGCGGTCGATGGCCTCGCGCCAGTCGTCCCGGTACACGAGGTCGTTCCAGTCGGGGATGAGGTTCCCGAGGGGACACCCCTCGTGGCAGAAGGGGATGCCGCAGTCCATGCAGCGGGCCGCCTGCTTCTGGAGCTTCGGCGCCGGCCAGGGCAAGAGGACCTGGTGGAAGTCACGGAGCCGCTCGCCGACCGGGCGGTAGGCCTGCTTGTCGCGGGTGAACTCGAGGAAGCCGGTGACCTTGCCCATGCCCGGCCGCTAGCCGTGAGCCCCTTCCATCACCGCCCGCTCCCAGGGAATCCCTTCCTCCCGGGCGCGGCGCATCGCGGCCAGGGCGCGCTTGTAGTCCCGCGGCATGACCTTCACGAATCGCGGCTGCGTGGCAGCCCAGTCGGCGAGGATCCGCTCCGCGACGGCGCTCTCCGTGTAGCGCACGTGCCGCCGCAGGAGATCCTGCACCTCCCGGACGTCCTCGTCCTCGACGAGCGGCTCGACGTCCACCATGCCGGGGTTGCACCGGCGCCGGAAGTCCCCGGCCGCGTCGAGGACGTAGGCGACGCCGCCGGACATCCCGGCGGCGAAGTTCCGGCCCGGCCGCCCGATGACCACGACCCGGCCCCCCGTCATGTACTCGCAGGCGTGGTCGCCGACGCCCTCCACGACCGCCAGGGCCCCGCTGTTCCGGACGGCGAAGCGCTCGCCGGCCACCCCGCGGACGTACGCCTCGCCGCCCGTGGCCCCGTAGAGCACGACGTTGCCGACCAGGATGTTGTCCTGGGGCGCGAACGTCGACTCGCGCGGCGGGAAGGCCACGATCTTGCCGCCGGAGAGCCCCTTGCCGAGATAGTCGTTGGAATCGCCCTCGAGGACCAGCGTGATCCCGCGCGGGACGAAGGCCCCGAAGCTCTGCCCGGCCGACCCGGTGAAGTGGATGCGGATCGTGTCGTCGGGCAGGCCCTCGGCCCCGTAGCGCGACGTCACCTCGTACCCGAGGATCGTGCCCACCGTCCGGTGGACGTTGCGGATGGGCAGTCGGAGGTCGACCGGCGTGCGCGACTCCAGCGCGGGTCGGCAGAGCGGGACGATCGTGCTCATGTCGAGCGAGCGCTCGAGCCCGTGGTCCTGCGGTCGGACCCGCCGGATCGCGACGTCCGCGCCGACGTCGGGGCGGTGGAGGATCGTCGAGAAATCCAGGCCGCGCGCCTTCCAGTGGTTGACGGCCGCCCGCACGTCCAGGCGGTCGACTCGCCCGATCATCTCGTCGAGCGTCCGGAAGCCGAGCTCGGCCATCAGCTCCCGGACCTCCTCGGCGACGAACCGGAAGAACGTCGTGACGAACTCCGGCGCGCCGCTGAAGCGCGTGCGGAGCTCCGGGTCCTGCGTCGCGATGCCGACCGGACAGGTGTTCAGGTGACAGACCCGCATCATGACGCAGCCCATGACGACGAGGGGGGCGGTGGCGAACCCGAACTCCTCGGCGCCAAGGAGCGCGGCGATCACCACGTCGCGCCCGGTCTTGAGCTGCCCGTCCACCTGGACGACGATGCGGTCCCGCAGCTTGTTGAGGACGAGGACCTGCTGGGTCTCGGCGAGACCGAGCTCCCACGGGACGCCCCCGTGCTTGATCGACGTGAGCGGGGAGGCGCCCGTGCCGCCGTCGTGGCCGGAGATCAGGACCACGTCGGAGAAGGCCTTGGCCACCCCCGCGGCCACGGTGCCGACCCCGACCTCGGCGACCAGCTTCACGTGAATCCGCGCCCGGGGATTCGCGTTCTTCAGGTCGTGGATCAGCTGTTTGAGATCCTCGATCGAGTAGATATCGTGATGCGGCGGGGGCGAGATCAGCCCCACCCCCGGCGTGGAGTGACGGACCCTGGCGATCCAGGGATAGACCTTGTGGCCCGGGAGCTGGCCCCCCTCGCCGGGCTTGGCGCCCTGGGCCATCTTGATCTGGAGATCGTCGCAGTTGACCAGGTACTCGCTGGTGACGCCGAACCTCCCCGACGCGACCTGGTGGATCGCGCTACGGCGCCAGTCGCCGTTCTGCTCGCGGGGGTACCGCGCGGCGTCCTCGCCGCCCTCGCCGGTGTTCGACTTGCCCCCGATGCGGTTCATCGCGATGGCGAGCGTCTCGTGGGCTTCCTGGCTGATCGAGCCGTACGACATGGCGCCCGTCGCGAAGCGGCGAAGGATCGACTCGACCGGCTCCACCTGGTCGAGCGGGACGGGAGCCTCGACGGGCTTGAGCCCGAAGAGGCCCCGCAGCGTGGCGAGGTTCCGACTCTGGTCGTCGACGGCGCGCGTGTACTCCTTGAAGATCCGGTACTGGCCGCTCCGCGTCGCGTGCTGGAGCTTCTGCACCGTCTCGGGATTGAAGAGGTGGAACTCGCCGTCGCGGCGCCACTGGTACTCGCCGCCCCAGTCGAGCTCCGCGGGGCCGACCGGGCGGGCCGGGAACGCGTGCTCGTGCCGGCGGCGGGCCTCCTCGGCGACGACACCGAGCCCGATCCCGCTCACGCGCGAGAGCGTACCCGTGAAGTAGCGGTCGACCACATCCTTGTCGAGGCCGATGGCCTCGAAGATCTGCGCCCCGCAGTAGCTCTGCAGCGCCGAGATCCCCATCTTGGCCATGACCTTGAGGATCCCCTTGTTGAGCGCCTTGATGTAGTTCTTGACCGCGGTCTTGTGGTCGATGCTCGGCAGGAGGCCCTGGCGAATCATGTCGTCCAGCGTCTCGAAGGCCACCCACGGGTTCACCGCGCCCGCGCCATAGCCGATGAGCAGGCACATGTGGTGCACTTCGCGCGCGTCGCCCGTCTCCAGGACGAGCCCCGCGCGCGTGCGCTCGCCACGCCGCACGAGGTGATGGTGGACAGCCCCCGTCGCGAGGAGGCTCGGGATGGCCGCCCGCTCCCGGGAGATGCCCCGGTCGGACAGGATGAGGACGTTGTGCCCGTCGGCGATGGCCTGGCTCGCCCCGAGCTGGAGGGCCTCGAGCGCCCGCGCGAGCCCCTCCGCCCCGTCGGCGACCGGGTAGAGCATCGGGAGCGTCATGGCCTTGAACCACGGGTGCTTGATGTGGCGGAGACGGGCCAGCTCGCCGTTCGAGAGGACGGGGTCGGGGATCACGATCTGCCGGCAGGACTCCGGCCGGGGATCGAGCAGGTTCCCCTCCGGGCCGACCGTGGACTCCATCGACGTCACGAGCTCCTCCCGGATCTGGTCCAGGGGAGGGTTCGTGACCTGGGCGAACAGCTGCTTGAAGTAGTCGTAGAGCGGCCGTGGCCGGTTCGACAGGACCGCGAGCGCCGTGTCGGTGCCCATCGACCCCAGCGCTTCCTCGCCCTGCTTCGCCATCGGCGCCAGCAGGAGCCGGAGGTCCTCGTGCGTGTACCCGAACGCGATCTGCCGCTGGAGGACCGTCTTGTGGCCGGACTTGGGCGCGCCCGGCCGGGGCAGGTCGTCCAGGCGGACGAGGTTCTCGCGGAGCCAGTCGGCGTAGGGGTGCTCGGCGGCGAGCTGGGCCTTGATCTCCTCGTCGTCGATGATCCGGCCCTGCGCCGTGTCGACCAGGAAGATCCGGCCCGGATGGAGGCGCTCCTTGACGAGCACCTGCTCGGGCGGGATGTCCAGCACGCCGACCTCGGAGGCCATGACGACCAGGCCGTCCTTCGTCACGTAGTAGCGCGACG
>DATBGA010000004.1:0-11490 GCA_036558225.1 Candidatus Methylomirabilota bacterium | reverse complement strand
AACTTCTCGACGTACGAGACGTACGGCCCGATCGCCCCGTCGTAGAACGCGCAGATCGTGCTGCCCGCGCCGCGCTTGGCGACGTCCACGATCGTGTCCGGGTCCTGGGGGACGCCCTTCCCGGCGAGGATCCGTCCCGTGATCTTGTAGATCCAGCCGGTGCACTCCCGGCAGGGCGTGCACTGCCCGCAGGACTCGTGGGCGTAGAAGCGCGCGACCACGTGGAGCGCCTCCGGGATGCACGTGGTGTCGTCCATCACCACCACGCCGGCGGAGCCGGCCATGGTCCCGGCGTTGCGGAGCCCGTCCACGTCCATCGTCACGTCGATCTCGTCGGCCCTGAGGAGCGGCGCCGACGAGCCGCCCGGCACGACCGCCTTGAGCCGCCGCCCGGTCGTCACGCCGCCCGCCCGCTCGATCAGGTCGCGGAGCGTGATCGCCACCGACGCCTCGTAGACGCCCGGGCGATTGACGTGGCCGGACACGGAGTAGAGCCGCGTCCCACCCTGGGTCTTCGAGCCGAGCCCGGCGAACCACTCGCCGCCGCGCGCGACGATGTGGGGCACCGCGGCGAGCGTCTCGACGTTGTTGACGACCGTGGGCTGGCCGAAGGCGCCCTTGATCGCCGGGAACGGCGGCTTGACCTTGGGCCACCCCTTCTTGCCCTCGAGGGAGGAGATGAGCCCGGTCTCCTCGCCGCAGATGTAGGCGCCGGCGCCGCGGTGGACGACGATCCGGTGCTCGAACCCCGAGCCCAGGATGTTCGCGCCCAGGAGACCGGCCGTCTCCGCCGCCCGCACCGCCCCCGAGAAGATCCGCCAGGACTCGACGTACTCGCCGCGGATGTAGACGAAGGACGTGTGGCAGCCGATCGCGTAGGCCGAGATCAGCATCCCCTCGATGAGGGCGTGGGGATCGCGCTCGAGGATGTAGCGGTCCTTGAACGTACCCGGCTCGCCCTCGTCGGCGTTGACGACCAGGTACACGGGGCCCGTGCGCTTCGCGGGGATGAAGCCCCACTTGGTCGCCGTCGGGAACCCCGCGCCGCCGAGCCCGCGGAGGTTCGCCTTCTTGACCTCGGCGGCGATCCCCTCGGCGCCGAGCCCGAGTGCCTTCCGGAACGCCTCGTAGCCGCCGCCGGCGCGGTAGCCGTCCAGGGTCCGCGCCTCGGGGCGGTCGAAGTTCCGCGAGAGGATGGGCTCGGTCACCGGAGCCCCGCCAGGGCGCGGTCGACGGCCGCGCGGTCGAGCGGACCCACGTAGGCGTCGTCGACCTGCATCATCGGCGCGGCCTCGCAGGCGCAGAGGCACTCCACCCGGAGGAGCGTGACGCGGCCGTCCGGCGTCGTCTCGCCCGCCTCGATCCCGAGCCGCTCCTGGAGGTAGGCGACGACGTCCTCCGCCCCCCGGAGCGAGCACGAGAGATTGTGGCAGACCGCGACCACGTGCCGCCCGACCGGCCGCTGGAAGAACAGGGTGTAGAAGGTGACGACCTCGTGGACGTGGGCGGGCGAGAGCTCGAAGAGCTCCCCCACGTAGACCTCGACCTCGGGCGAGACGTGCCCGAAGGTCTCCTGGGCCATCCGGAGCACCGGCAGCAGGGCGGCCTGCCGCTCCGGGTAGAGCGCCTGGAGACGCCGCACCTCGGCGACCTGGGCGCCCGAGAACCGGACCGGGCTCCCGGGCGATCGGGTGGCCGGCGCGGGCGCGCTCACCGGTCCAGCTCCCCGCCGATCATGTTGACGGACCCGAAGGTCGGGACGATGTCGGCGACCATGCCGCCCTCGAGCATGCGGTGGAGCGCCGCCATCGGCGGGAAGCACGGCGGCCGGCAGCGCACGCGGTACGGTCGGTCGGTCCCGTCCGACACGACGTAGAAGCCGAGCTCCCCGTTCGCCCCCTCGACGGGGAAGTACACCTCGCCTCGCGGCGGCCGGATCCCGTAGCCGTCCATGATCAGCATGAAATGGTTCATGAGGCCCTCGATCGACCCGTACGTCGCCTCCTTGGGTGGGAGCACGGCGCGCTTGTCGGGGGCGTTGACCCGGGCGTGGTGCCGCCGCTCCTGGCCGGCCAGGTTCGGCGAGAGCCGGATGTCGGTGATGAGGAGCCCCTCGGTCTTGCCGAGCTTCCCCCGATCGACGTACTCGGCGGGGAGGGCGAACGGCCGCCCCTCGTGGTCCACGTTCACGTGGCCGCCGGGCAGCTGGGCCAGCGCCTGCTCGGCGATGCGCATCGACTGCTCCATCTCGGCCATGCGCACGAGGTACCGGTCGTAGTTGTCGCCGCTCTCCCCGACCGGGATCTCGAAGTCGAGCCGGTCGTAGACCCAGTAGGGGGTCGCCCGCCGCACGTCGAACGGCACGCCCGAGGCGCGGAGCAAGGGGCCGGTGACCGCGTACGCGATCGCGTCCTCCCGCGAGAGGACGCCGACGCCCTGCATCCGGTCGACGAAGATCCGGTTCGCCGTGAGGAGCTTGTGCGACTCCTCCAGCACCGTCCGCGTCTCGGCGAACGCCCGGCGGACGCGCACCTCGAAGTCGGGCGGGAGGTCCGCCTTGAGCCCGCCCACCCGGCCGTGCGAGATGGTGAGCCGGGCGCCGGTAACGCCCTCGATCACCTCCCACAGGAACTCGCGCGCCTTGATCATGTAGAGGAAGACGGTGAACGCCCCCAGCTCCATCGCCGAGGCGCCCACGCACGTCAGGTGATCCGAGATGCGCGAGATCTCGCTCAGGATCACGCGGATGTACGCGCACCGCTCCGTGACCTGGATGCCCAGGAGCTTCTCCACCGCCGAGCAGAAGCCGAAGTTGTTGATCAGCGGCGAGACGTAGTTCAGGCGGTCCGTGTACGGCATCGCCGCGTTGTAGGGACCGATCTCGCATTCCTTCTCGAACGCCCGGTGGAGGTAACCGATCTCGACGTCGGTCTTGACGACCTGCTCGCCGTCGAGCTCCGTCACGATCCGGACGATGCCGTGCATCGCCGGGTGTGACGGCCCCAGGTTGACGACCAGGTTCTCGGTCCCGCCCTCCGGCACGCCCTCGCCGAGGAAGAACTCCTGGGTGCGCCGCGGGCCCGCGGCGTCGGTCGCGGGCGGAGTCGCGCTGGCGGTCTCGGGCGTCGGCGTCATGGGCGTCCCCGGGCGCTCAGTTCCTGGGGCCGATCAGGGGCTGGCGCCGGCTGACCGGATAGTCCTTGCGCAGTGGGTGCCCCTCGAACTGCTCGTAGAGGAGGAGCCGTCGGAGGTCGGGGTGCTCGGCGAAGCGAAGGCCGAACATGTCCCACACCTCGCGCTCGAGCCAGTTCGCGATCGGCCAGAGCGGCACCGCCGTCGGGACGACCGGGGCGTCCTCCTCGACGCCGGCCTTGATCCGCACCCGGTGATTGTGGGGCACCGAGTAGAGGTGATAGACGACCTCGAATCGCGGGGCCTCCTCGCGGCCGGGATAGGTGAGGAAGTCCGCGGCGGTGAGGTCCATCAGCATGTCGAAGCGGAGCGCCGCCTCGTCCCGGCAGAACCGCAGGATCTCGGGGAGCGCGGCGAGGTCCACGACCAGCGTGTCGTCGCCGTGCTCGGCGTGGGAGGCGAGCACGGCCGCGCCGAAGCGCTCCTGGAGCCGCGCGACGATGTCCGGGCCGTTCATGCGAGTCGACGGGCGCGCGCGCCCGGCCTCAGTACCGCTGCCGCCCCGCGGCGATCTTGTCCTGGAGCTTCATGAGGCCATCCAGCACGCTCTCGGGGCGGGGCGGACACCCCGGGATGTAGACGTCGACCGGGAGGATCGTGTCGATGCCCTGCACGGTGGCGTAGTTGTCGTAGAAGCCGCCCGTACACGTGCAGACCCCGAACGCGACCACCCACTTCGGCTCGGTCATCTGGTCGTAGACCCGCCGGAGGACGGGCGCCATCTTGTGGCTGATCGTGCCCACCACGAACAGGACGTCCGCCTGCCGCGGCGAGAAGCGCGGGAGGCCCGCCCCGAAGCGGTCGACGTCGTAGTGGGAGCAGGCGGTGGCCATGTACTCCATCCCGCAGCAGGCCGTGACGAACGGATACTGGAAGATCGAGTACTTGCGGGCCCAGCCGAGGGCCGCGTCGAGCTTCGTCGTGAAGAAGTCTGCTACTCCCACTGGAGCGCCCCTTTGCGCCAGATGTAGAAGAGGCCCAGCATCAGGATCCCAAGGTACACGACCATCGTCACGAATCCGTAGAGCCCGAGGCTCCGGTACACCACGGTCCACGGGAAGACGAACATCAGCTCGATGTCGAAGATGATGAAGAAGATCGCCGTCGTCGAGAACTTGATCGCGAACCGCCCCTCCGGCCGCGCGAGCACGTCCTTGCCGCACTCGAACGTCTCCGACTTGATCGCCGAGACCCGCCGCGGGCCGAGGAGGGCCGGGAGGTAGGCGAGGAGGCAGGCCACCCCCAGCGAGATCGCGAACACCATCAGGATCGGCACGTACTGCACTCAGGCCCCCGCGGCCGGCGCGCAGGCCGCCTCGACCTGGCGCTTCGCGTGGTAGGACGAGCGCACCAGCGGCCCCGCCTCGACGTGCCGGAACCCGAGTGCGCGGCCGTCGACGGCGAGCGCCTCGAACTCCGCGGGCGGGACGTAGCGCACCACGGGGAGATGCGCCGGGGACGGCCGGAGGTACTGGCCCAGGGTCAGGAGCTGGACCCCGGCGGCCCGGAGGTCCGCCATGGTGGCGCGCACCTCGTCCGCCTCCTCGCCCAAGCCGAGCATCATCCCGGACTTCGTGACGGGCTCCGTCGCGTGGCGGCCCGCCCGCCGAAAGAGCTCGAGGCTCCGCGCGTACCGCGACCCCGGCCGCACCGGGCCGTACAGGCGCGGCACCGTCTCGATGTTGTGATTGAGGACGTCGGGCCGCGCCTGGAGCACGGTCTCGAGGGCGGCCGCCGAGCCCTGGAAGTCCGGGATCAGCACCTCCACGCGGCAGCCGGGCGCCTCGCGCCGGATGGCCGCGATGGTCCGGGCGAAGATCTCCGCCCCGCCGTCGGCGAGGTCGTCCCGGTTGACGCTCGTCACGACGACGTGGTGGAGGCCCATCTCGGCGACGGTCCGACCCACCCGGTCGGGCTCCCCCCAGTCTTCCCACTCGGGCCGGCCGTGGGCCACCGCGCAGAACCCGCAGCGGCGGGTGCACACGTCGCCCAGGATCATGAAGGTCGCCGTCCGCTCCTCCCAGCACTCCCCGATGTTCGGGCAGCGGGCCTCCTCGCAGACCGTGTGGAGGTTCCGCTCGCGCATCAGCGCCTTCAGGCGCATGTAGTTGGGGCCGCCGGGCGCACGAACCTTGAGCCAGGCCGGCTTGCGCGCCTGGGATTCCCGTAGAGCGTCGGGCTGGATGACGGGAAGCGTCTGCGTCATGCGTGGCAAGGGCTTGCGTCGCTGCTCATTATGCCACAAGGCCGTGGGGCCCCCGCCTCCCCTCACGTCACAACGGGGCTCCGGTTCGGAGCCCCGTCACTCCCCGGCAGGGGAGGCATGGTGCCGAAGGGGGGACTCGAACCCCCACGGGTTACCCCACACGCCCCTCAAACGTGCGCGTCTGCCAGTTCCGCCACTTCGGCGCAGGGCGTATCTTGCCGTCCCGCCTCGCGCATTGTCAAGGCGGCGGGGGTCAAACTTTGCCGTCGGGACAGTTCACGCGGCCCCCTCGAACGCCCGCCCCCGACGCCGCCCGCCGGATTGTCCGGATGGCGAGGTCTGACCCCGGCTCAGCCCTCGCGGAGGCGGGGGTTGAAGGCCTCGCGCAGCCCCTCGCCGAAGAGATTCAGGGCCAGGAGCAAGACCAGGATGGCCGTCCCCGGGACGAGGGTGAGCCACGGCGCGTCGAAGATGTAGCGCTTGCCGTCGGCAAGGATGTTGCCCCAGGTTGCGTCCGGGGGCGGCACGCCGAAGCCGAGGAACGACAGGCTGGACTCGATGAGGATCGCGCCGGCCACCCCGAGCGTGGCCGACACGAGGACCGGGCCGACCGCGTTGGGCAAGAGGTGCCGCCCGATCAGGCGGGTGCCCGGCGTGCCCGCCGCCTGCGCCGCCTGGACGAACTCGCGCTCGCGCAGCGACAGGACCTCCGCCCGCACCAGGCGCGCCGGCCCCTCCCAGCTGGTCAGGCCGATCACCACCATGATGTTCCAGATCGACGGGCGCAGGATGGCGATCACGGTCAGGATGAGGAAGAACGTCGGGAACGAGAGCATGACGTCGATGAGCGCCGTGATCAGCGTGTCGACCGTGAGCAGGCGGAGCCGGCCGATCCCGAGCCGCTGCCGGCCGTAGTACCCCGCCAGGCCGCCCAGGGTGATGCCGATGGCGACGGCGAGCCCGACCGCGACGAACCCGACCGACAGGGACACGAACGCGCCCTCGAGCATGCGGGCGAAGACGTCCCGGCCGAGCTCGTCGGTGCCGAAGACGTAGACGCCGAGGCGCGGCAGGCTGGCCGCCGGCACCGCCGCGTGGTTCGGCCGGGCGAAGGGCGCCAGGAGACGGTCGGGCAGCCGGACCTCGCGCGGATCGAGCACGGGGTGCGCGCCCTTGGTGAGCGCGATCCCGACCAGGGCGACCGCGAAGAAGACGACGACCACGACGAACCCGAGCACGGCGGGGCGGTTCCGGCAGAACGTGCGCCAGACGAGCCGGCCGGGCGAGCTGCCGTTCGCGGGGGCGTCGGTCGACCGCGTCACAGGCGGATCCGCGGGTCCACGATCATGTACAGGAGATCGGACAGGAGCGTGCCGATCAGCGTGAGGACGGCGGCGATGAAGTTGATGGCGATGACCACCGGGTAGTCGCGGGCGAGGATCGCCTCGTACGAGAGGCGGCCGATGCCCGGCCACGCGAAGATGGTCTCGAAGATGACGCTCCCGCCGATCAGCCCCGGCACCAGGAAGCCGAGCATCGTGACGAACGGCAGGAGCCCGTTGCGGAGCGCGTGCCGGTACAGGACGTCGTCCTCCGGCAGCCCCTTCGCGCGGGCCGTCCGCACGTAGTCGGAGTTCCCCACCTCGAGCATCTGGGACCGCACGTAGCGGGAGAGGGTCGCGATGCCCGCCGCCGCGAAGAGGAACGAGGGCAGCACGAGGTGCCAGGTGCGATCCATCACCCGCGCCCAGAACCCGGCCGCCTCCCGGCCGAACGTCTGGAGCCCGATCACGTCGACCTCGAAGGTCCGCACGACGAAGATGAGCGCCAGGTAGGCGAGGTAGAACCCCGGGATCGAGATGAGCGCGAAGACCAGCACGGTCGCCGTCTGGTCGAGCCACGAGTGGCGGCGGACCGCGGTCCCGATCCCGAGCGGGAAGGCGATGCACCAGATCAGGATCGTGCTCACCACGAACAAGGGGAAGCTGTTCCGCGCGCGCTCGACGATCTTCGGCAGGACCGGCTGGTTGTCCTTGAACGCGCGCAGCTGCCCAGTGAACAGGCGCTGGTAGAAGAGCCCGTACTGGACGTAGACGGGCTTGTCGAGGTCGAAGGCGGCGCGGTAGCGCTGGAGCTGCTCCCGCGTGAAGCGCGGGTTCATGGGATCGATCTGGCTGGGCGAGCCCGGCGCCAGGTGGATCACCGAGAACGACACGACCGAGACGAGGATCAGGGTCCAGAGCTTGCGCCACAGCGCGTGGAGCGTGAAGAGCAGCATGGCGCGGTCAGTTGGGCGTCAGCTCGGCCCGGTACGGCGGCAGGACCGGGCTCGGCGTCTTGATCCACTGGTCGAAGTGGAAGTTGATCGCGCCAAGCCGGTTCGGCTCGAAGGGGAGATAGCGCGGCTGGCCGTTCGGGCCCGGGACCATGCGGACGATCTTGGCGTCGAGCAGCGAGAGGACGCGCCGGACGTAGAGGAACGTGTAGGGCTGGTCGGCCGCGATCAGGCGGTGGAGCTCGCGCGCCATGGCCGTCTGCCGCGCGTCGTCGTACTCCCGGCGGATGCGGAGCATCAGATCGTCGGCCTTCGGGTTCCGGTAACCGACGAAGTTGAGCTGGAAGTGCCCCGTCTGGCTCGAGTGGAAGAGCTGGTAGATGTCCGGGTTCAGGTCCATGGCCCAGCCGAGCACCACCGCGTCGAAGTCGCCCTTGTCGACCCGCTGGTTGATGAACACCGCCCACTCGAGCTCGAGGGTGTCCACCTTCACGCCGAGCCGCCGCCAGGCGTTCTGGGCGATCACCATGATCGCCTTGCGCTCCTCGTTCCCCGAGTTGGTGATGAGCGTGAACGCGAGCGGCTGCCCGTCCTTCTCTAGGATGCCGTCGGCGTTCCGGCGCCAGCCCGCCTCGCCGAGGAGCCGGGCCGCGCCGGCCGGATCGTAGGGCAAGGGCGCCAGCTCCGGATCGTAGTACGCGACCTGCCGGGGGAACGGCCCCGAGGTGCGCTCACCTTGCCCGTAGAGGACGTAGCGGATGATCTGGTCGACGTCGATCGCCATCCCGAGCGCGCGGCGCACGCGGGCGTCGCGAAACAGGGGCCGCCGCTCGTTGTAGCCGATGTAGGTGTAGCCGAGGGCGAGGCGGGAGGCGGTGTGGAAGCGCGGATCGTTGCGCAGGCGCGCGACTTGCTGCGGCTGCGCGGCGTACGCGTCGGCGGTCCCCGCGTACAGCGCGAGCTCCGTCGTCAGGAGGTCGGGGATGATCCGCATGAAGTACTCGCGGAAGTTGGGGGGGCCCTCCCAGTAGTCGTCGTTCCGGACCAGGCGAATGTACTGGTCCGTTCGCCACTCGGCGAAGCGGAACGGCCCCGATCCGACCGGGCGCCGGTTGAACGCCGAGTCCCGCATCGTGAACCGGGCGGGGTCGCGACCGGCCGCCCGCGCCTCGGCGTCGAGCCGGCTCCGGTTGAGGAGGTGCTCGGGCAGGATCCCCATGCCCCAGCTCTCGAACCCGGGCTGGAAGAGCCGCCGGTAGGTGACCCGGACGGTGTAGGGATCGGGAGTGTCCACCGCCTTCACCGGCTCGAAGTCCGGCACGCGGGGGGAGAGGTTGCGCGGATCCACGATGCTCTCGTACGTGAACTTCACGTCCCGCGCCGTGAGCGCGACGCCGTCGTGGAAGCGCACGCCCCGCCGGAGCGCGAAGGTGATGACGGGGTTGGCCTCGAGGGGCGGCGCGTGCTCGTCGGCCGCCGCGCGCGCGACCGCGGGGTCGGGCGCGCTCACGTAGCGGATCGGGTCGAGCCGGCTCGCGTAGCCGCCGAGGAGCCGGTCGAGCCCCGCGAGGAAGTCCTGGTCCACCGCGTCCAGCGTGAACCTGATCCGGGCCGGCCGGCGGATCGTCACCGGCACCGGGGGGGCGGGCGGCGCCCCGGGGGCCGCCGCCTCCGCGGACTCCCGCGGCCTCTCCACGGTCACGGTCTCGGCGGGCAGAACCTCCATCGCCTGGACCCGGCGGAGGGCGGGCGCGCCGGCCGCCCGGGCCGCCTGGAGTCGGGCCAGGAGAGTGGCCGGCGCGGCCGGGGTGCCGTCCCCGAGGCGCTGGGCCGGGTCGGCGAGGAGGTAGGCCTCCTCGGAGATCCGCCAGGACTCGGCGAGCCGCCCGCGGAAGGCGAGGTCCAGGTCGCGATCGATCAGGCCCTCGAAGACGAGGCTGTTGATCTCGCTCGACGCCGAGTCGGCCGACAGCGTCGGGTTCAGGATGGACGCGTCGCCGATCGACGCGCTGATGTAGCGCGTGAGTCGCCGGGGGTCCCCGCGGGACTGGTCCTCGAACGTCGGCACCCAGAAGTACGACTGGAGCAGGAACAGGCTGACCAGCGTCGGCGCGGCGAGGAGGAGGCCCTTCGTCGATCGCATCCGCCCGTCGGCCCTCTAGCCCGGCGGCTCAGCTGGCAACGGCGTCCTCCCCGACGACCTCGAGGTCGAGTGCCGCGGCCATGAGGGCCCGCGTGTAGGGGTGTTGCGGCCGCTCGAAGATGTCGGCGGTCGGCCCCCGCTCGACGACCGTCCCCGCGCGCATCACGACGATCTCGTCGCTCAGCGCCCGGATCACCCGGAGGTCGTGGCTGATGAAGAGGTACGCGAGGCGGTGCCGCGCCTGGAGGTCCCGCAGGAGGTCGATCAGCTGCGCCTGGATGGACCGGTCGAGCGCCGAGGTGGGCTCGTCGAGCACGATCAGCCGGGGCTTCAGCACGAGCGCGCGGGCGAGCGCGACCCGCTGGCGCTGGCCGCCCGACAGCTCGTGCGGATAGCGCTCCCGCACCTCGGGGGGAAGCCCGACCTCCGTCAGCGCCTCGGTGATCAGCGCCGCTCGCTCCTCGGGGCTCCGCGCGAGGTGGTGGACGCCCAGCCCCTCGCCGACGATCTGCGCGACCGACTGCCGGGGGGAGAGCGATCCGTAGGGATCCTGGAAGACCATCTGCATCTCCCGCCGGAGCGGGCGCAGGGTCCGCGAGCCGAGCCCCTGGAGCTCGCGACCGAGGAACTGGATCCGCCCGTCGCTCCGGAGGAGCCGGAGGAGGGCCAGGCCGAGCGTCGTCTTCCCCGAGCCGCTCTCGCCCACGACCCCGACCGTCTGGCCTTCCCGGACGGTGACGCTGACGCCGTCCACCGCCTTGACGTAGTCCACCGTGCGCCGGAGCACCCCCGCCTTGATCGGGAACCAGACCTTCACCGCCTCGGCCGCCATGACGACCGGCGCGTCGGGGACGCCGCGGGTCTGCCGGGGCGCCGGCTCGGCCGCCAGGAGCCGCCGCGTGTACGGGTGCTGTGGCCGCTCAAAGAGGTCGGCCGCCGCGCCCGCCTCGACGATCTCCCCCCGGGTCATGACCAGGATCCGTTCGGCCATCTTCCGGACGACGCCGAGGTCGTGCGTGATCAGGAGGAGCGCCATCCCGAACCGCGCCTGGAGGTCGCGGAGGAGCGCCAGGATCTGCGCCTCGATGGTGACGTCGAGCGCCGTCGTCGGCTCGTCCGCGATCAGGAGGTCGGGTTCGTTGGCGAGGGCCATGGCGATCATCACGCGCTGGCGCTGGCCCCCCGACAGCTGGTGCGGGTACGCATCGAGCCGTTGCGTCGCCTCGGGCAGGCCGACGAGGCGCAGGAGCTCGAGCGTCCGCGTCCGCGCCGCCCGGCGGTCGAGCCCCTTGTGGACG
Source organism: Candidatus Methylomirabilota bacterium (assembly GCA_036558225.1). Taxonomy (GTDB): domain Bacteria; phylum Methylomirabilota; class Methylomirabilia; order Rokubacteriales; family DASRDR01; genus DASRDR01. Next base: position 376 of record DATBGA010000004.1, on the reverse strand, counting down.
AACAGGACCTCGTTGATCTGCTTCTCGATGGTGTGGAGCGGGTTGAGCGACGTCATCGGCTCCTGGAAGATCATCGCGATCCGGTTCCCGCGCACGCGTCGCAGTGCGGTCTCGCCGGCGCCCAGGAGCTCCTGGCCCTGGAAGCCGATGCTCCCGGACGGATGACGAGCCTTCGGGTACGGCAGGAGCTGGAGGATGGACAGCGCCGTCACGGACTTCCCGGAGCCGCTCTCGCCGACGATCCCGACGGTCTGCCCTTTCACGACGTCGAACGACACGTGGCGCACGGCGCGCACCTCGCCGCCGGGCATGTCGAACGACACCGACAGGTCGCGGACCGCCAGGAGGGGCGCCGTCGCCATCACGCCGTCTTCCG
>DATBGA010000003.1:0-49436 GCA_036558225.1 Candidatus Methylomirabilota bacterium | reverse complement strand
AACTCGACCGCGCCGAGCTGGAGGAGCCGCCAGAAGTCGTGCTTCGAGTAGAGGCGCTCGCCCACGGCCAGCGGCGTGCGAGTGCGTCGGGAGACGCGGGCCAGGGCCTCGAGGCTTTCGGGCGGCACCGGCTCCTCGAGGAAGTAGAGCTTCACCGGCTCAATCGCCTCGCCGAAACGCACGGCCGCCGACGGCTCGAGCCGCCCGTGGAGATCTAGCATCAGGTCCACGCTCGGCCCGATCGCCTCGCGGATGGCGAACGCCCGCTCCACGGTTCGGTCGAGCCACCCGCGGTCCCGCCGCGTGCCATGCTCGACGAACGGGCCCGTCTTCACCGCGGTGTAGCCGCGCTGCACCAGCTCCTTCGCGAGTGTGGCCGACTCATCGGCCGTTCCGCGCTCCCACCACATGTTGACGCGCCCCCCTGCCTCCGTCGCCCCCGGCCGCCGCACGTGAGTGTAGGCCCGGACCTTCTCCCGCACCGGGCCGCCGAGGAGTTCGTAGACCGGCACCCCGAGTGCCTTCCCCTTGATATCCCACAGCGCGATCTCGACGCCGGCGAGGGCGCTCTGGAGCACCGGGCCGCCCTTCCAGAAGGCCTGATAGAGCGCCTGCGCGTGATGCAGCACCGGGCGCGGGTCCTTGCCGGCGAGGTAGCGGGCCAGCTCGCCGACGGCCGCGGCCATCGTCGCCTCCTTGCCCTCCAGCGTGGCCTCGCCTACGCCAACGAGCCCCTCGTCGGTGTCGATCCGCACCAGGACCCAGTTGCGCATGCCGGCGTAGACCAGGTGCGTCGTGACGTCGGTGATTTTCACGTGCGTGGCTCTCCTAGCCCTTGAGGGCGCCCGAGGTGAGGCCGGCGATGAACTGCCGGGTCATGAACAGATACGCGCCGAGGAGCGGGGCGGCCGCGATGCAAACGCTCGCGAAGGCCAGCGTCCACTCGGTCGAGTACACGCCGAAGAACGACATGATGCCGACCGGCAGGGTCTGCAAGCTCGGCCGGGTCGCCAGGATCAGGGCCACGATGAAGTCGTTCCAGATCCACACCCCGGTCAGGATGGCCACTGCAGCCAGACCGGGCCGGGTCAGCGGCAGCACGATGGACCAGATGATGCGCCCGGTCCCGGCGCCGTCAACCCGCGCCGCCTCTTCGATCGACGCTGGAAGGGCGTTGATGAAGCTCGTGAGAAACAGCACGGACATTGGGATGGTCAGCGCTGCGTAGGCGAGCACCAGGGAGAGCCGACTCCCGCTGAGTTGAAGGCGCGCCATGGTCAACAACAGCGGCAGGAGGATCAGCTGGAGCGGCACCACCATCCCGCCCACGAACCCGAGGTACACGAGCCACCGGAAGCGGAAGCGCAGGCGCGCCAGCGCGTACGACGCGGGCATGGTTAAGGCGAGGTTCAGAAGGACACCGCCCGCCGTCGCAAGCGTGCTGTTGATGAGCGTGGTCGCGACCTGCGCCTCCGTCCAGGCCTGCGCGTAGTTTCCGGTCCGCCACACCGGGGGCAGGCCGTACGGATGCTGGAAGAACTCCTCCAGCGATTTGAAAGAACTCAGAGCCAAGAAGACGATGGGCACGACGGTGACCGCGCACGCCAGGAGGAGCACGGCGTGCCGTCCCGCCGAGACGATCCACCGCTCGCGCCACCGGGTGCGGGTCGCGGGGTTCACCGGGCGCCTCATGCAAGATCCCGCTCGCGCCGGCGCAACAGTGTCACGAGGGTCGCCGAGAGGACGAGCAGGAGCAAGGACGCGACCACCGCGATGGCCAGCGCGTAGCTCATGCGGAACGTCGCGCTGTAGGCACCGCCCTCACCGAAGGCGGACGTGTAGATCAACGTGCCCACCGTACTGGTTGTCCCGAGCGGCGATCCGGTCGGCCCCTGCAAGACGTAGACGATGTCAAAGACCTTGAACATCCGGATGAAGGCGAGCACGGTCATCGCGGTGAACGCTGGGGCCAGCTGCGGAACCAGCACGTGGACGACGCGGCCCCAGGGCCCAGTGCCGTCGATGGCGGCCGCCTCCTCCAGTTCGCGCGGCACGGCTTGGAGGCCGGCCAGGAACACCACGATGGGCAGTCCCATCCACTGCCATGCCTGGACGAGAATCACGGTGGGCAGCGCAGTCACGGGGTCGGCTAGCCAGGGGCGGGCGAGCGCCCCGAGGCCGACCGCGCGGAGAAGCGGATTCACCAGGCCGAACTGGGCACTCAGCATGAGCTGCCACATGAAGCCAGTGTTGACGAGCGACAGGGTTGCCGGCAGGAACAGCACGGTCCGGTACACCGAATGTCCGAACGGGCGCGCGTGCAGCAGGATGGCCAGGAAGAGCCCGAGGGTCGACTGGAACAGGACGATCGACACGAAGAACGCGGCGGTGTGGCCGAGCGCGCGCCACAACTCCGGGCTGCTCAGCATCTCCTGGAAGTTCGCGAGCCCCACGAACCGGCGATCGGTGCCGATGCCCGACCAGTCGTAGAAGCTCAGTACGAAGGCACCGGCCGCCGGGTAGATCACGAACGTAACGTAGAGGGTGGCCGCGGGCAGGAGGAGCCAGGCGGCCGAGCCGGCGAGCTCTCGGCGGCTCGCTTCCGGCGCGCGGGTCACGAGTGGCCGGTCGCGCCGCTCACGTCCCCGCCAGGGCCGCCTGGGCCTGTCGCCCGAGCTCCGCCGGCTTGACCTGGCCCAGCAGGACGCCCTGCATGCTCTTCGTGAGCGCCGTCCATACTGGGGCCGCCGCATCGACGTCACGCCACGTCGGCACGTCGTTCTTGGCTTCCTCCACCTGGCGCGCCCAGATCGGATTCTGCCCGGGCACGACGCCCTTAACCGTGGGGAGCGTGATCGAGTTTGCAAAGAGGCGGTTAGACTCGGGGGTGGTGAGCCAGTCGACGAACTGGACGGCGGCATCGACGTACTTGCTCTTGGCGTTCACGGTGTAGATAAGCTCGAGGCCCGAGACCGTCGCTCGAACGCCCGCCGTCGCGCTCGGCGGAGGAAAGGCGATGAAGTCGAGCTTGATACCCGGGTTGACCGCGATGTAGCCGGCGTAGTCGGCCGTGCCACCCAGGATCATCGCGGTCCCGCCGCGGGCGAACGTGGCCTTGCCCTCAGCGTAGGAAATGCCGGCGAAGCCCTCTGGGTAGTATGGCGCTAGGTCGACGAGGAGCTGAGCGGCATCTACGAGATCGGGATCGGTCAACTTGCGCTGGCCGGCGAGGAACCCCGCGAACCCGACGGGGCCCAGCACGCTCGATGCGGCGAGCATGTAGTAGAAGGCGGGGATGACGCCGTCGCGGGCCGGCATCATCAGGGGCACGACGCCTGCCTGCTTGAGGGTCTGGGCTGCGCGCTTGAGTTCGTCCCACGTCCGCGGGGGCTTGAGCCCGGCCTTGGCCAGGAGGTCGACGTGATAGTAGACCCCGACCGTGTACTTGCCGAACGGCGCGCCCACCACCTTGCCGTCCCGCACTACCCGCTGGCGGGCGATGTCGATCATCCGGTCGGCGTGCACGCGGCCAGTCAGATCAAGGATCGCCCCGCTCTTCAGGAACTGCCCGACCAGAGGCCCCGGCGGGATTCCCGGTAAGTCGGGTCCCTCGCCCGCTTGCATCGAGGTCGACAGCACCTGGACGTACTCTGGGCCGGGTTTGGGCTCGAGCGTTAGCTTGATCCCGCTCTGCTGCTCGAACGCGTCGAGGTTCTTTCGGAGAGCCTCGCGCCACTCCGGGTGGTTCGACCAGATCCGGAGCGGCTCGCCGGGGCGCGCCTGAGCGCCCGCTCGCCCCACCCCGACCGCGAGGAGGCTCCCGGCTCCGGCAAGCCGGAGAATCGTGCGTCGGCTGATCGGGGGAGTTGACATGATTCGCTCCTTCTGGCCGCCGCGCGTCACCGGCGTCGGCGGGACTTGGGGGTGCGTGCCCTGCGCTCGAGCGTTGTTGGGAGGTACGAATCCCGTTTCCCTTCCCCCGCCTGTCAGCCCGGCCTGCCCCTCGGTCACGGCGGGAACCATAGCGCGGCCTCGTCGGAGTCGGCAAGAGCGGCCGGCGTTCGGCACGTGAGGGCCAGAAAACGCTACCCCGCGGCGGACGGACGCCCGCTCGATTCTGCCCGAGCGAAGTCCGAAGAGCGGCGAAGTAGGGCCGGCCAGGCCGGCAGTCGGACGCCACGCGACGCTTCCGCCACGGGCACCGGCAAGGCGTCTTGACTTCCCGTCCGAAGGCCGGCTAGCGTTCGATCCGTGATGGCGACGCGCGCGCGTTTCGGCGTGCTCGTGCCTGCCGGCAACCCGACCGTCGAGCCGGAGCTGTACCGGATGGCGCCGCTGTCCGTGACGATCCACTTCGCGCGGCTCGAGACCGTGGCCGGTGATCCCGGCGCTGCCGAGGGCATGGAGCAGCGCACGCTCGGGTACCTCGACTCCCTGCCTGCCGCGACGCATTCCCTGTCGGCGCTCCGCCCGGACGTCGTCGCGCTGGCCCACACGGGGGTGAGCTATCTGACCGGCTATGCGCGCGAGCCGGCTCTCCTCGACCGCCTCCACGGGCTGGCCGGTACCCGCGCTTTCACCACCGCGCGCGCGATCATCGCCGCCCTTCACCATCTAGGTGTCCGCCGGCTGGGCCTCGGGACGCCGTATCCGGACGCCATCAGCGTTGCGGGGCGCGCCTACTGGCAGGCGGCCGGCTTTGACGTCGTCGCGTACCAACGCCTCGACGGCGTGGTCAACATCTACGAGGAGACGGAGGCGCGCGCCTACGCACTCGGACGCGCGGCCGATTCCGCGGACGCGGATGCCGTCCTCATCAGTGGAACCGGGCTGCACACGACGGGAATCGTCGAGCGCCTCGAGCGTGATCTGGGCAAGCCCGTGGTGACCAGCCAGGCGGCGACATTGTGGCACGCGCTCCGCATCATGGGAGTTCAGGACTCTGTGCGCGGGTACGGGCGTCTCCTCGGTCAGTGAGGTCGTGGGCATGAGCCGGTTGCCGAGGTGGTCTGACGCGGGACGAAATGGTAAGACATCTACCGGGCGCCGTGGCTACGGCGTACTACGTGCGGATGAAGAGGAGACCAGGTCATGGCCGGAGCCAAGCTCGCCCCGAACCTTCCGGATTGGATGGTGGAACACACCCACCGCTATCTCTCGAGCGGCGGCACCGACGGGCACATGTACAAGATGACGCAACCGGGGCGGCCGGAGATGACCGTTCCGTCGTTGCTGCTGACGACGACGGGGCGGAAGTCAGGAGAGAAGTTCATATTCCCGCTGTTCTACGGGGAAGTGGGGGACGGCTATTTCGTGGTCGCCTCCAAGGGCGGGGCCCCGCAGCATCCCGGATGGTACCGCAACATCCTGGCGGACCCGATGGTCGAGGTTCAGGTCGGGACCAAGAAGATTCCGGCGCGGGCGCGAACCGCCACGGGCGCGGAGCGGACGCGGCTATGGGAGAAGGCGCTGCAATTCTGGCCACCCTATGCCGACTATCAGCGCAAGACCGAGCGCGAGATCCCGGTGGTTGTGCTGGATCCCGTGCGCTAGGAGCGAGACTGGCCAGGGTCCTGCCGCGGGGGAAGATGTAGCCGGCGGCCGGCAAGGGCGTCCGAGAGTCGGCCGTCCAAAGCCGCGACCAGCCAGAGGCTGGGGAACAACGCCCGCCGCGACCAGTGGAAGACGAGCGGCCGGCGAGGCAGGAAGTCCGCCGAGCCGCCTTGCCGCTCGCCGTCGAAGGCCAGCTCGAGCCGAGGCTCGGCTTCCCAGAGAAACGTTGCGCCGCCGGTGGCCTCGACGCCCGCCGGGTCGCCGAGAGCGGCTCCGCGTCCGGCACGTCGGTCCGCACCCCACTGACCTCCGGCGGCGTGCACGAGAGGCTGCACGGCGACGCGGAGCGCCGCGTCCGGCCGCCGGGCGGGAGCGAGAAAGATCAGAGGCTCCTTCCATCCGATGAGGGACGCTGCGGTCCGCGTCAGAACGTCGGCGACTTGAGCGGACCCTGGACGTCAGAGCACACGGAGATCCTGCGGGTCCCATTCCACGCGGACCCGACTGCCCGCTGAGAGTTGGCCGGTCCCCGTCCGGCTCGGCACCCGCGCCACGAGCGCCTCGCTCGAGTTGAGGCGGATGGTGTATTTCCGGAGACCCCCGAGGTACATGGCGTCCTCGACCACGCCTTGGAGTCCGTGCGGTCCAGAAGGCTGGTCGGCAACGAGCCGGAGCGACTCCGGACGGATGAGTAACGTCACCGCCCGGCCGGCGGAAGCCTCGCCGGCCACGCTGAACTCCGTCCCGCCGGTCGTGACAACCCGGAGCGTCCCGCTCGTCGCCGCCACGACCGTTCCGCGCAGGAGATTGGACTCGCCAACGAAACCGGCCACGAACTCGTTCGCCGGCCCTTCGTACAGGTCCTCGGCACGACCGACCTGCTGAAGCCGACCGCGCGCGATCACTGCGATCCGATCGGCCAGGATCATGGCCTCTTCCTGATCGTGGGTGACGAAGAGCACCGTGATCCCAAGCTGCTGGTGAAGCTGGCGCAGCTCGCTCTGCATGCGGCTCCGCAGGTGGGTGTCGAGCGCGCCGAAGGGCTCATCCATGAGGAGCAACGGGGGACGGAACACGAGGGCTCGGGCAAGCGCCACGCGCTGCTGTTGGCCGCCGGAGAGCTGACGGGGATAGCGTTCCGCCATGCCTGCCAGTTGCACCACGCTCAGAATGGCCCGTACCCGCGCTTGGACGTCGCGCTCGGCAATGCACCGGAGGCGCAATGGGAATGCCACGTTCGCGAAGACGGTCATATGCGGAAAGAGCGCGTAGTTCTGGAAGACCATGCCGACCCCGCGCCGATTCGGCGGCTCTCGGGTCAGTGCCCGCGCGCCCAGAAAGACCTCGCCGGACGTGGGGGTGTCGAAGCCCGCGATTAGGTTCAGGAGCGTCGTCTTTCCCGAGCCGCTCGGCCCAAGGATCGTCAGGAGCTCTCCGGGCTCGACCTGGAGCGTGGCGTCGTCCACCGCGACGACCGACCCGAAACGCTTGCTGAGCCCCACGAGCCGGAGCGGTTCCGTGCTGAGTCGCGCCTGCTCCGATCCCCCCGAGAACCGGACCTCGGCCGGCCCAGGAGTTCCAAACAAGGCGCCGCCCCCCTCCTCTGGACCGGGCCTGACCCGGGCAAGACGCGTCGCCCGCACCCGCAGAACCTCGGCCATGGCAAACACGGCGAGCGCCATGCCGATCTGCAGGGAGGCGACTGCGGTCACGATGGGACTCAGCTCATCCAGCGTGATGCTGTCCCACATGAGCTTGGGGAGCGTGATGGCGCTCGTCCCGGACAGGAACATGGCCACGACCACCTCGTCGAATGACGTGATGAACGCGAAGAGTGCACCGACGAGCACACCCGCCCGCGTGAGCGGCAAGGTCACCTGGTGGAACGCCTGCCAGGCGTTCGCCCCCAGCATCCTAGCCGCCCACTCGAGCCGGAGATCGAAGGTGCGCATCACGGCCTCCACGTTGATGACCACGTAGGGCGTGGCGAGGACGACGTGAGCTAGCACGAGGGCGGCCAGACTGCCGATCATTCCGAGCCGCGCGAACAGGTAATAGAAGCCGAGTGCAAGGATCATGACCGGGACGATGAGCGGGGCGAGGACGACACCGCGCACGAGCTGCCGCCCGGGGAACCGGGTGCGCGCAAGTGCCGTCCCGGCCAAGGTTCCCAGCACCGAGGCCAGCATCATGGCCGTTGCGGCCACGGTGAGGCTCGTGACCGTTGCCTCCCGCCAGTCCCGACTGGTCAGGAACTCCGCGTACCAGCGAAGAGAGAGATCCGTCGGCGGGAGGACCAGCCAGCGGGTGCCGCTGAACGACATCGGGATCAATGCCAGGACCGGGGTCAGGAGGAAGAGGAGGACAAGCCCCCCCGCGACGGCCATTCCAATCCGCACGGGGCTCAGCGGGGTCCAGCCCCGAACGCTCGGTCCAGCTGCAGGAGTCCGTACGAAGGAATGAGGACCAAGAGAGTCGCGCCGAGGAGCACTACGGAAAGCGCCGACGCCATCGGCCAGTTGAGCGTCGCATGGATGTTCGTTTCGATCAGCATCGTAACGAGCGTCACGCGGCCGCCCCCCAGCAGGGCCGGGGTGATGAAGAATCCGAGACCCATGATGAACAGGAGTACGACGCCCGCGGCCACGCCGGGAAGGCTCAGGGGAAGGTAGACATGCCGGAATGTCTGCCACTCGTTCGCACCGAGGCTGGCGGCGGCGCGGAGCAGCGAGCCGTCGATCCCGCGCAGCACGCTGTAGAGCGACAGGATCATGAACGGGAGCAGGATGTGAATCATCCCGATGTAGACGCCGAAGGCGTTGTAGACGAGGGAGACTGGCTCACGGGTCACACCCAGAGCCTGAAGAAGCTGGTTCACGACGCCGTTTCGCTGCAGCAGCACGAGCCACGTGAAGCTCCGTCCGAGGATGCTGATCCAGAACGGCGTGATCGCGAGCGCGAGAAGAAGTCCCGACCAGGGACGCGGTGCCGTGGCCGCCATGTAGGCCACCGGATATCCCAAGGCTAAGCAGGCCAGCGTCACCGTCACACTGACGTGGAACGTACGCCAGAGGGCGGCGCGGTAGACGGGCGTGGCGAAGAGCTCATGGAAGGGGCTTGCCTGGCTGCCTGGGGTGAGGCTGAGGGACAGGACCCGCCCCACCGGATACAAGAAGAAGACCACGAGAAAGAGGAGCAGCGGGCAGAGGGGAAGCGCGCTGCGCCATACCGCCGAATCGGCGAACCGCACGGCTCCGGGGCGGCCCGCCGCGGGCGCCTCCGCGCTTAACCTACGAAGGCCAGCCACCGCTTGGTGATCTCGTCCACGTTCGTCGCCCACCAGGCCGCATCGATCCGGATCTGCCTCCCGATGTTCTCCGGCGCCGTTGGCAGGAGCGCCAGCGTCTCTTTCGGCATGAGGGCGTACGCTTTCACATTGGGCACGCCATTGGCGAACAGCTGAGTGAACTGCGCTTCGTTCTCCGGGCGGGCATAGAACGCCATGAGCTTCATGGCGTTCTCCTTGTTCTTCGCCCCCTTGGGGACGATCCAGAACGACTGCATCCAGGCGCCCTGATTGTAGGTGAAGTTGACGGGCGCTCCGCTTCGCTTGAGGTCGATCATCCGACCGGCGGTGGCGGCGATGAGATCGATCTCCTCCCCCCGCAGCAGGGTCGGGATCTGTGTGCCGCTCTTGTACCAGACGTTGATCAGGCTCTTGTGCTGCTCGAGGACACGGAACGCCCGGTCAACGTCGAGCGGATAGAGCTTGTCCATGGGCACGCCGTCGGCGACCAGCGCGAACTCGAGGTTCGGCAGCGCCTGCGCGTACATGGCGCGCCGCCCCGGGAACGCCGTGGCGTCGAAGAAGTCCCTCCAGGTGGCGGGCTCCTTCGTCCCGAACTTCTTCGCGCTCCAGCCGAGCACGTAGCCGTAGGACACCGACCCGATGCCCCAGTCGCTAACCGCCGACGGCATGAGGTCCGCCCGCGGGATGATCGAGAAATCGGCTCGCTCGAGCATGTCCCGAGCCGCCAGGCGGAGCATCATCTGGCCCTCGGCATCGACCAGGTCCCACTCCACAGCGCGGCTCTGGACCATGGCCTGGATCTTGGCCAGATCGGGGATTCCGACCACGCGCACGCGGATGCCGGTCTCTTGCTCGAAGGGATCGAAAAACGCCTTCTTCTGGCTCTCTGTGTAGCTTCCCCCCCAGGTACAGACGACGACCTCGCCCGATCCCCGCGGAGTCTGCGCGCGGGCCGGCCGCGCGCCGAGCACGCTGGCTAGCCCTGGCGCCGCGACGGCCGACATGACGACCCCGAGGGCCCGTCGGTTGAACTCGCGCCGATTGATCCCGCCCCTGCCGTGCGCCCCGATGCGTCGTTTCACGATCTCCTCCCCCGTCACGGTCGGTCACCGCCGTGCGGCTCGCGGCACAGCCTTGCCCTGGACTCCCGATATGGCCGGAGCCCTATGCTAACGCAGGCGCCGCGGCCGCGGGAAAGGCGCGCGGCCGGGCGCGGCAATCCCTGCCTGAGCGGGCTCTCGGCGACCAGGACGAGACTCTCGATGCTCTTCGCCCCCGGCCGGCGCGCGCGGCTCAACACAGCGCCGGTGGGCACGGTTCCCCGCTGGTTCGAACGTACCCACCCTGCACTGCGATACACGGATGTGAGCGGTCAGGCGCGCTCCCGGTCTGACGGCGTGTTAGGCGCTGGGGGTGGCGGTGCGCGGACCCGGCCGGGGATTCTTAATCAGGAGGTTGAAGGTTCGATTCCTTCACGGCTCACCACATCTCGCGGCGGGGGCTCCCGAAGCCCCGCCGCTTCTGTGTTGCGGGCGCGAGTGGCCATGGGCACGTAGCAACCTGATGATTCCGCTCTCGGCGTTCCCACGCTCGTCCGTGCCAGCTCTCGGGCCACAGCTGAGCGCGCAGGTCGGCGTTGATGCCGTGGTTCCTCGGGTCGCCGTCCTCGACTTTGAGCGCCCGGTCATCCGCGATCCGAGCTGGTCACCTCCGGGGTCCGGCGAATCTCGCACAGATACGATCTGTGCGAGGCAGTTCCACTCACCGGATCGAGCGCCCTCGGTCCGATGATCAGGTTGAGATTGGCGCCGTCCGCGCCGAACGGATCGTAGCCGGCCGCACCGATCTCCGCACAGGCCTGCCACCAGCCGTGCTGGCCCACCACCACGTGGGGATCGAGGCTGTCGTTGAGCCGGGCGCGAGCGCGCACGCTCCCCTCCGGTGTCTCGATCGCCACCCAGTCGCCATTGGCGACGCCCCGCGCCTGCGCCGCCTGGGGATGAAGCTCGACCTCGGGGTGCAGGGCGCGCTTGCGCAGGCTGGGCAGCGCCCGATGCTGACTCTGGCAGAATAGCGTCGCCTTCGCGCTGGTCAGGATCAGCGGAAAGCGTGCGGCGAGATCCGGGCGCGAGACCGGGCCGATCTGGGGCTCCTGGAAATCGGGTAACGGCGCGTACCCGTGGTCGAGGAAGGTCTGGGAATAGAGCTCGACCTTGCGCGACGGCGTCTCGAAGCCGCGCGGCACGCCCTGGCCGTCCGGCTCCGCATACTTGCCATGGCGGCTCTGCAACGGCACCCGGACCCCCCCGGGGGCGGCACGCAGCTCTTCCAGCGTCACACCGGTCGGGGCGAGCTGGTGGCGATAGGCGACGTCGATGTCGCCATTCCAGAACTCTGCGGCCAGACCGAGCCGCGTGGCGAGATCGAACACGATGTCGGTGTCCGGGCGAGCGGCGCCGGGCGGCGGCACCACCGCCGGGCGGAGCTGGATCAACGACTGCGCTTCGGCGCTGATGTCGAAGCCGATCTTCAGCCCCTCCCGCTCGAAGGCGGAGGCGACCGGCAATACCAGGTCGGCGAGCTCAGCGGTCGGGTTCATGAACAGGTCGGCATGGGCGTAGAAGTCCAGCGCCGCGAGCGCCTCCCGCCCGTGTCCGCCGTCGGCATGTGCCAGCAGGATGTTCGCGCCGAAGCCGATCAGGCCACGGACGGGGTATGGCTCCCCTTCCAGGATCGCCCGGTACAGATCGCGGGTGGTCACGTGGTTCCAGCGCGCCGGTCCGAGCGGGCGCTCGGCGATGCCCAAGGTCGGGGCCATGTGCCGCGCCCCCGGCAAATCTTCGCCGGTGACCGGTCTGGCCGGCGGCGCCGGGAGCAGCACGTTGCCTCCCGGCAGGTCGAAGCAGCCGGTCAAAGCGTAGAGCAGGGACATCGCGCGGGCAATCTGCGTCACGTTGGCATGCTGCTCGTGGCCGCTCCACGCGTAGTAGGACAGCGGGCGCGCGTGCCATAGGAGCTGGGCGGCTTCCTCGACCTGGGCGCGCGGGATCCAGCAGGTCGCTTCCACGACCTCGGGCGGGTATCGGCGGCAGAGCCGCGCGTAGAGGTCGAAGACCGGGTGGCAGATCACCTGGCCCTCCGGCGTCGGCACGGAGTACTCCCCTTCGAGGGCGAGGCTCGCCTCGTCGCCCTCGTACCGGCCGGCGCGGGGGTCGTACGACACCAGCCGCGCTGTCGCGCCGTCCCAGGCGAGGTTGCGGAGGGCATCCCCGCCCGCCCCGAGGTCGCGCTCGGTCAGCAGGCGGCCGGTGTCCGCGCGCACCAGCAGCGGCCCATTGCTCCACCGGCGGATGAATTCCCGGTCGTACCATCCGCGTGCGATCATCACGTTGGCGAGGCCGAGCGCGAGCGCGCCGTCGGTGCCGGGCCGCACCCTGAGCCACACATCGGCCTTGTTGGCGAGGCCCGCCTTGCGCGGATCGACGACGATCAGCCGCGTCCCCCGCTTCAGTGCCTCGACGACGGCGGTGGCATGCGTGAGCCGCGTGTGGCTCGGATTGTACCCCCACAGGATCACGCAGCCGCTGTTGGCAATGTCCGGCATGGCGCCGCCGCTGCCGCCCGTGCCGACACTGCCGACGCCGTAGGTGTAGCGGGTGGCGAAGGCGCGCCCCCAGCCGCAGATGTCGAGGGTGTAGCTCGAGTTGGGGGTGCCGAAAGCGTTCATCAGGCGTCGGACGAAGCTGCTCGAATCGCCGATCGCGGTCGTGGAGCCGGAGCAAAGAGTGAAGGCGACCGCCTCCGGCCCGTGGCGCTCGGCGATGCGCCGCATCGCGGCGGCGGTCAGGTTCAACGCCTCGTCCCAGCTGGTCCGTTGCCAGCCGGGATCGGGGTCACCCTTGGGCCGGGTCCGACGGAGCGGCTGGGTCAGCCTCCCCGGATGATAGACGAGTTCCGGCGCGGCGCGGCCCTTGGCGCAGAGCGCCTGGCCGGTCGGGTGCCCCGGATCCGGCTCGAGACGCGTGAAGCGGCCGTTCTCGACCACGGCGACGGAGCCGCATCGAGCAATGCACAGGCCGCAAAAGCCGTGAACCCGCCGTGTGCCGGTGGGATTGGTCATGGGCACCCGCTCCCTGTCATCAAGCGTGTGTGCGATCCGACCGTCGTGGCGCGGCGCTGTCCTAGCCTACACGGAATCGGCCTTGGGAGGCGTTGCCGCCTTTACATCGAGAACGGAGTCGAGGACAGAACTCTTAACCGAAGGCTGGAAGACCTTGGCGAGCTAGACGTAGTCCAGGCCTGTATTCGTTCGTCCTCGGTCGCCCGAAGGGCGGGGTCGGCAGGACCGCGAAGGGCGTCGGCGGCACTGGGAGGTCCCACCGTCTCCGAGGAGCGGCGTCAATCAGGGTGGACTTTCCATACGCCCGTGATCGGGGACGCCTTCGCGTCCTCTTGGCCCAGCGTTCCGAGACCGAGGAGCTCCTCGATCGTGCGGAGCAGACTGTAGTGATCGTATCGGGTATCGGAGACCGAGCCCGGGATCACGCGGTCTCCGTAGACGACGGTGTAGACGCGATTGCGGCCCCACCACCCACGGCGGCCCTCGTCGAAGGTCACCATGAACACCATGCTCTCGGTGAGGCGTGGATCTCGTAGCAGAGGCCCGAAGGTCTCCGACAGCCACTCGTCGGCAGCCCTCACTCCGGTATCGTGGCCATCGTGCCGGACGTCCGGCACGTACAGGGCGTAGTCCGGCAAGGTCCCGTCGCGGATGTCGGCCGCCAGCTCGGTGGCATCGACGATTCTGGCGCAGCGTGCCGGATGACCCTGGACACTCTTGAAGCTAAGGAAGGGGACGTGCCGTCGAACGTACGCGCCGGAACGCGGCCCCAGGAAGCACTGGCCCGGATATCCTTCGGCGTACACCTTCCAGGCTCGACCTTCGACCTCCAGCAGGTCCCCGACATGGGGTATGTCCAGCGTGACGGGGGTGTTGGAGTCCACGCCATGGGTCGTGCCGGCTGTCAGGGCCAGATAGTTGGGCTGGGACGGATGGGCCACGGCGAACGACTGCCGGAGCAGGGCGCCTTCGCGCGCGAGCCTCGCCAAGAACGGCTGCGCCCTCGCCGTGTCGTAGTCGGCGTTCTCGAGAACCACCAGCATGACGTGCTGGACCCGCGGCAGCGCGGAAGGGCCCGCGCCGGCTCCCGAGGCCCACAGCAATCCGACCAGTGCCGTCGCCCCGAGAGAGCGACGGCACCGTGCCGGGAGCCGACCCTTCACCTTAGGGCCTCCCGAGCCCTACTGGATTTCGACCAGCTCTGTCCGGACCGTCTTGCCCTTGAGCTCCTCGATCAGGACGAGGCCCGCGCCCGGGCAGTAGTACTTGTGCTCGACCACTCCCTTTTCAAGCGGAGACGTCTCCTTGGTCTTCATGCAGCCGGCGTACTTGTCGGGGTCGATCTGGTTGTCGAGGGTGAGCGACACTTTGGCGTTCAGCCGGAGCACCTTCCCCTGGTCCTCGGCCTCCCCTGCGTAGAACTCCTGCTGGTAGAAGTTCCCCGGCCTGGGATCGGCGAGGATGACCACGCCCGCCTGGGCGACACTGCCGATGGCGGCCACGTCCTGGCCGGCTTCCCAGGAGCCCTCGGTGTTGCACTGGTCCGGCGCGGGCGTGCAGCTCGGCGTGGCTTCGCTCGTAGACTCGCCGAAGTACCAGATGTTGCCGGCGTCGTCCTGCGCGTACCAGTCTAGGGTGTCCTCGAGCAGCGCCCCGCGGGTGCCATCGCAGTCGAGGTCCTCCCAGACCTGGTCGTGGACCTCCCGGGTCATGACCCCTGCGATGGGCTTCGTGTTCGGCGTGACTGTCACGTCGTTCACCTCGCAGTCCTCGTCCGATGCGGTTCGGTAGACGAACGTCGTGCCCGCCACCAGAGGCCAGTATGGGTTGTCGATCGTGAGGGGGTTCGTGAAGTTGGTCGGGTCAAAGCTCATCGAGACATTGCCGGCCCGCGCGTCCGTGCCGGCGAGCCCCCCGAGGATTAGCATCGTGAAGGGGAGAAGGAACAGGTTGGCCCGATACGCTCGCATTGTCGTCCCTCCCGCCGGCTCGAGCCGGCTTCGACCAGCCATGCTGGTTCGCATTGGATCCATGTGGGCGTTGACGTCCGCGCTGGAGGCGACCAGCGGCGGCGGGCGTCCCCGGCTCCCGCCCGGAGGGCCTGAGGGGGGCCCATCCGGTGGGCAGTGTGCGGACCCAACCTGAAGATTCCCTGAGGATCCAACGCCATTAGACCGATCACGGCACACAGGGGCGGCTCGTTGGCGCATCCCGTCTCGACACCCACTCCTCGGGCGCGAGCACGCGGCATGCCACATCCGCCCGTACCGACCGCTGCGGCGACTGCCGCTGTGTCGTCCCATCGCCCTGGGCACGGCCAGTCATCGGTTCTGTCTCCGAGCTCACCCTCCGGGAAATGAATGCGCCGAGTCTGGACACCGAACAGGTAACGCCCTGTCGGGCCCCCGGCTCTAGGTCAGAAGGCTGATCGAGGCTAGGCTGGCGGACCGCGAGATTCGGAGAGGCGCGGACTCGAGACGTGCGCCCGGGCGCTGGAACTCTGAGCTACGTCACGATGGAAGGGCGGCAGGACAGCCAGCTGCACCGCGGTCTGGGCAATCGCGATGCCGGGCGCCAGGGTCTGGCGGTCCTGGGCGAGTCCGACATCGTCCTCGTCCCCGTCGTAGTACGCCGGCTGCTGGTAACCGCCGGGCAGGCACACGCTGACCAGGCCCGCCCCGAAGGCGATCAGGCTGAGCGAGGCCATGACGACATTCGACATGATCGGGAGCCGCCCTCTCCGCGTCATGACGAGTCTGAGCGTCGTCTCGCCGCTCGGGGTTGTCAAGCCTCGCCGATCGGTTCAGATCCGTCCGACCGGACACGGGAGGCCGTCAGGCTGACTTCCAGGATGCGCCAAGAAAGGCGAAGATCGGCGAGGGTCGGTGTCCGAGAATTGTCGGAGAACCTGCGCCATGCCTGTCCCAACACGGCGCGGTCGTGCCGTCGTTCGCGACCTTCGGCGCTGCCGGGGCGCACAATCGAGGGCGTACGGCGCGATTGCGTTTCGCCCTGACATGCGGTTTCCTAGGGGCCGCTCCAAGGACGCGACTGCCCGTTCCCGCACCCGCCCGATGGCGGCGTCCGCGTCCCCGGGGCCGGGCCAGATGCGGTCAAACGGTTCTGTGCAAGGGAGGAACAGGATGAAGAAGCGCTTTGCATCCGCAGCCTTCGGCGTGGCCGTGCTGCTGGCCGCCCTGCCAGCGAGCGCGCAGATCGTCACGAAGTACTCGGGCATCCAGCCGCTCGACCACCCGTCCACGCTCACCGAGCGGTTCTTCGCCGAGCAGGTCGAGGTCCTGACCAGGGGCACAGTCAAGGTCGAGACCTACGCCAACACCCAGCTCGGCGACGCGGTGGCAAACGTGCAGAGCGTGCGGAACGGGACGATTGGCTTCACGACGGTGTCGGCATCGAACCTCAACCAAGTCGTCCCGGCGATGGACATGTTCTCGCTGCCGTTCATCTTCAAGAACGAAAAGCACTTCTGGTGGTTCCTGGCGCAGCCTGAGGCCGAGGCGTTCGTCAAGCCGCTCGAGGAGAAGGGGCTGAAGAAGATCGGCTACATCGACTCGGGCTCACGCAACTTCTTCACCCAGAAGCCGGTGAAGACGCCGGCCGACCTCAAGGGGCAGAAGATCCGCGTGATGGCCTCACCGGTGATGGTGAAGACCATGGAGGCGATGGGCGCTACCGGCGTCCCGGTCGCCTGGGCCGAGCTCTACACGGCCCTCCAGACCGGTGTGGTGGACGGCGCAGAGAACAACCACCCCTCGGTGGTGACCAAGAAGTTCTACGAGGTCTCCAAGTACTACACCCTCGACGAGCACATGCGGATCCCCGACTTGATCGTGATGTCCATGAAGCTCTACAACCAGCTCAACGACCAGCAGAAGGCGGCGGTCATACAGGCGGGCGCCCTGGCTCAGGCCTACATGCGCGGGGCGTGGAAGGTCTCCGAGAACAAGGACCTCGCCGAGCTGAAGAGCAAGTTCACGCAGATCATCGAGGTCGACAAGCAGCCGTTCATGGACGCCGTGAAACCTCTGGTCACCGCCGAGGCCAAGCGCCTGAACGTCGAGAAGACGGTCGACTTCATCCTGGACTCGGGGAAGAAGTTCTGATCGTCTAGCCCCCTCACGCGGGACGGGCGCGATCGCCCGTCCCGCGCGCTCATTCACTCGCCACACCGGAGGCGCGTTGTTCCAGCTGCTCGATCGCGTCGTCGCGGGCGTACTGGCCGCAGTGCGGATCGTGTGCATCGCGCTGGCCACGGTGCTCTTCGTCATCGTCGTGGTGGCGGTCGTCGCCCGCTACGTGTTCGGCCAGGCGGTGTCCTGGACCGAGGAGGTGCCGCGCTACCTGCTGATCTGGGTCTCTTTCCTGGGAGCGGCCGCGTGTGTCGCCAAGCGCGAGCACGTCGGATTCGACATCATCTTCAACGCGCTGCCCAGGCGGATCCGTCGTGTCCTCGGCGCGGCGATCGGTCTCCTGATCTTCGGCTTCGGCTGGATCGTGCTCCGCTACGGCATCGTCTTCGTGCGGGAGTTCGGCAGTGACCTGATGGAGACTATCCCCTTCAAGAATTACTGGTACTACGTGGCCATGCCGGTGTCTGGCGCGCTGCTGATGCTGTTCGCCCTGAAGACGGTGGTGGACTCGCTCCGGGGCCAGGACGACTCGCAGATCGGCCAGTCGGTGGATTGACCGTGACGCTCACGATCCTCGGCTCTCTCTTCGTGCTGCTGATGGCAATCGGAGTTCCCATCTCGTTCGCGGTCGGCGTCTCGTCGGTCGTGGCGACGCTGCTCCTGCCCGGCGTCGACAATGCCACCATCGTCCAGCGCATGCTGACCGCCATCAACACGTTCCCGTTGCTGGCGGTGATCTTCTTCGTGTTCGCCGGTACCCTGATGGCGCGCGGTGGAGTCGCCACGCGACTCGTCCGCATGGCCGAGGTCCTGGTCGGCTGGCTGCCGGGGAGCCTCGCACAGATCGTGTGCGTGGCCTCCATGTTCTTCGGTGGCGTGACCGGCTCGGCGGTCGCCGAGGTGTCGTCCATCGGAAGCATGATGATCCCGGCCATGGTGAAGGACGGCTACTCGCGGCGCTTCGCCACCGCCATCGTGCTGACCGCCGCCACAATGGGGCCGATCATTCCGCCGTCCATCGGCATGATCATCTTCGCCCACGTCGCGGGCTCCGTGTCGATCGCCGCTCTGTTCGTCGCCGGCATCATCCCCGGTGTGCTGATCGGGCTGTCGTTGATGGGCGCCAGCTACGTGCATGGCAGGCTGTACCACCAGAAGAGGCTGCCGCAGCTCTCGATGCGCGAGCGAGTCCGGCGTGTGCTCGACGGCCTCGCCGGCGTCTTCACCATGGTCATTATCCTGGGAGGCATCATCTCGGGCGTGTTCACCGCGACCGAGGCCGGCGCCGCGGCCGGCGTGTACGCTCTCGGGCTCACGATCTTCGTATACAAGGAGATCAAGTTACGCGAGCTGCCCGAGATCATCTGGCAATGCTGCCTGACCAACGCGGTGGTGATGCTGCTCATCGCCACCTGCTCCGTGTTCTCCTGGATCCTGACCTACGAGAACTTGCCGCGGTTGCTCGCGGATAGCTTCTTCGACCTGATCCCCAGCAAGTGGCTGTTTCTCCTCACCCTGAACGCATTCCTGCTGCTGGTGGGGATGTTCGTCGACATGACGCCGGCGCTGATCATGCTCGTGCCCATGCTGATTCCCCTGGCGCAAAAGTTCGGGATCGACCTGGTCCAACTCGGGCTGATCATGGTCATCAACCTGGCCTACGGCCTGACCACGCCCCCGGTGGGCACCGCGCTCTTCGTGGCGGTGAAGGTTGGGCGCGTGTCGATGGACAAGCTCCTCCCGCCCCTGCTCCCGCTCCTCGCCTGCATGCTGGTCGTGCTGGTGCTGGTGACGTACTTCCCCGAGATCTACTGGTGGCTGCCCCGTAGCATCGGGCTGGTGAGGTGACCGGGCCAATCGGAGCCTCTCGATGCCCGTCGCCACAAGGCGGGAGCAGTGCAGCGCCTGGCGCTGGGCCCCCGGGGGCCGAGGCGCGTGCCGCGGCACGTACTCATCGACCTGACATCCTGCCGAAGACCTTCCAGGCTCGTGGCCTCTCCCCCATTCCCAGCCCACGGCGTCCCCTCTTGGCCGGCAAGAAGATCGCCCGGCTGCTCGCTGACCCGCTTGCTCCTGGCGGCGCCGCGGGCGAACGGGGTCTGGACAGGGCCGGTCGCGGAGTGGTAGTAGGGAGGCGACGTCCAAGACCCCGGGCTCCCCGGGAACGACCCATCAACGCAGCCGGAGGTGAGACATGGCCTATCAGCTCGAAGGACGCCTGCTCGAGGTCTGCACCTGCAACATCCTGTGCCCGTGCTGGGTGGGAGAGGACCCGGACTCGGGGGTGTGCGACGGGACGCTCGGATGGCACGTGGACACGGGGACCGTGGACGGAGTGGACGTCTCCGGCCACACCATCGTGGCGCTGTGCCACATCCCGGGCAATATTCTCAAGGGGAACTGGAACGTCCGCCTGTACGTGGACGACAAGGCCACGGCGCCGCAGAAGGACGCGCTGGTCGCGGTGTGGACGGGCAAGAAGGGTGGGCCAGTGGCGGACCTGGCGAAGCTGGTGGGCAAGGTCGACGCCATCGAACAGGTGCCGATCGAGTTCCAGGTGGAGGGGGTGAAGGGAACGCTGAAGGTCGGGCGGGCCATCGACGCCTTGCTGGAGCCCTACAAAGGCGCCACCGGGAAGGAGACGACGCTGCACGATACCATCTTCACGACGATCCCAGGGTCGCCCGCGTACGTCGGCAAGGCCGCGCACTACAAGGCGAACGCGCCGGGATTCCACGTCGATCTCCGGAACCACAATGCGGTGAGCGGCCGATTCCGGTTCGTCGTGTAGGGGCCGTCTCGGCCAGGGGCTGACCGATGGGGTCGTTTCCGGTGCCGATGCCCGAGCGGACCGGCCGCGCCACGCTCCTGGTCTCGGTGGGCCTGCTGACGGGGCTGGCGTGGGTGGCCCTCGTGGTGTTCGGGGAGGCGACCCACAGCGTCCTGCACCTGGGCGGGGGCCGCTTCCCCGGCCATCACGGCGAGGCAAGCGGTGGCGGATACGCCCTCCTCTTCCTCGCCGGGTGGACGCTCATGTGCGTGGCGATGATGCTCCCGACGAGCCTGCCGGTCCTGGCGGCGTTTCACGCCCTCGCCGGGGGGCGCCCTGACGGGCGCGGGCTGGTGGCGCTGGTGATCGCCGGATACCTTACGACATGGGTGGGTTTCGGCCTCCTCGTGTACTGGCAACACTGGGTGTTCCAGCAACTGTTGACGGCAAGCGGTTGGACATGGGCCGGGGCCCTGGGCCCGCCGGCGCTCTTGGTGCTGGCGGGAGGCTTCCAGTTCAGTTCCCTGAAGTACCGGTGCCTCGACAAGTGCCGCTCACCACTCGCTTTCGTGCTCGGGTACTGGCAGGGGCGGCGCGAGCGGTGGCAGGCGTTCCGCCTAGGGCTGGACCACGGGGCGTTCTGCGTCGGCTGTTGCTGGGCCCTCATGCTGCTGATGTTCCTGGTGGGCGTGCACTACCTGGCCTGGATGCTCATCCTCGGCATCGTGATGGCGGTGGAGAAGAACGTGTCGTGGGGTCGAAGGCTGAGCGCGCCCCTCGGCGTCGTGCTGATCGCGGCCGGCGTGGCCGCGGGCGTGATGGTCGGGCTGGCCGGGTAGTTTCCTCTGCCCCGGCCGCTGGCCGTCCGTGCAGAGCAGACGGGGCCGCGCCGAGCGCAAGAATTCCCACGCGGAGTCGGTTCAGCTCGGCGCGTCTGAAGATCGGCTCTTCCTGAGGTATGGGTAAGTTTCGAGGACGGTACGATCCGGGGTTCGAGGAACATTGCTGGCGGTCCACATCTGGCGCTGAGCACCAGCTACCCGGAACCAGCGCGCGTTGAGACAGCCCTCCGCGCGTCGCCACACACGCCGTGGCAACGGCCTCATCATGCCCTCACCAACGGAAGAAGCACGCCGATGAGCACACTCGCACCATCCATCAGGGCGTGCGCGATCGCGAGCGGAGCCAACCGGCGAAGTCGCAGATACAAGAGCATTTGGAAGACCGTGTGTGGCACCGACGACAACAGGCGCAACGCCATGAACTTCGCGTCAAAGGTCAACGGCATGAAGGCATGCTGCAGCGACCAGGCGAACGCGACGAATACGATCGCCAGGCTCGTACTCCGACAAAGAACCTGGAAGCGGGGTACCAGATAGGCGTTGTAGGTCATCTGCTCGGTCAGCCCCCAAATGAACGGCCACACCAGCACGCCATAGAGAGCGGCCGGCAATGGCAGGGGCCCAAAGAGGTACGGCGGCGTGAGCGTCCCATACAGAAGCCAACCGACCGCATAGATACCCCCAAGAATGAATACGAGGCTAACAGGGATGAGCGCGAGGCCGAGCAGCGCATCGCGGACGAGACGCGTCCGCTCCAAGCCGACAAGCTCGAACAGGCGGAGGCCCTCGCGGCGCGTGAGCCGCCAAAGCAGCGCCAGGCATCCGGCGTCGATCAATGTCCCGTACACCGGCAGCCATGGCTCAGCGTCATGCCATGGAGTCGGCGATGCTCGCAGGGCGAAGACGGCTGCGACAAGGGCTTGCGCTCCCACGGCACAAGCTGCGCGCGCAAACAGCATCAGTGCCGGGGCGCGCCACGTCAGTATTGCGGCCTCCTGCCGCCGAAGGAGGGCCTCGTGGGAATTCGGGTCCATGAACGGAATCCTAGTGTCCTTGGTGAAGATCTGCACGGGTGGATCTTCCGCGATCCCTGGAAGAGCGCGGCCTCACTATTGCTTCACTGACCCCAGGCGGTCCCAAGGGCTGTTTCCTGCCTCGCCCGCCGGCCCCGCTCGGGACCTTGCCGGACTGGCCGGCCGCGCGCTAGAGTCCGGCCACCCTCGGAATGCGCCCGCTGGGCTGACGGTGGGGCCGGGGAGGAAGGCAGGGAACTGGCTGTGGACCGGCGAGCTTCCGGAACAACCCGACGCAGCTGATGGTCAGAGGGTAGAGCGTGACAGCCTTCCCGGAACCAGCAGGCCCGCCGACGATCCAGCAGGTGCGCGTGAATGGCGTCGTCCTCGATCATCTGGACCAAGGACTCGGCGCACCGGTCGTGTCATACACGGCGCGCCGGGTGACCATCGCGTCTGGGAGGGCCAACGCGAGCCGGTCGCTCGGCGGTAGCTGACCCAGCGCTTCTTCGGCACCGGGGCGCCTACGGTCCGAACGTCGCCGAGCTCTTCCAGCGCACGGCATGGTACGTCGACAAGATCCTCAAGAGCGCGAAGCCTGCCGACCTGCCCGTCGAGCCGCCCACCAAGCTCAAGCGCGTCATCAACGTGAAGACCGCCAGGATCCTCGCGATCCCCGCGGCGGTGCTCGCGCGAGCGGACGAGATCCTCGAATGACCCCGCCCAGCCGGCTCCACGTCACCGGCCGGCGCCGCTCCACGCGAGCCTGCTGGACCTGTGGACGGGAGGCCGCGCCGACGCGATTCCGCGTCGAAGAGGTCCGGCCGCAGAGGTGCCGGCCGCTTCAAGCGCTTCACGTCCCAGACTGGGGCGGGTGCACGACGGAATACCTGCCGGCTCCCGAGGGGGGCGGCTGGTGGCAGCTCGTCCCGATGTCGGCGCCCGACCAGACAGTCAATCCACTGCGGCAAGACGAGCCGGCGGAGCCCCGGTGACGGCGACGCCCCTCGGGACGCCCTTGCGCGTCGGAATTTCGTTCGGCGCGCTCTACGGCGACCCGGCGGAGATCGCGGCGCTGGGTGCCGAAGCGGAGGCCGGTGGGATCGAGATCCTTTGGGTCCCAGACTCCCCGATGATCTACCGGGATCCGTACGCCATTCTCGGGCTCCTTGCCGGACGGACCCGCCGGGCCGCGCTCGGGACGCTCGCGACGAATCCTGTGACCCGTCACCCGGCGGTCACCGCGACCGCGATCCTCACCATTCAGGAACTCTCGGGCGGCCGAGCCCGGCTCGGCATCGCGACCGGGGACTCGGCGGTGCGCCGGCTCGGCGCGCCGCCCGTCCGCGTCGCCGAGCTCGAGGACGCGGTCCGCACGATCCGCGCCCTGCTACGCGGCGGCTCGGCGCCGCGGGATGTGGGTGGCTTTTCGCTGCGCTTCGCGCGTCCGGCGGCGGCGCCCCCCGTCTACATCGTCGCCAGCGGGTGGCGGGCGCTGGAGGCGGCGGGTCGGGTCGCGGACGGGGTCGTGCTCAACGTGGGCGTTCACCCCGTGGTGCTCCAGGCCGCGCTCGAGCGCATCCGAGCGGGGGCTCGCTCGGCCGGCCGAATGCCCGAGGAGGTGGCCGTCGTCGTCTTCGCGTTCTGTGCGATCGCGGACGACCGGACGACGGCGCGAATGCGCCTCAAGCCGAGCGTGTCGTGGTTCTGTCAGCGGGCTCCGTCGCTCACAGAAGTCGCCGGCCTACCGATCGCGGAGTCGGTCCGCTCCGAACTGCGCCGCTTCGAGGCCGACTACGCGCGGTACGACCTCGTGCACGCGGAGGGGTGGGCCTTGGCGATGCGCGACGCGAGCTTCCTGCCGGACCCTTACGTGGACGCCTTTGCGCTTGGCGGTACCCTCGCCGATGTCACGGCGCAACTCCGCGGCCTTCAAACTCTGGGGATTCCCGAGATCGCGATCCGACCCACCTGCCGCGAGGATTGGATGCCCACGGTACGGGCGCTCACGGCGTCGGTGATCCCGAACCTGCGCGCGGTGCCCGCGGCGTCATCCTGGGCCGGCGGAACCGCCAGGGACCACGCGCCAAGGACGGAGCCAACGAGCCCGGGCTCTTCCGGCGCCTGATCGCCCTTCGGGGTGGATCCGAGGAGTGGACGGAATGGGTGGCCGCGCGCTCGCCCGGCATCACTCAGGAGTGATTTCTCCGGCTCGGTATACGGCAGCGGAATGGCGGTGACATCCCGGCGCCACACTCCACCGAGCTCCTCCGCACCCAGACGACGATCGGCCAGCCGGCCGCGCATGAATTTCATGCGATTAGATCGCCTGAGTGCTTGGGAGATCGGTCCCCGAACCACCTCTTGATCCGGAGTTTAGGTTCGATTCCTTCACGGCTCACCATTCGGTCGGGGGGCGGCGCCGCCCTCCGGATTCGCCTTTCCCCGGCATCAGTCGGTATTGCTCAGGAGTGATTTCCACATCCAACCTAACAGCGCCGCCGCACCGGCCCGTCACGGCCTCGCGATCCCGGGGTCCACCCTCCGCCGCCGTCCCCGTCCGCCTGCGGACCCGTGGAGACCGATTGTCACCTAACGTCTCCCCGAGAGTCTGCCCCCGGCCCGCTCTGGCCCTTGCCGGGCCGGCCTGCCGCGCGCTAGAGTCCGACCACTTGGGAAATGCGCCCGCTGGGCTGACGGCGGGGCCGGGGAGGGGGCACGAAGCAGTCTTGGGACCGCCTTCTAGGTTCCGAGTCCCGGATGGCTACCAGGGTAGAGCCAGTGTCCGTTCGGGTAGACCGGTCGATGTCCACCATGCTGTCCGTCTTCGGGGCGGCCAGGAACGCCCGCATGGTCTTTCCTTCCCAGCGCCATCGGTCCGCGAGGGCGAGCCGCGACGTGAACACTTGGCGACGGCGCACAGAGATCCACTGATGGCCCCGCGGGATCCCAACGCTCGATGAAACGCGCCCCGAAGGCCTGGACAACCCCCGCAAGTGGACCTATCCGGTCTCGGGGTTGCCTGCGCGAATGGGCATGATCCCGAACCGGCTGGTGCCGCGGGCGGCGCTCCGGCGCACAGCAGCGGCGCCGATGGAGCGGGTTGGGCGAGGCTGGCTGGGCGACGGGCGCTGGCTCGGGGCGGCCTCGGTCGCCTCGGCCCTCGCCGTGTGGAGCGCCCTCCACGCGCTGCGCGTCGTCCCCGAGTTCCTCCTGCCCGGTCCCGGGGAGGTCTTCGCGACCCTGGTGGACATCCTCCGCCACGGCTACCGCGACACCACCCTCTGGCAGAATGCGTGGGCGACGCTCTACCGCTGCGGCGCCGGGTTTCTGCTCGCGTGCCTCACCGGCGTGCCGCTCGGGCTGGCGATGGGCTACAGCCCCCGGATCGGCGCGGCCTTCGACTACCCGATCCAGTTCATGCGCCCGCTCCCGCCACTCTCCTACCTGATCCTGCTGATCCTCTGGCTGGGAACCGGCGACCGCTCGAAGATTGCGCTCCTCTACCTGACGGCGTTCCCCATCGTGGTGAGCGGTGCCATGGCGGGGGTGCGCTCGACCCGGATCCAGAAGATCCAGGCGGCGCGGTCGCTGGGGGCGGGTGAGTGGCAGGTCTTCCGCTACGTCATCCTGCCCTCGGCCCTGCCAATGGCGTTCACCGGGGCGCGGATCGCGCTGGCCGCGGCGTTCTCGACTGTCGTCGCGGCCGAGCTGATGGCCGCCACCGACGGCCTCGGCTGGATGGTCTTCTCGGCGAGTCGGTTCCTGCGGAACGACGTGATCATTCTGGGCATCCTCTTCCTCGGGGTCCTCGGGGTCCTGCTGAACAAGCTGATTCTCGCCGCCGACGGCGCGATCGTGCACTGGCGGGGTGTGGAGTAGTGGCGGGGAGCGCCGCACGCGGGTGGCCGGGCGGGCGCCTGGGCGACCGCTGGGTCACGCTCGCCGTGCTCGGCCTGGCGGCCGCGCTCTGGGTAGGCGTGACTGGCTCGGGGCTCGTGAACGACCTGTTCCTTCCCGGCCCGGCCCTTCTGTGGGAGGGCTTCCTCGACCTGGTGGAGAACGGCTACAAGAGCCGCTCCCTGTGGGAGCACGCCGCTCTCAGCCTCAAGCGCGTGCTCCTCGGCTTCGCGACCGGCGCTGCGATAGGGACCGTTCTCGGCCTGGCCATGGGGTACAACCGGAAGATCGAGGCCTTCTTCAATCCCCTGGTGGAGTTCTTTCGGCCCTTGCCCCAGCTCGCCTACCTGGTCCTGCTGATCGTCTGGTTCGGGATTGGGGAGCGCGCCCAGACCGTCCTGCTCTTCCTGACCGCGCTGCCGGTCTCGTCGGTCGCCGCCATGGACGGGGTGAAGAGCGTCTCGATCCAGCGCGTCCAGGCTGCGCGCTCGCTCGGCGCCGGCGAGTGGCAGATCTTCCGGTACGTCGTCTTCCCGTCGGCGCTGCCCGAGATCTTCACCGGGGCCCGCCTGGCCGTCGGCGTCGTGTACGCGACCCTGATCGCCGCCGAGATCATCGCCGGCAGCACTGGCCTCGGCTGGATGATCCTGGACGCCGGCCGGTTCCTCCGCTCGGAGTACGTGTTCGTGGGTATCTTGCTGCTCGGGCTGCTGGGGCTGCTCCTCGACCGGCTGCTCCTGGCGATCGAGCTGCGGGTGGTGCACTGGGCCGGTCGAGACTGACAGGGGAGCATGCCATGAACCTGACCCGACGGACCTTCTTGCGCACCGCCACGGCGGGCGCGGGCAGCGCGCTCGTGGCCTCGATCCGCCCGGCCCGGGCGGCGGCGCCCGAGAAGATCAACGTGGCCTTCTTCCTCGAGACCAAGCCGACGATGATCGCCAAGGGCGAAGGCTGGTTCGAGGAGATGGCGAAGGCGAAGATCACCTGGAGCGAGACGGGGAGCGGGGCGGAGATCAACACGGGGATGGCCGCCGGCAGCTTCGATTTCGGGCTGGCGATCGGGTCGTCGCCCACCGCCGCCGGGATCAGTCAGAACATCCCCTATCAACTCATCGGCATGGTCGACAACATCGGCCCCGCCGAGGAGATGGTGGTGCGGAAGGCGGCCAACATCAAGCAGCCGGCCGACTTCAAGGGGAAGAAAGTCGCCACGCCGTTCGGCTCGACCTCGCACTTCCGGCTGCTGGGCTTCCTCAAGACCAACAAGCTGACCGAAAAGGACGTGACGGTGCTCGATATGAAGCCCGACGTCGAGGTCGCGGCGTGGCAGCGCGGTGACCTCGACGCGGTCTACGTCTGGAGCCCGGCCAAGGCCAAGATGCTGGCGGCCGGCGGGGAGCGGTTCCCGACCTCCAAGAAGCTGGACGCGGCCGGCTACGTGATCGCTGACCTCATCGTGGTGCGCACGGCCTTCGCTCAGCAGTACCCGGACGCGGTCGTTGGCTTCCTGCGCGCCTATCGGAAGGCGCTCGACCTCTGGAAGACCAAGCCCGGCGAGGCGGCGGCCATCGTAGCCAAGCACGCGGGCGTCACGCCGGAGGTCGCCAAGAGCGAGATGGAAGAGTACGATTTCGTGACACTCGACAACCAGCTCTCCCCGGCGTGGCTGGGAGCGCCCGGCAAGCCCGGTAAGTTCATCGAGGTCCTGAAGCGTACGGCGGACTTCCTGGTGGAGCAGAAGAGCATCCGCGGCGCCCCGCCGCTGGCGGCCTTCCAGAAGGCGACCAACACCACGTTCCTGCAGCAGGCGGTGCGCGGCTAGCCTGCCCGGCAGGCGGGGCCGTCCGGGCGTTTCCCGGACGCGCCCCGCTGGCGGACTTGTCCCGCATGAGCCACGACGTGTTCCTGGAGCTCCGCGACGTCTCGATGGAGTACCCGTCGCGCGACGGCACCGTCCACGCCCTTGAGGGCATCTCCCTTGCCTTCACCGAGGGGAGCTTTGTCTCCATCGTAGGCCCGTCCGGCTGCGGCAAAACGACGCTCCTGCAGATTGTGGCCGGGTTCGTCGCCCCCACCGGCGGGCAGGTGCGCTTGGACGGCCGGCCCATCGTAGGCCCCGGCCCCGACCGGGGGGTCGTCTTCCAGCAGCCGGCCCTCTTCCCCTGGATGACGGTGGCCCAGAACGCCGAGTTCGGGCCGATGGTCCGGGGCGTGGGCGCGGCGGCGCGCCGCGAGACCGTCGAGCGCTACCTCCGGCTGGTCGGGTTGTTGGATTTCCGCAATCGCTTTCCCTACCAGCTCTCGGGCGGAATGCAGCAGCGCCTGGCGATCGTGCGCGCGCTGGTGAACGATCCTCGCGTGCTCCTCATGGACGAGCCGTTCGGCGCGCTGGACGCGCTGACCCGCGAGAAGATGCAGGAGGAGCTGCACGCTGTGTGGCAGCGGACGCGGATGACGGTCGTGTTTATCACCCACAGCGTGGAGGAGGCCGTCTACCTCGGCACCGACGTGGTAGTGATGTCGCCGCGCCCGGGGCGGGTCCTCGAGCGGCTGGAGGCGGCGTTCTCCCGGCAGGAGGACGGGCGGGACATTCGCACCATCAAGGCCGCTCCCGAGTTCGTGCTGATGCGCGAGCACGTGCTCGGCCTGATCTGGGCCTCCGCCGGCTGAGAGCGCGTGAAAGAATCACCGCCGGCCAGGGAGGCTCGATGCACCGGTAGGTTACCGCCGCGGCTCCTCCCCCGAGGGTCGTCTAGCCGCGCGTTCCAGCTAGTCTGTCCGTCGAGCAGCAGCCAATGAGGCTCCGGTTCGGTCATCAGGCTTGGCGACCCCTGGGGCCAGGAATCCCGGCGATCGATGTCGGCGGCGGGAGAGAATGGACCCGGTGCAGTGCACGCGTCGCGCGAGGTGTACATGCGACTGGGAGCCCGATGGGAGGCGACGAATGGCGGGCCTGATGGAGCGGATGCTCGGTGCGGCCAAGCTCGACGCCGCGACGTACGAGGAGGTTGAGAACGATGCCACAGCGACCCCTCAGGCCATGCTGGTCGTGGTACTCGCCAGCGTGGCTGGCGGTCTCGGCGCGATACGGGCAACGGGGATCGTGGGTCTGCTCCTGGCCGCTCTCGCGTCCCTGGTCGGCTGGTTTGTGTGGGCGTTCGTCACGTTCGTCCTCGGTACGCGCGTCCTTCCCGGCGCCAAGACGCAGGCGGATGTCGGCCAGCTTCTGCGGACCATCGGCTTCTCGGCCACGCCGGGCCTGATCCGGTCGCTCGGTATCATCGGTGGCCTGGAGGAGCTGGTTGCTATCGTCGCTTCGCTGTGGATGCTCGCGGCGATGGTGGTAGCGGTCCGACAGGCTCTGGACTACGAATCGATGGGCCGGGCGGTCGCCGTCTGCGCGATCGGGTTCGCCGTCAACTTCGCAATGCTCTTCCTCGTGGGGAGGCTTCTGGGCGCCCCGGTCGTAATCGCCCCGTGACGGCGGGCTCAAGCAGGCTACCTCGACCATCCCCATTGTCATGTCGGCGGCCAGCGACCCAGTGGGCTCGGGGTATGTCCAAAGCCTCGGACATCCGGGCGGGAACTTCACGGGATTGAGCCTTCAGTCGGTGGAGGACTGCGAAGCGTCTCGAGATGGTCATGCAGCTTGCCCCAGGTGTCGCGCCAGTGGCGCTCCTCTGGGAACGGAGCAGCCTCTTGTACTGCATCCGGATGGTCAGGGGGCGGCTTCCGGGTCCGCCCTTCCTGTTCTCGACTACGCCCACTCCGTGCGGGCATGTTCGCCGGTGAAATCGAAGTCGCCGAGACGGTTCGGGCCGCTCGGCGCGAGGCCTACAAACGGGCTCAGTCGCCACGTGGGATGAAACGAGGGCCGAGCACGGCAATCGACTAGGGGGAGGACAGCCGGGGAGGACAGCTATTCCAGCCCGTATCTTCGTGGGGAATTTGAACCGAGGCGCGACCGCGGGGGCCCTGAGGTGCAGCAGTGATGTGCTTCCATCGGGCGGAGATCCTGACCGTTGACGCGACCTCTTTATGGAGGTGTGCCGGGCGTGCCCATCCGTCGCAACAACCGAAAGTGCGAAACGAGACCAGTTCGGAATGAGCTGAACGCCGTGTAGCGGACGCCGAACTCCCGGCACGTTTGTTCCACGACGGTCGCGAGCGCCGGGTAGTGCACGTGGCTGATTCGAGGGAACAGGTGGTGTTCGATCTGGAAGTTCAAGCCACCGACGAGCCAGGTGGCGACGGAGTTGTTCCGGGCGAAGTCGGCGGTCGTCTCGACCTGATGGATGGCCCATGCCCGGTCAATGCGATCGGTCCTCGAGGGGGGGGCGGGGAAGGCCACCTCGTCCACGCAGTGGGCCACTTGAAACACCACGCTCAGGAGGAACCCCGCCACGAGCCCGGCCACGCCGTAATAGCAGAGGACCGCCCCGATGGAGTGAACCTGCAAGGGAATCCCGAAGGCGAGGAGGCAGAAGACCGCCTTGCCGGCCACGAAGATCACGAGATCCCAGCCTTTCGGCCGGGGAAACGACTGGCCACCCATGCGGCCGCTGATCAGCTTGCGGAAATCCCCCACGAGCTGCCATTTGATGACCAACAGCCCGTAGAGTATCCAGAGGTAGAGGTGTTGCCATCGGTGAAAGGCGAGCCGCCGCTGGTGCGGCGTCAAGCGGGCGAGGATGCCGAGGTCGATATCCGTGTCGTGACCGGTGATGTTGACATACGTGTGATGAAAGACGCCGTGCTTCCAGCGCCACATGTAGGTGCTCCCGCCCAGCAACTCCAGCGTCATCGCCATGAGCCGGTTGACCCATCGAGATCTCGAATAGGCCTGATGGCCGCCATCATGCTGAACGTTGAATCCGATCCCGGCGATGAAGAGACCGAGGAGGATGGCCAGCGGGAAGGCCTGCGCCCACGTGCGGGCGACGAACACCAGCAGAACGTACGAGCCGGCGAAGCCGGCGAACAGGATCGCCGCCTTGACGTACATCTGCCAACAGTCGCGGGGCGAGCGGCCGCTGGCTCGGAAATAGCCGTCGACCCGTTCCCGGAGCACGCGGTGGAAGGCCGGATCGCGTCGGAATGTCGGCGCGCCGTTCGCCTCTCGAGACCGGAGAGGCTCTCCAGCCGGCCGCGCCTGGACCCGGGCCCGGGGGCTCATGCGCACTTCCGACGATCTGACAGACAGAGCCGCGGCGAAGGGGGCTGACCCCCCCGCGCCGCTTTCATGACGCGCAGTGACCCGCCGCGCTTACCAGCGAGGACTCCTGCCCGGGCCGCCGTAGCCGCCCGACCGTCCCCCACCGCCCGATCCGGGCGCCTTCGCGACGTTGACCACGAGCTTGCGACCTTCGAACGGCTGGTCGTTCAGCTTCGCGATGGCCGCCTGCGCCTCGGCCTCCGTGGACATCTCGACGAATCCGAATCCGCGAGAGTCTCCGGACACGCGGTCGGTGATCACCGTGGCCGATTCGACCGTGCCACACTGAGCGAAGTACTCCCGCAGGCTCTCGGACGTGGTGGAATAGGACAAACCGCCGACATACAGCTTGGACGCCATCGGGCGCCTCCTCCGTCCCCGACGAGGTCGGGGCTCGTCAACTCATCCGCATACCGAGCACGCCCCGTAGATGCGGATGGCCCGACGGAGGCGAGGCCAGTCTCTCAGAAAGGGGAGACCTGGCCCACAATCCCTGCGCCGCTGGTAGACACCCGTAGGGGATCGTCCAGGCGCTCGCCGAGTATAGCAGACGAGTGCGCCCTCTCGGGTCAGTGTGTCCAGGCTCCGGTCGACGGCGCGCCCACCCCGAAGGCTGACCCCGACGAGCGGCTCGAGACCGGTTGCGATCTGTGAACAGTGCGCCTGGGGCGAACGGGAGGGTGTCAGCGTAGCGGGGAGACTCGAGGACGGCGGCCTCCGGTCACGCGCCACCGGCAGGCCCGGCAGGGGCGGCGACGCCCCCCGATTCGCGCTTCGGGTGGCGCTCTCGCTCGACTAGCGGCAGGGTCTCACACCGCCACCCTCACGCCGTTCTCGCGGGCGACCGCGATCAGCTTGGGAATGTCCGGCGAGCCCGGAGCGATTTCCTTGTCGATGTTGGTGAAGAGCTGCGAGGCGCTGCCGTTCGCGCCCGCGATCGAGATCATCTCGCCGCCGCCGGCGGCAAACCGAAAGCTGTGGACGGTGCCCGCCGGCAGATGCACGAGCGTCCCGGGCTCGGCCAGCAGGGACTGGGCCCCGTAGTGGATCTCCACTCGACCCTTGACGACGTAGAATGACTCGTCCCAGTCATGACTGTGCGGCGGGGGTCCACTCCCTTCCACGCCCTGCTGCAGGAAGATCTCGTAGCCGTTCGTCGCGGCGCTTGACGCCAGCACCGTGATCTTCTCGCCGACCACGTTGAGCCCGCGCGCATAGTCCTGGGGGGTCACGACGAATGGCTGAAGCGGCATCGGTTGCCCTCCGCGAGCTCGGATCCGAGCTTGCTCTCGATTCAAGGACGGTGCGATGACGGAGACGCGTCGTGCGACCACATCGTAGCGTGGCGCGCTGCGTCTCACCACCGGTTAGTGTCGCCGAGCCGGGTCACGCTCGTGGCCCGGTAGACGGGCTAGCTCGCGTCGTAGCCCCGGGGCTTGCGGAAGCCGCCGATCTCGCGCGCGAGGAGCGCGGCGAAGCGGAGCGGCGTGAGGTCCTCGAGGTACGGGCCCACCGCCTGCAAGCCGACGGGCAGGCCCCCGCGCGAGAGCCCCACCGGGAAGGCCGTGGCGGGCTGTCCCGCGACGGTGGAGAGGGCGGGATACACGAGGCCGGAGAAGTACGGCACGGCGCGGCCGTTCACGTCGAGCGTGAGGTGGAAATCGCTGTCCGGCACCGGCCAGGCTCGCTCGACGTGCGGGTACGCGAGCACGTTGATAGCCGGGGCGAGGAGCACGTCCCAGTCGCGGAAGAAGGCGCGCCACGCCTGACGGAACCCCTCGCGCTGCGCCCCCCACAGGACGAAGTCCCCCGGGACCCCCTCGAGGCCGCGCAGGCTGGCGCGGGCGAACTCGTCGTCGCCCTGCCGCCAGAACGCGATCCGCTTCTGGCGCTCCTCGGCGGGCTCGCGGGCGCTCGTCATCGCGGCCAGCAGCGACCGGTAGAGCTGGTGATGCGCGCGATGGTCGCCGAAGGCGCCGGGCTGGATCTCCTTGACGGTGGCGCCGAGGCGACCGAGGCGCGCCGCGAGATCCTGGAGCGCGAGCGTGATCTCGTCGTCCACGGCCAGCCACGGGATGGGGGGCAGCACCGCCACCCGGAAGTCGGCGAGCCGGCTGCGGCGGGCCGGCGGCAGCACGACGCGCCAGGCCACGTCCTCGCCCGCCTCGGGGCCGGCGAGGACGGAGAGCGCCAGCTCCAGGTCCTCGGCGCTGCGGGCGATCGGGCCCTGCACGGCCATGACGCCGACGGAGTTGGGCAGGGGTGGGACGGGGAACTGCCCTGACTTCGGCAACAGCGTCTCGCTCGGCCGGTGGCCGTAGACGCCGCAGAAGACGGCGGGCACGCGGATGGAGCCGCCGATGTCGCTGCCCACCTCCAGGGCGCTCAGCCCGGCCGCGATCGCGGCCGCGCTTCCCCCGCTCGACCCCCCGGGCGTGCGCCCGAGGTCCCAGGGATTGTTGGCCCGTCCGTGGATGGGGTTGGCGGACTGCCAGTCGGCGAGCATGGGCGGGACGTTAGTCTTGCCCAGGAGGACGGCGCCGGCGGCGCGCGTGCGCGCGACGGCCGGCGCGTCGTGCTGGGAGACGAGGTCGCGCCACGCCGGCACGCCGCACGTCGTGCGCAGTCCGGCCACGTTGAACGACTCCTTGATGGTCATGGGCAGCCCGAGGAGTGCCCCGCCCTCGCCGCGCGCGGCGGCCTCGTCGGCGGCGCGGGCCCGCTGCCGCGCCCGCTCGAAGTCGCGGACCACCACCGCGTTGAGACGTCCGTCGTGGCGCTCGATGCGGCGGATGTAGAGGTCGGCGAGCTCGCTCGACGTCATCCGCCGGGCGGCCAGGGCGGCGCGGAGCTCGGTGGCGCTCGCGAAGGGATCCACGTCAGCCATGGGAGTCTCCTGGGGCTAGAGGGCGCCGGCCGGGGGCCGGCGTGACATAATGTGGCGGCTCATTTCGGCGTGACAGGTCCATGGGCTCGCAGCCGAGTCGGAGGGACGCCGATGGCGCGACTGTCTGACGCAAGCATGGCCGATCACCCGCCGGCGCACGGAGAGCCGCAGCTCCATGTCGCGCTCGACAACATGCCGGGCGCGCTGGCGTACACGGACGCGAGCCTGAACATCGTCTTCTGCAACGCCCGCTTCAAGGAAATGTACCAGGTGCCGAGGGACCTCCTCCAGCCCGGCCGTCCGTATCCCGAGTTCCTGCGCTACCTCGCCGCAAACGGCTACTACGGCGCGGGCGACGTCGAGTCCCTGGTCGCGCGGCGCGTGGAGAGCCTGCGCAATCCCTCGGGGCAAAGCTTCGAGGACCACGCCCCGGACGGCCGATGGTACCGCATTCTGCGCCGCCGGGTGGCCGGCGGCGGGACGATCACCGTGATGACGGACATCACCGAGCAGAAGCAGGCCGAGCAGTACCTGGCCGACAAGGACGCCCAGCTCCAGGTCGCGCTCGACAACATGCCGGGCTCGCTCGTGTACACGGACGAGAACCTGAACATCGTGTTCTGCAACGACCGCTTCAAGGAGATGTACATCGTCCCGCCGGAGCTGCTCCAGCCCGGCCGTCCGTATCCCGAGTTCCTGCGCTACCTCGCCGAGAACGGCTACTACGGCGCGGGGGACGTCGAAGCCCTGGTCGCGCGTCGCGTGGAGAGCCTGCGCCACCCGTCGGGCCAGGGCTTCGAAGACCACACCCCCGACGGCCGGTGGTACCGCATCCTGCGCCGCCGCGTGGCGGGCGGCGGGACGGTCACCGTGATGACGGACATCACCGAGCAGAAGCAGGCCGAGCGCGATCTCGTCGAGGCCACGCGGCGCACGGAAGAGGCGAACAAGGTCATCACCGAGAAGAACCGGATCCTCGAGAGCCTGTACCACGAGATCCAGGACAAGAACCGGCAGCTGGAGGAGCAGGCGGCCCAGATCGCCGAGTGGAACGTGCGGCTCGAGGCGCGCGTGACCGAACAGGTCGCGCAGATCGGCCAGATGTCGAAGCTCACGCGGTTCCTGTCGCCCAAGGTCAGCGACCTGATCATGTCGGGCGATGCGGACGACCCGCTCAAGACGCGGCGCCGAGAGATCACCGTGGTGTTCGTCGACCTGCGCGGCTTCACCGGCTTCACCGAGACGGCGGAGCCGGAGGAGGTGATGGGCGTGCTCCGCGAGTACCACGCGGAGCTCGGCCGCGCGATCATGAAGTACGACGGAACCATCGAGCACTTCACCGGCGACGGCGTGATGATCCTGTTCAACGACCCGGTGCCGGTCGAGGATCACGAGCTGAAGGCGATCGCCATGGCACTGCTCATGCGCGACTCGGTGGCAGTCCTCGCGCGCGGATGGAGGAAGCGCGGCTTTGCCCTGGGCTTCGGCGTCGGCATCGCGGGCGGGTACGCGACCATCGGCACCATCGGCTTCGAGGGCCGCCTGGACTACGGCGCGATCGGCACGGTCACCAATCTCGCCGCCCGGCTCTGCGGGGAGGCCAGCGACGGCCAGATCCTCATCTCGCCCCGGATCTTTTCGAAGATCGAAGCGCACGTCGAGGCGGAGGTGGTCGGGGACCTGTCGCTGAAGGGATTCCACCGTCCGGTCTTCGCCCACAACGTCCTCAGGCTCCGCGGCTGACGCCGTTCGCCGGACCGCCCGGGGCCTGGGCGCGAGAGGATCCCGCGGGCCGGGCCGGCGCGGGCCGATCACGTGATCGAGTGACGGGCAGCCGAGCGGACCTGGGCGCTCCCGAAGCGCCGGCTCCCCGGGCGGCTCCGGCTCACCCGGCGGCGGGGCCGCTCACTGCGCCTGCAGCGGCATCGTCACCACGTCGAGATCGAGCGCGCCGGTCGGCGTGTACTCGGTCCACCGGCTGATCAGAATCTTCGGGGCCGCCGCGCCGTCCCCGTCCTTGGCATCGGCGGGAGGGGCGGCGACCGCCCGGAGGGACGTCTCGTTCGCCTGCCGGACCGCGGTGACCACCTCGTGGAACCGATGCCCGTTCGGCAGCTTCCCCACGGGCCCCTGGTCGACGAACGACGTCACCTCCTCCTCGAGATCCATCGGGGGCGCGGGCAGCGCGATCCCGTAGGCCACGCCCCACTGCATCCACTCGTCCGCGAGATGTCCTCGGGGTCGAGGCCGGGGTCGAACCTGGCCGCGAGCGCCTGGCACGTCGATCATCGGGCCGGGGCCCTCAGCCACCGAACGGTCCCCCTGAGCTCGATGCGGGACGAAGCGACACGTCACTCCGCGGCGGATTCTGGCTATGCGGGTGGGATGAGGACGGCGCTTCGAGCGTGGTACGGTGAGCGCTTGACGCGTTGACCCATCACGTCACCGCCAGAGAGGAGGCCGCCCGCTTGACCTTCGTCGGGGGTGACGGGCCCGCCCGGCGGCGGCGCGTCGTGGCGCGGGATCCTGAGACGGCCGAGGCGCCGGCGCATCACCTCGCGCCCCCGGCTCTGACGGTCGTCCCGTTCTGTGCAACCCCAGCGGCTCCGTCGTCCGAGGCCTCGAGACCGTGGCGTGGGGTCGCCACGTGGCTCGATCCCCTGGCCCCTCGCGCCCCCGCCGGCGCCGGTGTCCCGAGGGTAGCGCGCGCGGCCGGGGAGCAATCGCGGGGTCGGTCGGTCCGAAGGGAGCGACCGCGCCCGCCTGGGCTCCGCCGCGGCGCGCGGGATGGACGCCGAGCCCCCGCCGCCGTCTCGTCTTCGCGCCCGGTCCCCACGTCCCCGAGACCCGTCCGTCCAAAGGAGAGACGACGCCATGTGGCAACCGAGCGAGCGCTATCCCGACCCGGCCGTGCGCGTGCTGGATCCGGCGTTCAGCAAGTACCGGCTGGCGCTGGCCTCCGTCGAGCGGCTCCACACGGGGTGTCGATGGTCGGAGGGGCCGGTGTGGTTCGGCGACGGCCGCTACCTCCTGTGGAGCGACATCCCGAACAACCGGATCCTGCGGTGGGACGAGGAGACCGGGGCGGTGTCCGTCTTCCGCAAGCCCTCCAACAACGCCAACGGCAACACGCGCGACCGCCAGGGGCGGCTCGTGACCTGCGAGCACGACTCCCGGCGCGTGACGCGCACCGAGTACGACGGCGTCATCACGGTGCTGGCCGACTCCTACAACGGGCGCCGGCTCAACTCGCCGAATGACGTCGTGGTGGCGCGCGACGGCGCGATCTGGTTCACCGACCCGGTGTTCGGCATCCTGGGCTACTACGAGGGTCACAAGGCCGAGTCCGAGACCACGCCGGCGGTTTACCGCCTCGATGCCCAGACCGGAAAGCTCGCCGTGATGGCCGACGACATCGCCGGCCCGAACGGACTCGCGTTCTCACCCGACGAGCGGACGCTCTACGTGGTCGCCTCGAGGGCCGCGCCGAACCGGACGATCCTCGCCTACGACGTCACGGCCGGCGGCACCAAGCTCGGCAACGGCCGGATCCTGATCGACGCCGGTCCGGGCGGCTCGCCGGACGGGTTCCGCGTCGACGTCGACGGTAACCTGTGGTGCGGCTGGGGCATGGGCGATGCCGAGCTGGACGGCGTGCGCGTGTTCTCCGCGAGCGGCCAGCCGATCGGCCACATCGACCTGCCAGAGCGCTGCGCCAACGTGTGCTTCGGGGGCCCTCATCGCAACCGGCTCTTCATGGCGGCGAGCCACGGGCTCTACTCGCTCTACGTGAACACGCAGGGCGTGGCCGGCGGGTAGCGCGCCGCGCCCCCGCCCCTCTCAGGTGCGGCGCCCGCCAACGCGGCCCGGAGGGGTGTGCTATCCTCGCCGTGGCGTTCCTGCCGGATTCGAGCACGGATCCAGCCTCGCCGCCGATAGCACGTCCGCGTGGTCGGGGCGCGAACGGAGGTCGCGGAAACGGTGAACCCCGGTCCCCGAGGGGCCGGTGGAGGCGACGTTGGCGTCCAAGTTCCACCCGAACCTGTCCAACTCGACGACCTGGGACGACCTTCGAGCGCAGCTCGCCGGCGATCCGACGCTCGAAGGCGAGCGCGGCCAAGATGCCGGGCCGGCGCGGCGACGGATCGCGCCGCACGGGTCGTCGGCGGGCCGAGCCTTGACCGGGCGAGATTGAGAGGGGCCGCCATGCGCGCGACCCGCCCTCGCGAGTTCTGGTGCCCCGTCGTCTCCGAGTCCGTGCTCATCCGCCTGACGCGGCCGGCGCACCTGACGCGCCCGACCGGCTACTTCGTCCAGTGCAACCAGACGGAGTGCCAGTACGTCGAGGCGAACGAGCCCCCCTGTCCGCTGCACGTCGAGATGTTCGCCGAGGAGATCAAGGCGGCCGAGGCGCTCCGGGCGGCGCGGCGCGAGGGCTACTGACCGGTCGGCCGGAACCCTAGTCCGGCCCCCGTCGCCGTGGTGTAATCGTCCGGCCTGCGGGCCGGGAGTGACGGCCGGGGGGCCGCCGCGCCTCGGCG
The DNA here is from genome assembly GCA_036558225.1 of Candidatus Methylomirabilota bacterium. GTDB lineage: Bacteria > Methylomirabilota > Methylomirabilia > Rokubacteriales > DASRDR01 > DASRDR01. The sequence goes on along the minus strand of DATBGA010000003.1, from coordinate 11,131 downwards.
GGTGCGGTGCTCGGCGACTCGGGTACACTTGGCGGGCCGGCGCGGCAGGCGCCGAGCGATCGGCCAGGCTCTGGAGAGGAGGGGGCGCGGCCATGGCGTGGAGAGCGATGCTCGCGGGTCTTCTCGGCGGCGCCCTGCTCGTGACAGGGTGCGCCACGAAGAAGTACGTCCAGGAAGAGGTGGCGAAGAGCCAGGAGCGGGTCGGCGCCGACGTCGGCCGGGTCGACAAGACCCTGAGCGACGAGAAGGCCCGCGTCGACGGGCTCCAGAAGGAGCTCGGCGAGACGCGCGCGGCGACGGAGGCCGCGGCCGGCAAGGCGACGGCGGCCGCCACGGCGGCGGGCCAGGCGGCGAGCCGGGCCGACGAGGCGAGCACCAAGGCCACCGATGCGGCCGCGCAGGCGGACGCGGCCGGCGCCGCGGCGAAGGAGGCGCTCGCGAAGGCGAACGACACCGACCAGCGCCTGACGAAGCTCTGGGCGAGCCGGGGCCAGCGCACGCTCACCGAGACGCTGCAGGTCCAGTTCGAGTTCGACAAGTGGGTGCTCGACGACGGCGCGCAGACGCGGCTCCTCGCGCTCGTCAAGCAGCTCGAGGAGCAGCCCCAGCTGACCGTGGAGCTCGAGGGCTACACCGACAGCGTCGGCGCCAGCGCCTACAACATCCAGCTGAGCCAGCGCCGGGCGGAGGCGGTCCGCCGGTTCCTGGTCGAGAAGGGCGTGGACCTGCCCCGGATCCACTCGATCGGCCTCGGCGACATTCGCCCGGTGGCCGACAACAAGACCAAGCAGGGCCGGGACCAGAACCGGCGCGTCTCGATTCGCCTCTACGCGCCGGCCGAGTGACCGCGGCCTTCCGGTCGGCGTCCGGCTGACCCCGGGCGCGGCGGCCTCCCGCGGCTCGAGGTAGCCACCCCCCTCGCCAGCGCCGAAATGTATCTCCAGGGGGCGCACGTCACCGCCTACGCCCCGCGGGGCGGGGGCCCCGTCCTCTTCCTGAGCCGCGCCAGCCGCTTTGCCCGGGGGGCGCCGATCCGCGGCGGCATCCCCCTGGTGTTCCCCTGGTTCGGGCGGAAGACCGGCGCGCCGGACGCGCCGCTCCACGGGCCCGCCCGGCTTCTGGCGTGGAGCCTGGAGGCCGCCACGATCGACGCGGCGGGCGTCGTCGCCTTCACGTTCGGCCTGGCGGACGTGGCGGCGGCCGGCTGGCCCGCGGGCGTTGCGCTCCGCTACCGGGTCGAGATCGGGGCCGAGCTCCGGCTCGCGCTGGAGGTCGAGAACCGGGGCCGGGCGCCGCTCGCGGTCGAGGAGGCGCTCCACACGTATCTCGCGGTCGACGACGTCGCGCGGATCTCCGTGACCGGTCTGGAGGGCGCCGCGTTCCTCGACGAGACGGAGGCGTTCGCGCGAAAGATCGGCCCCCCTCGTGCTGCGGGGCGAGACGGACCGCATCTACGACGACCCGGGCGCCTGCTGCGTCGTATGGGATCCCCTCGCGCGGCGCCGCGTGGAGATCGCCAAGACGGGCTCCGCCTCGACCGTGGTGTGGAATCCGGGCGCGGCGCGCGCGCGGACGCTGCCCGATCTCGGTGACGACGAGTGGCCGCGGTTTCTCTGCGTGGAATCCGGCAACATCGGGCCCCACGCCGCCCGCGTGGCTCCCGGCGCCCGGCATCGCCTCGCCGTCGGCATCCGCCGCGAGCCCTGGGACCGTGCCTGAGACGCGGTTTCTTGCCGGGGGTGTCCCCGTCCGGTATACTCGTCGGGTCGGAACCGAGATCACGCGCGGGGCAGGGAGGTCGACGCCGCCGCGACACCCGGACGCGCGAGAGTGGCGGAATTGGCAGACGCGCTGGACTTAGGATCCAGTGGGCGCAATCCCTTGGGGGTTCAACTCCCCCCTCTCGCACCACCCCTCAGCCAGGACAAGGCACGATCCATTCAGCGATGAAGGTCGAGATTCATGAGCTCGAGCCGTGCAAGCGCCAGCTGGTCGTCGAGGCGCCCGAGGAGGAAGTACGGGCGGCGTGGTCGGCCGCCTGCGGCCGGGTGCAGCGCGACGCCAGGCTTCCCGGCTTCCGCCGGGGCAAGGTGCCGATGACGCTGGTGCGGTCGCGGTTCGGTGACGAGGTCCGGCAGGCGGTTGCCGAGGCGCTGATCCCGGCGGTCTATCGCCGGGCGGTGGACGAGGCGAAGCTCCGGCCCGTCGAGGATCCGGAGTTCCGCGAGCTCGAGCTCGAGGAGGGGCGGCCCCTCCGCTTCACCGCGGTCGTCGAGATCAAGCCCGCGATCGCGCTCGGCGAGTACCGCGGCGTGACCGCCCGCCATTCCCCCCGGCCCATCAACGACGCGGACGTCGAGGGGACGCTCGCCGCGCTCGCGGAGCAGCGGGCGACGCTCGTGACCGCGACGCGCCCGGCGCGGGTCGGCGATTTCGTGGTGGTCGACTACGAGCTCCGGCCGGAGGTGGGCGAGCCCCGCGCCGAGCAGGGCTACGCCTTCGAGGTCGGCGGCGGCCGGGTGCTCCCCGAGATGGACGAGGCGGTGATCGGCCTCGAGGCGGGCGAGGAGCGGCGGGTCCAGGTGCGCTTCCCCGAGGGGCATCCGCGCGAGGAGCTCCGGGGCCGGGCCGGCGAGCTCACCCTGCGGGTGGTCGAGGTCAAGGAGAAGGAAGTGCCGCCGATCGACGACGAGCTCGCCCGGGGGCTCGGCACGCACGACACGCTCGCCGAGCTCCGGGACGCCGTCCGGGCGCGGCTCGTGGCCGACCGGGAGCGCCAGGACCGCCAGGCGCTCGAGGAGGCGGTGGTGGACGCCGCGCTGGCGCGTCACGAGTTCGTGGTGCCGGAGAGTCTCGTCGTCCGCGAGGTGTCGCACCGGATCGGGCACGCCCGGGAGCGCCTGAGACGACAGGGGGTCGACCCGGACGCCGTCCGCTGGGACTACCAGAAGCTCGCGGCCGAGCTCCGGCCGGACGCGGAGCGCTCGGTGCGCCGCGCGCTCCTCCTCGAGGCCATCGCGGCGCGGGAGGAGCTGACCGTCGGCGAGGCCGACGTGGACGCGGAGGTCCATCGCCTGGCCCACGAGTCCGGCCGCGCGCCCCAGGCCATCCGGAGCCTGCTCGAGCGGGGCAACGAGCTGGACGGGCTCCGGATCACCCTCCGCGAGGGCAAGACTCTCGCGCTCCTCGTCGAGCACGCGAAGATCGAGCCGGCCGGGCCTGTCGCCGAGGCCGCCGAGGCTCCCAAGGCGAAGAAGGCGACCAAGGCTGCCAAAGCTGAATGACACGCGCCCGATGACCAATCGGGCCAGGGTAGGAGGCGCTGTGGCACTCGTCCCCATGGTCGTGGAGCAGACCCCGCGCGGAGAGCGCGCGTACGACATCTTCTCGCGGCTCCTCAAGGAGCGCATCATCTTCCTGCCGAGCTACATCGAAGACGACATGGCCAACCTGGTCATCGCCCAGATGCTGTTCCTGGAGGCCGAGGATCCGGAGAAGGATGTCTATCTCTACGTGAACAGCCCGGGCGGCTCGGTGACGGCGGGGATGGCGATCTATGACACCATGCAGTACGTGAAGCCGGCCGTCTCGACGATCTGCATGGGCCAGGCCGCGTCGATGGGCGCCCTCCTCCTGTGCGCGGGCGCCAAGGGCAAGCGGTTCGCCCTGCCGCACTCGCGGATCATGATCCACCAGCCGCTGGCCGGCGTGCAGGGCCAGGCGACGGACATCGACATCCAGGCGCGGGAGATCCTGCGCATCCGGGACGAGCTGAACCGGATCCTGATGACCCATACCGGCCAGCCGGTGGAGCGGGTCTCGAAGGACACGGACCGCGACTTCTTCATGACCGCCGAGCAGGCCAAGGAGTACGGGATCGTGGACCAGGTGATCGTGTCCCACGCCCCCGTCCTCCGGGCGGCCGCGGCGGCGGGCGACGGGCGCCGGAGCTAGGCGAAGACCCCGGAGGGGTGCGAATGGCGCGAACGCGGGAGACGAACGGCGGCGTCCTGAAGTGCTCGTTCTGCGGCAAGAGCCAGAACGACGTGCGGAAGCTCATCGCCGGGCCCACCGTCTACATCTGCGACGAGTGCGTCGAGCTCTGCAACGACATCATCGCGGAGGAGTGGGAAGAAGAGCGCAGCCGCGAGATCCGGAGCCTGCCGAAGCCGGCCGAGATCAAGACGATCCTCGACCAGTACGTGGTGAACCAGGAGCGGGCCAAGAAGGTGCTGGCGGTGGCGGTCCACAACCACTACAAGCGCATCGAGGCGGGTGCCAGCGCGGGGGACGTGGAGCTCCAGAAGTCCAACATCCTCCTGATCGGCCCCACCGGCTCCGGCAAGACGCTCCTCGCCCAAACGCTCGCCAAGATCCTGCACGTGCCGTTCACGATCGCCGATGCCACGAGCCTCACCGAGGCCGGTTACGTCGGCGAGGACGTCGAGAACATCATCCTGCGGCTCCTCCAGTCCGCGGACTACGACGTGGAGCGGGCCGAGCGGGGCATCGTCTACATCGACGAGATCGACAAGATCGCCCGGAAGTCCGAGAACCCGTCGATCACGCGGGACGTGTCGGGCGAAGGCGTGCAGCAGGCGCTCCTGAAGATCCTCGAGGGCACCGTGGCGAACGTGCCGCCCCAGGGCGGCCGGAAGCATCCCCACCAGGAGTTCATCCAGGTCGACACCACGAACATCCTGTTCATCTGCGGAGGCGCGTTCGTCGGCCTCGACAAGACCATCGAGGGCCGCGTCGGGAAGTCCGGCATGGGGTTCGGCGCCGAGATCCGGGCCAAGTCCGATCGCCAGCTCGGCGACGTCCTCGCCCAGGTCCAGCCGGAGGACCTCCTCAAGTTCGGGCTGATCCCGGAGTTCGTGGGCCGTCTCCCGGTGGTCGCGACGCTCCACGACCTGGACGAGGCGGCGCTGATGCGCATCCTCCTGGAGCCCAAGAACGCGATCATCAAGCAGTACCAGAAGTACTTCGAGCTGGAGAAGGTCCGGCTGAAGTTCACGGACGACGCGACGGCGGCGATCGCACACGAGGCGCTCAAGCGGGGAACGGGCGCCCGGGGGCTGCGGGCGATCCTCGAGGACGTCATGCTCGACGTGATGTACGATCTCCCGTCGATCCCGGGGCTGACCGAATGCGTGATCACCCGCGACGCGATCCTCGGCACCGAGCCGCCCCTCCTCGTCACCGAGCGCAAGGCGGAGAGCGCCTGAGCAGGCCGGCCGCCGCGCTGGCCGTCCCGGCGGACCCGGGGCCGGCGCCGGGCGACGAGAGCCTCGAGCCGGCGCCGCCGGGCGCGCTGCCGGCCGGCACCCTCTTCGTCGTCGCCACCCCCATCGGCAACCTCGAGGACATCACGCTCCGCGCCCTCCGGGTGCTGCGCGAGGTCGACCTGGTGGCGGCGGAGGACACGCGGCGGACGCGAGGCCTGCTCGAGGCCTACGGGGTCCGGGCGCCGCTCGTTTCGTACTTCGAGCACAACCAGGCCCGCCGCGGCCCCGAGCTCGTGCGCCGCCTCCAGGGCGGCGCGCGGATCGCGCTCGTGACGGACGCGGGGACGCCAGGCGTCTCCGATCCCGGCTTCCGGCTGGTCCGCCTCTGCCGCGACGCGGGCGTTCCCGTGGTGCCGATCCCCGGCGCCTCCGCCGCGGTCGCTGCGCTGTCGGCGGCGGGCATTCCCGCGGACCGGTTCGTCTTCGAGGGGTTCCTGCCGGCGAAGCCGGGCCGCCGGCTCACGCGGCTCCGCGAGCTCCGGGCGCTCGAGCGCCCGGTGGTCCTCTACGAGAGCCCGCACCGCGTCCTGGCGACCCTCGAGGCGATCGAGACCGTCTTCGGCGCGGCGGAGGTGGTCCTCGCCCGCGAGGTCACCAAGCGGTTCGAGGAGTTCCGCCGGGGCGCGGCGGGTGAGCTCCGGGCCGCGCTCGCCGCCGCGGGAGTCCGCGGGGAGTTCACTCTCGTCGTGAACCCGCGCGGGGCCGCCCCGCCGGCGCCCCCGGGCGAATGATGCTCTTCAAGAAGGCCCTCCCGCCCGGCGCCGATCCCCGGGACGTCGAGGAGGGGCGCATGCCGTTCCTCGCCCATCTGGGCGAGCTGCGCCAGCGGATCATCGTGTCGGTGATCGCGCTCGGGCTCGGCTTCATCGCGACCTTCAGCTTCTCCGAGCGCATCATCACGTGGCTCGCGCAGCCGGTCGAGCCGGTCAAGCTGGTCTTCCTCGAGCCGACTGAGCCGTTCTGGGTCAACATGAAGGTCGCGCTCATCGCGGGCGCGTTCCTCGTGCTGCCGGTGCTGCTCTACCAGGTCTGGGCCTTCATCGCGCCCGGCCTCCTCCCCGACGAGCGGAAGTTCGCGATGCCGTTCGTCATGCTCTCCACCCTCATGTTCTTCGTCGGCGCGACCTTTGCGCTCAAGGTCATCATCCCCTTCGCGGTGAAGTTCCTGGTGAGTTACAAGACCCAGAACCTCGTGCCGACGCTCTCGGTGAACAGGTACGTGGACTTCGTGCTCAAGTTCACCCTCGCCTTCGGCCTGGTCTTCGAGCTGCCGCTCGCCCTCACGCTCGGCGCGCGGCTCGGGCTCGTCACGCCCCAGTTCCTGTCGAAGAACCGGAAGTACGCCATCCTGCTCTGCTTCGTCGCGGCCGCCATCCTGACGCCCACGCCCGACGCCTTCAACCAGCTCCTGATGGCCGGCCCGCTCTGCCTCCTGTACGAGGCGGGCATCATCTGCGCCCGGCTGTTCGGCCGCCGCCGGAAGGCCGCGGCCGCCTGACTCGGATGCGATTCGCCGAGCTCGACGTCCCGGCCCAGGTCCAGGAGGGCATCCGGGCCGCGGGATTCACGACCGCCACGCCCATCCAGGAGGCGGCGCTCCCGGTCGCCCTCCGCGGCAAGGACGTGGCGGGCCAAGCGCAGACGGGGACCGGCAAGACGGCCGCCTTCCTGATCGCGACCTTCACCCGGCTCCTCCGCCACCCGCCGAGCGGGCCGCGCGAGGGGTCGCCCCGCGCCCTGATCATCGCGCCCACGCGGGAGCTCGTCGTCCAGATCGATCAGGACGCGCGGCAGCTCGGCCGGTTCACGGGCCTTCGCACAGCGCTCGTCTTCGGCGGAGTGGACTACCTGAAGCAGCGGGACTCGCTCCAGGGGCCGATCGACCTCCTGATCGGCACGCCCGGTCGCCTGATCGACTACCTGAAGCAGCGCGCGTGGTCGACGGCGCGGGTCGAGGTGCTGATCCTCGACGAGGCCGACCGGATGTTCGACATGGGGTTCATCGCCGACATCCGCTGGATCCTTCGCCGGCTGCCCCCGCCCGAGGCGCGGCAGTCCTTCCTGTTCTCGGCTACGCTCTCCTTCCGCGTCCTCGAGCTCACCTACGAGTTCATGAACAACCCGGCCCAGATCACGGTGTCGCCGGAGCAGGTGACGGTGGAGCGCGTCGAGCAGCTGCTCTACCATGCGGGGCGCCACGAGAAGTTCGGCCTCCTGCTGGGACTCCTCGCGGCGGAGCAGGGTGGCCGGATCCTGATCTTCACCAACACGCGCGACGAGGTCCACCGCCTGGTGGAGCGGCTGGAGCGGAACGGCCACGCCGCCCGCGCCCTCAGCGGGGACGTCGACCAGCGGAAGCGCCTGAAGACCCTCGAGGCGTTCAAGGACGGGAGCGTGCCCATCCTGGTGGCGACCGACGTGGCGTCGCGGGGGCTCCACATCCCCGACGTCAGCCACGTCTACAACTGGGACCTGCCGCAGGATCCCGAGGACTACGTCCACCGGATCGGGCGGACGGCGCGGGCCGGCGCGTCGGGGAAGGCCATCAGCCTGGTCGACGAGGCGAGCGCCTTCTCGCTGGAGGCGGTCGAGCGCTTCATCGGCCAGCGCATCCGCGTCGAGTGGGCCGAGGACGCGATGTTCCTGCCCGAGATCAAGCCGACGGCCGAAGAGCGCCGCCGGTCGGCCGAGGCCCGGGAGGCGCGCCGCGCCGGACATGGTGGCCGTGGGCCGCGCCCCGGCGCCCCGCCCCGTCGGTCGCCCGGACGTCCGTCCGATGGTCCCCGGCGCGAGGCGTCGCCGCCCCCGGTGGAGCGAGCCGCGCCGGCCGGGGCGAGCCCCGAGGCCGCGCCGGGCCGCCCGCGCCGGCGCCGCCGGGGCCGACGGCGCGGCAGCGCTCCGGGCGCAGCCGCCCCCCCGTCCGGCGCCTAGGCTCGGCGGCGCCGGACCGTTCTACGCCCTAGAATTTCAGCTCGATCAGCGCGTGGGCCTCGTGCCCGCCGAAGCCGCCGTTCCGCGGGGCGTCGATGCCATAGCCGTAGCCGACGACCAGGGTCACGCGCGGCGTGAACGCGATGGAGAGGTCCCCTCCGACCCCGCGGAGCTGCTTCCGGGGGAGGCTGTGCCCTTTGATGTAGTCGACGCCCGCAATGTCGGCCGCGATCCGGAGGGTCACCCGGCGGGAGCCCGGCCACGCGGGGAACCGGTACGAGGCGTTCAGCAGCCAGAATTGCTTGGCGAAGACCTCCTCGACGAAGTAGCCGTGCAGGATCAGCGGGAACTCGCTCCGGAACGGCAGCGAGCTTCCCAGGCGGAAGCTCGACAGCAGATCCGCGTCGCGCGAGGACCCGGCCGTCAGCAGGAGGTCGATCGTGTGCCCGTCGGCGGGCTCGAACACGGCTGCGACCCGGCCCCAGAGGCGCTGGGTGAGCGATTCCAGCTGTTCCGGGTGCTCGGGGAAGCCGAACGTGCCGGTGTTCGTCCGGTAGGTCGCCTCGTACCACGCCGACGCCTCGAGCGCGAGCTGCGGCAGGAGCTCGGGCGGCACTCCCCCCAGCCGGAGGCCCACCCGGCCCGTGAAGAGCCCGGTGTCCGGGGGCAGCTCGAAGCGCTCGGCGGTGTCGAAGGAGTCCTGGTAGACGATGAAGGACGGCGTGACGCGGATCTGGCCCTGCAGGGGCAGCCTGTCGAAGAGCTTCGTGCCCGCGTAGTAGGAGAGCGGGAGCTCGCCCCCGTCGCCCCAGAAAGACTCCTCGCCCTTGTAGTTGCCGTTCCGGTACTCCCAGTGGCCGTAGCGGATGCCGCCGCCGTTCAGCCCGACGCTGACCGCGTGGCGCCCGTAGGGCCAGTGGTCCTGGACGAGCTCCGTGAGGAGGTAGGTGGGCGCCACGACCACCCGCAGGTACTGGTCCTGTTCCGGGAAGTGGGGGCGGTTCCAGAGGAAGAAGGCGTAGCCATTGAGGGGCGAGTTGCCCTTGAGCGGCACCTCCGTGCCGACCTCGAGATAGGCGCGCGGCTCGGAATCCGGCTGCGCGCGGGCCGGCACCGCGGGAAGAAGCAGGAGAAGGAGGGCAAGGCCTGCGGCGCGGCCGAGCCGCGGCGCCGGGTCAGAAGCGTCGCCGCCCAACCAGCGCTTTCTTTCGCAGGCGGAGCGAGCTCGGGGTCACCTCGAGGAGCTCGTCGGCGCGGATCCACTCGAGGCACTGCTCGAGGCTCATGACCCGCGGCGGGGCCAGCCGGATCCCCTCGTCGGCGGTGGAGGCGCGCATGTTGGTGAGCCGCTTCTCCTTCGTGATGTTCACGTCCAGGTCGTTCTCCCGGACGTGCTCGCCGACGACCTGGCCCTCGTACACGGAATCGCCGGGCCGCACGAAGAAGGTGCCGCGGGGCTGGAGGTGGTCGATCGCGTAGCCGGTCGCCCGGCCCTCGCGGTCCGCCACGAGGGCGCCGGTGGTTCGGCGCGGGATCTCCCCGTGCCAGGGCGACCAGCCGTCGAACAGATGGTTGAGGAGCCCGGTCCCCCGTGTGTCCGTCAGGAACTCCGAGCGGTAGCCGATCAGTCCTCGTGCCGGGATCCGATACTCGAGGCGCACCCGGCCCGTCCCGTGGTTCGTCATCTTGACCATCTGGCCGCGGCGTGTCCCGACCTTCTGCGTGACGACGCCGATGTACTCCTCGGGACAGTCGACCACCAGGTGCTCCATGGGCTCGAGCTCCTGGCCGTCCTCGGTGCGCGTGATGACCTCGGGCTGCCCGACCTCGAGCTCGTAGCCCTCGCGGCGGATCATCTCGATCAGGATCGCGAGCTGGAGCTCGCCGCGTCCCGACACGCGGAAGGTGTCCGGGGTGTCGGTCTCCTGGATCCGGATGGCCACGTTGGCGCGCGCCTCCTTGAAGAGGCGCTCGCGGAGGTGCCGGGAGGTGACGTACCGGCCGTCGCGGCCGGCGAACGGCGAGACGTTCGACGAGAACAGCATCGCGACCGTCGGCTCGTCGATGTGGATCGGCGGCAGGGCGACCGGACGCTCGGGGTCGGCGAGCGTCTCCCCGATGTCCATGGCCTCGACGCCCGCGACGGCGACCAGCTCCCCGGGGCCGGCCTCGGGCACCTCGACCCGGCGGAGGCCCTCGTACACGTACACGACCGTCAGCTTGGCGGGCTCCACCGCGCCCGATCGCCGGACGACGGCGACTCGGTCCGTCGCGCGGATCGTGCCGTTCGTGACGCGGCCGATCACGAGCCGGCCGACGTAGTCGTCCCAGTCGAGGCTGGCGGCGCGGAGCTGGAGGCCCATGGCCGGGTCGTAGCGGGGCGCGGGCACCGTGGTGAGCAGGGCCTCGAAGAGCGGCTCGAGCGTGCGCCCCGGCTCGTCCAGCCGGCGGGTCGCCGTGCCGCGGCGGGCGTCGGTGTAGACGACCGGGAAGTCCAGCTGGCTCTCGTCGGCGTCGAGGTCGATGAACAGGTCGTAGATCTCGTCCAGGACCTGCACGGGGCGGGCGTCCGCCCGGTCGATCTTGTTGATCACGACCACCGGCGGGAGCCCCGCCTCGAGCGCCTTCCGCAGGACGAAGCGCGTCTGGGGCAGCGGGCCCTCGGCGGCGTCGACCAGCAGAAGGACCCCGTCGACCAGCGTCAGGGTCCGCTCGACCTCGCCGCCGAAGTCCGCGTGGCCGGGCGTGTCGACGATGTTGATCTTCAGGCCGCGATACGTGATCGCGGTGTTCTTCGCCATGATCGTGATGCCCTTCTCCCGCTCGAGGTCGATCGAGTCCATGATCCGCTCCGGGACCGACTCGTTCGCACGGAAGATGCCCCCCTGCCAGAGCATGGCGTCGACCAGGGT
>DATBGA010000002.1:0-6898 GCA_036558225.1 Candidatus Methylomirabilota bacterium | reverse complement strand
CCGCCGCCCGGGCGAGCGCGTAGAGGACCTCGGCCCGGGCCCTCGCGTCGGCACCGGCCACGACGACGAGGCCGCCGGGGCTGCCGGGCACCCGGGCCTCGCCGACGAGCTCCACGAGCAGCCGGTGCACGCGCTCGGGCGCCTCGAGCGTCTCGAGCGTCGGGGCCTCCGCCGCCACCGGCTGGAAGCGCACCGTAACGGCCTCCCCGGCGAGCGTCGGGAAGAAGAGGAACTCGAGCTCGGTGTCGCGTCCGTCGAGCCGCGTGCGGATGCGCGCCAGCCTCGGCCCGGGCTCGCCCCTCAGCCCGGCGAGCAGCCGGAGCCGGAAGGTGAGCGGCGCGAGCAGCTCTCGGTTGAACCAGCCGCGGTCGAGCAGACGGCCGTCGATCCGGACGCGAACGAAGACGCCGTTCGGAGCCGGGTCGAGGTGGAGCTCGGTCGCTCGGTCCCGGACGGCGCCGAGCAGCAGCGCGAACACCTGGCTCACGCCGGTGAGGTCCACCGCCCGCTCGGGGTGCCCGTTGGCCCCGGGATCCCGCTCCCCCGCCACGCGCTTCGAGTCCGGGAAGGCCCGATCGAGGAAGTGGAGCACGGCCTCCCGGGCGGCCAGCGCCAGGGTGACCCGCGAGCCGGTCAGGGCCTCGAGCTCGATCGCGGCCTGGCGGTTGGTGGGATCGGCGACGAGCACCGTCATCTCGTCGCTCACCCGGAGGATGGGCACCGCCTCGTGCCGGCGGAGCATCGCCTCCGGTAGCGAGCGGGCGACCTCGAGGTCGATGACCTCGTCCGACAGCTCGACGAAGGGGATGTGCAGGGACTCCGAGAGCGCCCAGCTGAGCTGCTCCTGGGTGATCGCCCCCATCGAGAGCAGCACCTCGCCGAGCCGGTGCCCGCCGATCCGCTGTCGCGCCAGCGCCTCGTCGAGCTGCTCGGGCGTGACGAGCTCGCGCTGGATGAGGACCTCGCCAAGGCGCTGGCGCGAGCTCACACGCGCGACCTCCGGACCATCTCCTGGGCGAGCTCGCCGAGCAACAGGGGCGAGAACGGCTTGGTCACGTGGGCCCAGGCGCCCATCCCCTCGCTGAGCTGCCCGTACGCGGGGTCGGTGCAGCCCGTGAGCATGATGATGGGAATGCCCGCGGTCTCGGGCTGCCCGCGCAGGCGGGCGAGCGCGGTGTAGCCGTCCATGTTGGGCATCATCACGTCCGCCACGATGAGCCGCGGCCGGTGCCGTGTGGCGAGCTCCACCAGCTCGAACCCGTCGCGGGCCGACAGGGTGTCGAAGCCCACCTCTGCGAGCACCTCGCCGACCAGCCGGCGCACCTCGGCCTCGTCGTCCGCAATGAGCGCCAAAGGGCGGGGCTCGGCATGCTCGCTGGCGACGCTCGGCTCGCTGTCAGACACGACCTGTCCTCCGTGTTTCTGAGGCCCCGCGGCATCGCACAGGGTGCAGGCCGCCACGGGCACGCCAAGGCACCCGGATGGCGCGTCCGGCACCTCGAGTTTGCGCACCACAACCGGCAGGGGTGGAGGGTGCAAGGCATGTGCCGGGGCCTCGCCGTGTCCGGGGGCCCACGACGCCTGGCGGCGGAACCGTCTCGGAAACCATTGGTCCGCTGGTGGTTTCAGGCTTCGAGCACCGGGCGGGCGAGCCCCGAGATGTGGCCCGGTTTCGCCCGGTCACCGTCAGGAATCGTCACCGCGGGGCCGCGACGCGATCCGCGAGCGATCGTGCATCCCGTCTGCGCGAAGGGCGACGGGCACGACGCTTTGACGCGAGCGCCGATCGCGCGCCGCTCGTGTCACCGAGCGGCGATCGTCACGTCGTAGTCGCCTACGGCTGCCGTCGCGGCACGAGGAAGTAGAGGCGGCCGGGTTGGCGCATGAGGCCCGCCGCGAAGGCGGCCGCCTCGCCTCGCCCCCAGAAGAAATCGACCCGCCCGGCGCCGCGGATCGCGCCGCCCGTGTCCTGGTTCAGGACGAAGCGCGTCAGGGGCGCCCAGCGGGCGGTGCCGTCCGGCGCCTGCTCTGGCCACTCGGTCTCGAGGAAGGCCAGGGCGCCCGGGGGAAACAGGCGCGCGTCCGTCGCGACCGAGCGTCCGGGTGTGAGCGGGCGGCCCAGGCTCCCCTCCGGGGGACCCGGCAGGGGCCGGAAGAAGACGTAGGACTCGTTGTGCTGCAGGACGCGCTGTCGCTGGTCCGGGTGAGCTTCGAGCCAGTCTCGGATCGCCTGCATCGACATCTTCTCCCCAGGCACCTGGCCCTCGTCGATCAGGAGGCGCCCGATCGCCCGGTAGGCCCGACCGTTGGCGCCGGCGTAGCCCACGCGCTGCTCCCGGCCGTCGGGAAAGCGCAGGGTCCCGCTTCCCTGGATCTCCATGAAGAACACGTCCACTGGATCCCGCGCCCACGCGAGCTCGAGGCCGCGGCCCGCGAGTCGGCCCGCATCGATGTCGGCCCGCGGCCAGTAGGGCACCAGCCGGCGGCCCTCGACCCGGCCAAAGAGGCGCTCTCCGCGATAGCGCGGGTCGAACGCTTCCAGGCGGACCTCGACCAGGTCGTCGGGGAGTGCGAGGACCGGCACGCCGTACTCCGGGCTCGGCCGCTCGGCCGCGTCGACCACCGGCTCGTAGTAGCCGGTCACGAGCACTCGCCCCTCCGGTCCGCCCGCCGACTCCAGCAGCTCGAACGTCTCGCGGACGTAGGCGGCCAGGCGCTCGGGCCCGGGCGACTCCGACAGGACGCCGAGCAGGGCCCGGAGCGCCCGCGCCTGCTCAGCCACCGTGACGCGGCGGGGCCCTGCCACGAAGACGCGGTCGGCGGACTGGGCCGCCAGCCACGCGAGGCTCTCGGTCACCGCGGCGCGGAGCGAGGCGGGATCGGCGTCGTCGCGGAGGACGGGGGCGCGCGGGGCCGGACGCAACGCCGTGGCGGGCTCGACGGCGGCAGGCGCCCGCCACGCGGCGCAGCCCGCGCCGAGCGCCGCGATCATCAGGCCCGGCGCGAGGGCCCTCGCCAGCGCGGAGCGCGCGAAGGAGGCTGGAGCGCTCATTGTCCGAGGCGGGCACGGATCCGCGCGATCCGGGCGACACGCTCGACGCTCGGCAGCCGCACCGGGTCGTGCGAGACGGCGAACACGGCCTCGCGCGGCGCCGGGTCGGTGGCGAGGCGCGGGATCAGGTGCCAGTGGATGTGCGGGACGAGGTTGCCGAACAGCGCGTAGTTGACCTTGCGGGCGTCGAACGCCAGCTTGAGCGCCCGGGCGACGTGGCTCACGTCGTTCATGAGCCGCGCTCGCTCGTCGTCCTCGAGATCGAAGAGCTCCGTCGCGTGCCGGCGAAGCACGAGGACCGACCAGCCGGGGAAGAACTGGTCCACGTGGAGATAGAGGGTGCTCTCCTGGAGCTCCGCGATCCGGTGCACCGCGTCCGGCCAGCGTCCGCCGCAGACGGTGCAGGCCGATCCCGCGCCGGACACCTCGGCCTCGGTCAGCCGGACAGCGCCGGGCGGCGCCGGTCCCAGTCGGTCACCTGTTGGTAGGCGTGCGCCACCGCCAGGAGCGGGCCCTTCGCCCAGTGGCTCCCGACGAGCTGGATGCCGATCGGGAGGCCCTCCGGGTCGAAGCCGCACGGGACCGTCAGGGCCGGGACGCCGGGGTCGTTCAGCGGCGCCGTGTAGTTCCGCGGCGACAGCGGCTCCAGGAGACGCCCGCCCTCGTCCATCTTGGGCGCCGTCTGAGCGCGCCCGGGCAGGGCCAGGAGATCCACCCGGCCGAGGAGCCGGCGCAGCGCGTGCGCGAAGCGGTCGCCCGCCCGTCGCGCCTCGATGTACTCGACCACCGAGGTCCGGATGCCGGGCTCGAGACGCTCACGCACCTCGGGGATCAGGTCCCCTGGACACTCCTCGAGCTCGAGGTCGCTCAGCGAAGCGTCCCCCAGTCCCGCGCCCCGGCCCGGGGATCGCGCCGGGCAATCATGAAGCCGCGCGCGAGGAGCTCGGCGCGCGCCCCGGCCGTCCGTCGCCGATCGGTCTTGCGGCGGTCGTCCGCCGGCCCGTGGCCGTTCCGCTTGCCCCGACGCTCCCCGAGCCGCCGGTCGAGGACGACCTCCACGCCGGCCGTCTGACCGAAGCCCCACCTGAAGTACTCGTAGAGCTCGCCCTGGTCACGACCCACGACGATCAGGATCCCTACCGCGTCCGCCACGCCCTCAGCTCCGCTGGGGCAGCGCCAGCCCCTCGACGACCTTGGCCCCGGGCATCCGGTGGAATACCTCGGGGCCGATGCGAATCTTGCCGTTCCGCCCCCCGGTGCCGAGGATGATCCAGTCGAGATCCATGACGCGGGCGTCGACGTAGAGGGGCAGGCCCGCGGGAAGCCCGAAGGCGGTCACGCCGCCGACCTTCATGCCGGTCAGCGCGCTCATCTCCTCCGCCGAGGCGAACGAGCATTTCGCCGCGCCCAGGAGGTCCCGGACCGCGTGGTTCACGTCGAGCCGGGTCGTCGCCAGGACCACGCACGCCGCGTATTGCTTCGGCTCCTTCTTGGAGGCGACGACGAGCGTGTTCGCAGCGCGCTCCGGGGGGTACCCGTAGCGCGCGCAGAAGGCGGCGGTGTCCGCGTAGTCCGGGTCGCAGGCGATCAGCTCGAACGGCACGCCGAGCCGCTCGGCCGCCGCGACGGCGGCCCGCTCCCCCTCGTCCAGTGCCGGCTGCGCGCTCACCGATGGAGAGCCCGGAGTCCAGCGGGATCTCTCTGTCGCAATGCTCGAGGGCTCGATCGGCCATCCGACCGCAAGAACATGTGGCGATTGTACCCCAGCGATCCTGGGCGCCATGACGGAGTTCGCCCACGCGGCGCCACTTCGTCGGCATCGCCGTCGATGCCAGTAGAGGCAAAATTCCCCGGATCCCGTAGAGACTCCGCAGGCAACGGGCCATCGCAATGGTGAGGCGGTGGCGGGCTTCCGGCCGCGCGCTCTGCCTGCGTGTCCTTCTTTTCCCGTGGATTTCTGCCCTTGTCGGCTGCTCGCGGATGGGTAATGCTAGTGGCTCCGGCGAGATAGCGCCGGGGAGAGCCAGTGCAGAATCGAAAACTGGGGCACAGCGGTCTGATGGTGTCGGAGATCGGCTTCGGTACCTGGGCGATCGGCGGTGACGCGTGGGGACCATCGGACGACAGCGCCGCGCGTCGCGCGCTGCTGCGCGCCTTCGACCTCGGCGTGAATTTCGTCGACACGGCGCTGAGCTACGGCTGGGGCCACAGCGAGCGGCTCGTCGGACACGCAGTGCGCGAGGCCGGCGGCGGCATTCGGGTGGCGACCAAGATCCCGCCACGGCCGAGGAGATGGTTGCCACGGACCAGCATGCAGGTGCGAACGGCCTTTCCTCGTGACTGGATCGTCCAAGCCACGGAGTCCAGTCTCCGCAACCTCGGGACCGAGTCGATCCACCTGCAACAGCTTCACACCTGGCGCGACGAGTGGCTCGACGAACCGGACTGGCAGGAGGCGATCGGCCAGCTCAAGGCGCAGGGGAAGATCCAGGCATTCGGCATCTCGCTCCTCAACCACCGACCGGACAGCGCGCTCCGCGCCGTCGCATCGGGGCTCGTCGACAGCGTTCAGCTCATCTTCAACGTCTTCTATCAGTCCGCTCGCGAGGTGCTCTTCGACCACTGCCGCCTCCACAACGTCGGCATCATCGTGCGCTCGCCCTTCGACGAAAGCAGCCTGACCGGCAGGCTCACTCCGGAGACGCGGTTTCCTGCCGGAGACTTCCGGCGTGAATACTTCCGGGGAGAGCGCCTGCGCGAGACATGCCGGCACGTCGAGGGATTCCGGGCCGAGGCGGTCAAGCAGGGCGAGAGCCTCGCGCGGCTGGCTCTTCGCTTCTGTCTGAGCCACGAGGCCGTCTCGACCGTGATTCCGGGCATGCGCAATCCGAAGCAGGTGGATGAGAACTGCACGGTGTCGTCCGAGTGGCTTACCCCGGAGCAGCTCAGCGCCCTGCGCGACCACGCCTGGCCGCGTAACTACTACAAGATGCCCATGTCCCGGCGATTGTGGTGGCACGTGAGACAGCGGCTGCGCTGACCCCTCCTCGGGTCTCTGCTCGACCTCCATCGCACTCCCACCGAAGAAGAGACCGGCCGCGCGATCCGCCAAGCCGGGCCGTGCCGGGACCCCGGCTATGGCGGCTCTGGATCTGACTCCCGTGCCGTCGCGCGGCCGTCGCGCATGGGCGTCGCGACTTCTGTGCGAGGTGTCGGGCTCCCGGCGCCCACTTCGAGTGCACCCTGACGCTGGACGGCCCCCGCCGGCTCGTTGTAGCGGCGCCCCTTCCAGGGCACTCCGCGCCCGCTCAAGAGAAGATACCCGGCATTCAGCTTGATGCCCGCATAGGTGAGGATGCCGACCGGCCGGAGGAGCCCATACGCGGGCGGGATCCGCATCTGACGGGCCAGCACGATGCCAACCGCGAGCTGCCAGCCCAGCATCAGGACGCCGGCGGCCAGGGCCAGCGCGCCCCACGCGGACGGGCTCCCGGTGGCGACCGCGCGGGCCCCCATCGCCAGGAGGCTCAGCGGCACCGCTACCGCCGCAATGTCGCGGGCAGCCCCCGTCAGCGATCGAAGAGGACGTGACCGCCGCGAGGACAGGCCCTTGCTGAACCCGTCCCAGATCCCGCGCAGCGATTCGTACATGCGGGTTCGCACCCAGGCGCGACCGTCGGCCAGCATGAGCCGGTAGCCCCGCCGCTTGACGAGGACGGCGAGGGCGAAATCCTCCACCACGCGGCTTCGGATCGCCGCGTGGCCGCCGAGCGCGTCGTACGTCGGACGGCGGATCAGGATGAACTGACCGTTGGCCCAGGAAATGGTCGTCCGCGGATCGTTGAC
>DATBGA010000001.1:0-47261 GCA_036558225.1 Candidatus Methylomirabilota bacterium | reverse complement strand
CGTAGCCCCGCCCGTCCCGCCGCCCTCTGGCTGTTTCACGCGCCCGTCCGACCGGTGTCTCAACGGGCAAGAGGGAGGGCTCACAATGACGAACGCAGCGATCGCGATCCTGACGATGGCCTCTCCGCTCCTGGTGATCATGGGCTTGCTCGGGCTGGCCGCCTGGCGCGACCACCGCCGGGAGGCGATGGTGGCCCGCCAGGTCCGGCTGACCGACGCCATCGCCGACGAGCTGGGCTCGGTCGTGGCCCCGCTCGTGACCAAGCCGCTGGGAGGCCCGTGGCGGGTCGAGATCCAGGTTCCGGTCGGCCGACCGACGGTGGTGAGCCGCATCGTGGCCATCGTCCACCAGGCCCTGACGCGGACGGGCGCGGACCGCTACGAGCTCGTCCTCACCCCGGACCCGGCGCCGGTCCGTCCGCTGGGAGCCGTGAACCGTCACGCGCGCCGGCTGCAGGCGGCGTGAGGGCGCGAAGAGGAGGATAGGGTGATGCATCACTTCGTAGTCGTCGGAGGACTCCTGGTCGCGGTCGCGGGGGTGCTTCAGGCCGCGTCGCGGAGGGAGAGCCGACGCGCCCCGGTCGAGTCGCTGCTCCGCGAGGGGATGGCGGGGTTCGAGGGGCCCGATGCCGAGGCGGTCCGCGCCGAGTTCCGTCTCAGCGGGATCGCCCTCCCGGAGCGACAGCGCCCGGTCGGATTCGCCTAGACGCTCGATCCGATCGATGAGGGGGGGCGAGTCGCATGCGCGGCTCGCCCCTCTTGTTTTCGGCCGCGACGGGCGGACGGCCGGCGGGCCGCGACGGCGGCCGGCTCAGCAGCGCGCCGGGCGGCCGTTCGACCTTGAAGCCGTTGCCTTCGCGCCGTTCGACTTGACGCCGTTCGACCGGGGACTGGCCGCCTTGATCCCGTTGGACTTGGCCCCGTTGGACTTGGCCCCGTCCGACTTGGGAAGGACGTACCGGAAGACCTTCCCCGCGTAGTTGCGCACCACCACCTCCCGGTCGGTGATGGACTGCACGTACTGCGGCAGGAGCGGGATCTTGCCCCCGCCGCCGGGGGCGTCGATCACGTAGTGGGGGACGGCCAGCCCCGAGGTCCAGCCGCGCAGCGCCTCGATGATCTCCAGGCCCTTCGCCACCGACGTCCGGAAGTGCTCCCCACCGGCGACGAGGTCGGCCTGGTAGAGGTAGTACGGCCGGACCCGACACCGGAGGAGCTCCTGCATGAGCCGCCGCATGATGGCCGGGTCGTCGTTCACGCCCTTCAGGAGCACCGTCTGGCTTCCGAGGGGGCAGCCGGCGTCGGCGAGCATGGTCAGCGCCGACCGCGCGGCCGGGGTGAGCTCGTCGGGGTGGTTGAAGTGCACGTTCACGAACACGGGGTGGAACTTCTTGATCGTCTCGCAGAGCGCCGTCGTGACGCGCTCGGGCAGCTGCGAGGGGATCCGGGTGTGGATCCGCACGATCTCGACGTGGGGGATCGCCCGGAGCTTCCCGAGGAAGTACTCGACCCGCCGGTCCGAGAGCATCAGGGGGTCGCCGCCCGACAGGCTGACGTCCCGGACCTCGGTATGCTGTCGGATGTAGTCGAACGCCGCGTCGAACTGGCCGAGCGGGATCTTCTCGGGGTCGCCCACCTTGCGCCGCCGCGTGCAGAAGCGGCAGTAGGCCGCGCAGACCGGGCTCACGAGGAACAGCACGCGGTCGGGGTAGCGGTGGGTGATGTTCGGGACCGGGGAATCGGCATCCTCGCCGAGCGAGTCGACGATCCCGTCCTCCACGAGGTTCTCCTCGGGGCTGGGGACGTACTGTCGCCCGACCGGGTCCCCGGGCTCCTTGATGAGATTGAGCAGCTCGGGGGTGATGCGGAGATTGAAGCCGTCGATCGCCCGTTGCACCGCTTCGGGGTCAATGTGATCGACCCCGAAGCGCTTCACGAGCTCGTCGACCGTGGTCACCGACTCCCGGAGCCTCTCTTGCCAGTAGGTCACGTCGACCTCGTCCCCCTGGGCTCGCGCCGGCCGAGGGCCGGGGCGAGGCGCTGGGTGTACGGCATGCCCTCCGCCAGCCGTCGAGCGTCTGCGAGCGCCGCTGGGGGAGTTTGACCCGGTCCGCTGGCCCGGCGCGCGCGGGCGAGGGCATCCTCGACGATCCGTGCGATCAGATCGAGGTAGCTCCACCCCGCGGCGGCCGCCTGGCGCGCCAATCCCGCGCGGACCCCAAGGTCCGGATTCGGGTTCACGTCCGTGACGAACGTCGTGCCGCGCCCGTCGACGCGGACGTCGATGCGGCCATACCCCGTCCCGTCCACCGCCGCCCAGACGCGCCCGGCGAGCTGGGTGAGGCGCGCGGCGAGCCGGGCCGGCAGGCGGGCGGGGCACCGAGGCACGGTCCCCCGGTCCTCGGGGCTGCCGTGCTCCCACTTCGCCGCGTACGTGACCACGGCCGGCAGTCCCGGATCCATACGGCTGAAGTCGATCTCGGCATGGGGCAGCACCCGCCCGCCCACGATCGCCAGGTTGAACTCCCGCCCGCCGACGTAGCGCTGGACGAGCATGGGTCCCCACTGCGGGCACCCGCGCGCCACCACGGCCCCCAGCGCCGCCCGGTCGCTGACCACGGAGTCGGACGCGATCCCGAACGACCCGTCCTCGCCCGCCGGCTTCACGATCGCGGGGAAGCGGCGCCACGGTCCCGGACGGGCGTCGGGCCGAACCAGCATCCACTCCGGCACCGGGACGCCGTGGGCGTAGAGCACTGCGTTCGCCCGGTCCTTCCGGAGGCAGAGCCCGAGCATGTCGGAGGAGGCGCCGGTCAGGGGAAGCCCGAGGATCTCGACGAGGGCCGCCGCGGCGGGCTCGCCCGCGGCCTGGTTGCTCAACCCCTCGCAGAGGTTGAACACCAGCTGGAAGCGCCCCGTGACCAGCTCCCCCAGCCACGCCCCGAGGTCGCCGTTGAATTCCACGAGGACCGGGTCGTAGCCCAGCGTCCGCAGGGCGGCGATCACCGGCTCCGGGTTGCCGGGGGCCGACGGCGTGCCGATGGCCTGGGCGGTCGCCTCCGACAGCGCGTCGGCGATGACCGCCGCGCGGGGTCGGCGGCGCGCCATCCGGGGGGGCCTAGACCGCAATGCCATGGCGCGCCGCTCCGGCCCGCAGGACCGCGCGGATCATGGAGCCGTAGTCCATGCCGGCGGCCCGGGCGGCCTTCGGGAAGCACGAGTTCATGTCGGGGTCGGGGAGCACCCCCGGCAGCGGGTTGACCTCGAGGATGTGCGGCACGCTGCGGGCGTCGCACCGGACGTCGATCCGGGCCCAGTCCCGGCACCTCAGGACGCGATACGCGGCGAGCACCGTCTGCTCGATCTGCCGGGCGAGCCCGCGCGACAGCGAGGCCGGGCACTGGAAGATGGCGAGCGGCCTCTCCGGCGTGTCCCAGATCCACTTGGCCTCGAACGAGTAGAGCCGCGCCGCGCCGGTGGGCAACGTGTCGAAGTCGAGCTCGACCACGGGCAGGACCCGGGCGTCCGGCCCGTTCCCGAGGACCGCGCACGTGAACTCGCGGCCGGGCAGCCAGCGCTCCACGAGCGCCGGCTGGCCGTACTGGCGCCACACCAGCCCCACGGCCCGGCCGATCTCGGTCCGCGTCCGACAGACCGAGGCCTGGGTGATCCCTTTGCTGGACCCCTCGTGGACGGGCTTGACGATGACCGGCGGCGACGGGATGCCGTTGAGGGGCTGGCCTTCCGCGGCGACGGCGAACTCGGCGGTCGGGATGCCGTGGTAGGCCAGGATCTCCTTGGCGCGACTCTTGTCGAGGCAGAGGGCCAGGGTCAGAGGATCGCTCCCCGTGTAGGGCACGCCCCAGAACTCGCAGAGGGCCGGGACGTGAGCCTCACGGTTCGGGCCCCAGAGCCCTTCCGCGACGTTGAAGACGAGGTCGGGCTTCGACTCCCGCAGACGGAGCGGGAAGTCCTCCGTCGCCTCCAGCCGGATCACCTCCCCGGCCTCCGACAGCGCCGCCTCGATCGCCGCGATCGTGACCTCGTCGTCCCACTCGGCGTAGAGGTCGTCCGTAGGAGTCTCGACGCCGGGGATCCGGGCCGGGGTGGCGGTCGGGGCGCTCGCATCCTCCGGCTTCCGGTTGAACGCGAATCCGATCCGCGGGGAGGGCCGAGGCCGGCCGGCGCGTTCTGGCGCTCCCGTCACGGCGGCCCGGCCGGCTGCGCGGACGGCGCGGCCGGGGGCGGGGATCGGGGCGCCGGCGCGTTGGCTCATTCGGATGGCGGCTACTCCTCGACTGCCAGCCGGAGCTCCTCGAGCCCCTCGTTTCCGAGGACGTGGCGCAGCTCGGCCTCGCAGACGTCGAGGACGCCCAGGGCGCCGCCGGGGGTGGGGAGGCAGCAGCCATCAGGCGCGTCCAGGCACATCTCGTCGATCCAGAGCGCTCCGGCGGAGATCGTGATGGGGAAGGCCGAGCAGAAGAACGGCTTGAGGTCGAAGCCGGGCCGGGCGGCGGCGAGCGTCACGGTCTGGAGCACGCACCGCTGCTTCGCGTCGAGAAACACGCAGCCATCGCCGTGCACCTGGGTGCCGACGCACCGGCCCGAGGGGAAGTCGGGATCGGGGACCTCCGTCTCCTCGAACCACGCGGAGACGTCGTGCTCCTGCGTCGGGTCCATGGCGTCCCGGATGAGCTCGGCGTGGGCGAGGATCTGGTCGCGCTGGGCGACGTCGACCTTGACGCCGGCCCGGCAGCACGTTCCCACGCAGTGGGACGGGGAGGATCCGGGGGCGTAGCGGGTTTCGACGATGCTGGCGTTCACCTCGAGGGTGGGCAGGTGGGACAGCTGGTGCCGTCGCAGGACGACCCGGCTCTTCGCGGAGCGCGGCTCGGTGCGCGGGTCAGCGTCAGGGGGATCCGATTCGCCGTCCACCGCCTCTAGCGCTCGAAGCGCCCGGGTGAGTACTCCAGGACTGACGTCACATGCCCCCGCGCGTCGACTCCGACCACGGGCTCGAGGCGCGCCGGCCGCCAGGCCGGGCGATCGTCAGGGAGTCCGGGCGCGGCCCCGCGGACGACCGACCCTGGGCCCGCGAGGGCCGGCCCCGGCGTCCCCCCCACGGGCAGGGATCGCGTGTCCGGAAGCCTCAGGAACCCCGCGGGCGCCGCCGGGTAGATGGGCGGGATCGCGACGGCGGTCCGGTCGACGGGGCCCGTGAGACCCGGCATCGCCGGGCCGACCGTCGAGGACCGAGCGCCCGCACCGATGCCGGCGATCACCCCCAGCGCGGCGGCGGCCGCGCACCATCCTCGCGGCCGGCGTCCCTGCCGACGCGCGATCCGGGCGGGCGCCGTCGAGATCGCGCGCGGCGGATCCGCGGCGAGGGGCGAGCGGGCTGGGTTCACGGCTGAGCCTTGGCCGGCTCGGCCGAGCGAAGCGCCTTCTCGAGCTTGGAGAGGCTGTCCGCCGTCTCGCGCCGGAGATCTTCCCGGAGAGACTCGACCTTCTTCGTGAGGTCCTTGGTCCCGCCGGCTTCCTGGTAGGCGAGGATGGAGATTCCCAGTGCCACGAGCGAGATCACGAAGGCCAGCTGCGCCATGACCCTGGGCATCCTCCTCTAGCGGCAATCTAGCGTGTCACTCTCTCCGCCGCAAGGAAGAAACAACGATCGGCGGTAGGGTGGACGGGTGGCAAGGGCGAGGGGTAGCCTGTCGGCCGGGAGGATGACCATGGCCGAGCGCGAGTGGATCCTGCTGAACCCGGGGCCCGCCAACACCAGCGGATCGGTGCGCGAGGCCCTGGTGATGCCGGACCTCTGCCACCGGGAGCCGGAGTTCTTCGAGATGATGCGGGAGTGCCGGGAGCGGCTCGTCCGGCTCGCGGGGTGCGCCGAGCGCTTCGCCGCCGTGCTCTTCACCGGGTCGGGGACCGCTGCGGTGGAGGCCGCCGTCTCCTCGGCGGTGCCGCCGGACCGCGCGCTCCTGATCGCGAGCAACGGCGTGTACGGGGAGCGCCTGGCCCGGATCGCGCGGGTCCACGGGATCCCGGCCGAGGTGCTCACGTACGACGTCACCACGCCGGTCCGGCCGGCCGACGTCGACGCCGCGCTCCGGGCGCATCCCGAGGTCAGCCACGTGGCGGTCGTCCACCACGAGACGACGACGGGCCTCCTGAACCCGGTGATGGACGTCGCGCGCGTGGCCGCCCGGGCGGGGCGCCGGGTGCTGATCGACGCCATGAGCTCTCTGTTCGGCGAGCGGCTCGACGTGGACGCCGACGGCGTGGACTTCGTGATGGCCAGCGCCAACAAGTGCCTCCAGGGGGTGCCCGGGATCGCCTTCGTGCTCGGCCGCCGCTCGGCGCTGGACGCCCTGGCCGGACACCCGCCCCGCAGCGTCTATCTCGATCTCCACGGGCACTACGCGACCCAGGAGCGGGACAACACGCCCTTCACCCCGGCGGTCCAGGTCCTGCACGCGATGCGGCAGGCCCTCGTCGAGCTGGAGACCGAGGGGGTGGACTGCCGGATCGCGCGCTACGCGGAGAACGCCCGCGTGCTGCGGCGCGGCATGGCCGCGCTCGGCTTCGAGAGCCTGGTTCCCGAGTGCGCGCGCTCCAGCATTCTCACGACGTTCCGGCTCCTGCCCGGACTGGCCTACGATCCGCTCCACGACGCGATGAAACGGCGGGGGTACATCATCTACGCCGGCCAGGGAAACATCCGCACCTATGCGTTTCGCGTGTCCAACATGGGGACGCTCACCCCCCCGGACCTGGAAGGGGTGGTCGAGGCGTTCCGGGCCAGCCTCGCGGAGCTGTCGGTGGGGGTCAGGCGGGGCCGGAAATCAAAGTCAGGGTCTGACCCCGCCCCGGAGGATCGATGACGCGAGCGAAGCGGGTCCTCATGTTCCTCGTCGACGGCTTCGACCCTGGCTACGTCCAGCCCGCCCGGATGCCCCGCCTGGCCGCGCTCATGAAGGGCGGCGCCTCGACCCTCGACGGCCGGGGAGTGCTCCCCAGCCTCACGAACGTGAACCACGTCTCCCTGCTCACGGGCACGTACCCGGCGCGCCACGGCCTGTCGACCAACTTCTACTACGACCGCGGCACGCGGACGGACGTCTTCATGGAACAGGTCTCGTTCGTGCAGGAGCCGCTCGTCTTCGAGCGCTTCAAGGCGGCCGGCTGGTCGACGGCCCTCGTCACCGCCAAGGAGAAGCTGACCAAGCTCCTCCGGCGGGGCCTCGACGTCTCGGTCGACATGAAGACCCACCCGGAGGCCCACCGGGCGGTGGCCGGCGCGCCCCCGGAGATCTTCTCGCTCGACATCAACCTCTGGGTGTTCCGGATGGCCCGGGAAGTCGCCCTCCGGGAGCGCCCGGACTTCCTCTACGTGGCCACGACGGACTACCCTCAGCACATGCTGGCCCCCGACGAGCCTGCCATGCAGCGGTACCTCGAGGCGAGCGACGAGGCCCTCGGACGGCTCCTGGACGTGTATGACCCCGCCGAGACGGTCGTCGTGCTGACGGCGGACCACGGGATGAACGCGAAGCTCCGCTCGGTCTCGCCGGTCAGGGTCCTGGCAGAGGCCGGCATCCAGACCCACGGCGTGCCGCTCATCCGGGACGGGCTCTACGCCCACCACCGGGACCTCGGGGGCGCTCTCTACCTCTACTTCGAAGACTCCGGGAAGGCGCGCGAGGCGCGGGGCCTGCTCGAGCGGACGGCCGGCATCGACGAGGTCGTCCCGAACGCCGAGGCGGGCCGCGACCACCTCCCGCCGGAGCGCGTGGGCGACCTGATCTGCTGGGCCGCCCGGGACGTCGCCCTCGGCGTGTGGGACGACGAGCCGGCGCAGCGAAGCGAGACGGGGCTCCGCTCGCACGGCTCCAAGCACGAGCAGCGGATCCCGATGCTGGTGACGGGGCCCGGCGTGCGGGCCGGCGCCGAGATCCGGGGCGGGCGGACTATCGACCTCATGCCGACCCTCTGCCGGCTCACGGGCCTGGACGCCGGGCGCGTCGACGGCCGGGTCCTCGAGGACATCCTCGCCTGAGCGCGCAGGGCCGGTCGGCTGAGCCCGTCCACCGCTCCTGGTGGCGCGGCGGATCTCGCGTGACCCGCGCGGAGCGGCGCTAGCTGCCGGCGAGACTGTCACGTGCGGAGCGAGGCGGCGGTCGTCGTGGTGGGCGGCGGCATCATCGGCTGCAGCATCGCCTACCATCTGACCGCCGGCGGCTGCCGGGACGTCGTCCTGGTCGAGAAGGGCGAGCTGACCAGCGGCACGACCTTTCACTCGGTGGGCCTGGTGTCGCAGTTTCGCACCTCCCCCGCGGACATGCTCCTCATGAGCTACAGCATCCGGCTCTACCGGGAGCTGGCGGCCGAGGTCGGAGAGGCCGCCGGCTGGCGTCCGGTCGGGAGCCTCCGCCTCGCCGCGAGCCGGGAGATGCTCCAGGGCCTCCGGCGGAGCGTGAGCCGGGCGCGGGCGCTCGGCCTCGACGTCGGCATCATCACCCCCGGCGAGGCGCTCCGGATCTGCCCCGCGATGAGCGGGGAGGGCCTCCACGGCGCGGTGCACGTCCCCGACGACGGCTACCTCGAGCCGAACGGCATCACCCGGGAGCTGGCGCGCCGGGCCCTGGCACAGGGGGCGGAGATCGTCACCGGGACCCGGGTCACCGGCGTCCGGCTCGATCCGCGCGGCCGGGTCCAGGGAGTGGAGACGACTGCGGGCCCGATCCGGACGGAGCGCGTGGTCAACGCCGCCGGCCAGTGGGCGCCCCGCGTGGCGGCGATGGCCGGCGTCGACCTGCCGATCGTTCCCCTGATGCACCAGTACCTGGTCACGCGTCCCGTGCCGGGGCAGGAACTCCCCCGCCAGACCCCGGTGGTGCGCGATCCCGAGAACCTCGTGTACGTGCGCGAGGAGATCGGCGGCTACCTGGTCGGCGGCTTCGAGCCCCATCCGAAGGCGTGGCGCCTGGACGACGTGCCCTGGGAGTTCACCCAGCAGCTGCTCCCGGCGGAGTGGGAGCTGTTCGAGCCTCTCCTGGCGGGGGCCATCCGCCGCTTCCCGGCCGTCGAGAAGGCCGAGATCCTGCAGCTCGTGAACGGGCCCGACGGCTTCACGCCGGACGGCCACTACGCGCTCGGCCCGGTGCCCGGGCGGCCCGGCTTCTGGGTGGCGGCGGGGATGTCGATCAATGGGATCGCGGGGGCGGGGGGCGTCGGGCGCGTCATGGCCGAGTGGATCCTCGAGGGCGGGCCGTCGATCGACGTGTGGGAGCTGAACGTCCGCCGCTTCGGCGCCCATCTCCGCGACCGGCGCCACGTCGCCGAGAAGGCGCGCGAGGTCTACCGCTACTACTACGCGCCCCAGTTCCCGTGCGACGAGAGCGAATGGGGTCGCCCGCTCCGGACGAGCCCGCTCCTCGATCGGCTCCTCGCGCTCGGCGCCGTCTTCGGAGAGCGCGGCGGCTGGGAGCGGGCCCACTACTTCGTCCCCGGGCGGCCCGGGCGGCGGCAGGGCGCTGACGAGCGCACCTGGCAGCGCCCCGGCTACTGGGAGCACGTCGCCCGCGAGCACCGGGCGGTGCGCGAGCGCGTGGGCGTGCTCGACATGACGTCGTTCGGGAAGCTCGACGTGACCGGGCCCGGGGCCCTCCCGTTCCTCCAGCGGCTCTGCGGGAACGACGTTGACCGACCGGCGGGCAGCCTCGTCTACACGCAGTGCCTGAACCCGCGCGGCGGGATCGAGTGCGACGTGACCGTGATCCGCCTCGGGGCATCGGCCTTCCGGGTGACGACCGGGACCGCCTCGGCGGCGAGCGACCTCGGCTGGCTCCGGCTCCATCTGCCGGACGACGGCTCGGTCGAGGTGGCCGACGTCACCGACCGCCACGCGGTCGTCAGCCTCTGGGGTCCGGACTCGCGCCGGACCCTGGCCAAGGCGACCCCGGACGATCTGTCGACCCCCGTGTTCCCGTACCTCACGTCCCGGGCCATCCACGTGGGCGGGATCGAGGTGCGCGCCAACCGCGTGAGCTTCGCGGGCGAGCTCGGGTACGAGCTGGTGGCACCCTGGGACGGCGCCGGGCGCGTCTGGGATGCCGTGATGGCCGCCGGCCAAGAGTTCGGGATCGAGCCCGTCGGGTACTACGCGCTCAACACGCTCCGCCTCGAGAAGTGCTTCTACTCCTGGGGTGAGGACGTCTGTCCCGGGGACACTCCCCTCGAGGCGAATTTGGGCTTCTGCGTGCGGCTCGACAAGGGGGACTTCATCGGGCGGGACGCCCTCCTCCGCCAGCGGGCGGCCGGGCTCCAGCGGAAGCTGGCCCCCCTCGTCCTGGACGGAGAGTCCTGCGTGCTCTGGGGCGGGGAGGCCGTGGTCGCCGAGGGCCGGGTGGTGGGCCGGATCCGGAGCGGGGGCTACGGGCACACGGTCGGCCGCAACGTCGCGCTCGCCTACCTCCCGACGGCACTGGCCCGACCCGGGATGGTGGTCGCGGTGGAGTCGTTCGGGCGCCTCGTGCCCGCCGAGGTCCGGGCGGCGCCGCTCTGGGACCCGCGGGGCGAGCGGGTGCGGATCTGAGCGCGTCGCGGAGGAGGAGGGCACAGGTGAGGTATTCCACGGGCCACCGGGTCCGGGCCGTCCTGGTCGTCTCCCTGCTCGCCGCTGCCATCCAGGCGGAGGCGGCGAGCGAGGAGGTGCGGGCCGTGCCGACTCGCAAGGGCGTCACGCAGGGATTCTTGCTCGTCCACCCGCCCGGGACGCCGACCGCGAGCCTCATCCTCTTCGCCGGCGGCGACGGGCACCTGGCGCTCTCGCCGCCGAGCGGGATCGGTCAGCTCAAATTCAACTTCCTCGTCAAGATGCGGGAGCGGTTCGCGCGCGCCGGCTTCCTGGTCGCCGTGGTCGACACGCCGTCCGACCGCGGCGACTACTGGAACTTCCGGACCTCGAAGGAGCACGCCGAGGACATGAAGCAGGTGATCGCCGCGCTGCGGGAGATGGCGCCCGTTCCGGTGTGGCTCGTCGGGACGAGCATGGGGTCGGTCTCGGCCGCGGGTGTGGCGGGGCGCCTCGCGGCGGGAGGGGGCCCGGACGGGGTCGTGCTCACGTCCTCCGTGACCCAGCCTTCCAGGGCTACCGGAGAGACGGTGAGGACGGCCCAGCTCGGCGACATCCGGGTCGCGACCTTGATCGTCCGGCACAAGGACGACAGCTGCAGGTTCTCGTCGCCCTCCGACGCGCCGGTCCTCTACAAGGCGCTGACGCAGGCCAACCCGAAGGAGATCCTCACGTTCGAGGGCGGCAATCCCCCGAAGTCCGATCCGTGCGAGGCCCAGGCGCAGCACGGGTACTTCGGCATCGAGCGCGAAGTGGTCGACGCGATCATCGGATGGATCCGCGCGCCCCATCAGGGCTAGGTGCCCCGGGCGATCCCCCAGAGGACGGGGGAGCGCGGCTTCGCGTCCGGCGGGAGCGTCACGTCCTGCCGGACGGGCGCCCGGTTGCCCTTGACGCGGTGCGCGTGCCCTCGGGGGTCTGCATTCTGCCCATCCTCGACGACGGCCGGGTGGTGCTGATCCGGCAGTACCGGCCGATCGTGGGCGCCGAACTCTGGGAGCTGCCGGCCGGGACGATCGAGGCGGGGGAGTTCCCCGAGGCATGCGCCCGCCGCGAGCTGGTCGAGGAGGCGGGTTACGAGGCCGGGGCTCTCGAGCCGCTCGGCGAGGTGCTCGCCGACGCGGGTTTCACCGACGACCGGGTCTTCCTGTTCGTCGCGCGGGACCTCCGGCCGGTCGCTCGCGGGCTCGACGCCGACGAGCACATCGAGGTCGTGCCGACCCCGCTCGCCGAGGTCTACCGGATGGCCGACGCCGGCGAGATCCTCGACGCGGGGTCGCTCGTCGCGCTCTACCGCTTCCGGAGTCGCCCCGGCCGCTGACCGCCCGCGGCCTCAATCGTGGAAGCGCGGCAGGACCTTGGTGCCGAGGAGCTCGATGGCGCGCATCACCTCGTCGTGGGGCGTCACGCCCGCCTGGACCATGAGGATGAGCTGATCGACGCCGACGTCGGCCCAGGCCTCGACGACACGGGAGCAGGTGTCCGGGTCGCCGCCCACCACCAGGCGGTCTCGGATGAGCGCATCGTCGGTGTACTTGGCGAAGCGCGCGCGGTCGAAGTCGGGCCCGAAGCGCACACGGTTCAGCGGCGCATCGTTGTCCCCGAGGTACCACCGGGCGGCGGCGCCGGCGATCGCCCGCCCGCGCCGATCGTCCGTGTCGCAGTGCGCGGTCATGAACGCGGCGACCTGGAAATTCGGCGCGGCGCCGAAGAAGTCCGCCGGATCGGCCGTCTCCTGGGCCGCGCGGTAGGCGTCGACCGCCGGCGCCAGCTCCTCGGGCGGCACGGCGGTGAACCCGAGGACGCCGAGCCCCACGCGCGCCGCGCTCGCGAAGGTCGCCTGGCTCGTCGCCGCCACCCAGAGCGGGGGATGCGGCTTCTGGACGGGCTTCGGCACGAGCTTCCGCTCGGGTATCTCGTAGTGCCGGCCCTTGTGCCCCGGGAAGGTGTCGTGGACGAAGAGCCCGCAGATCACCCGGAGGGCCTCGTCCCAGACCTCGCGGGAGTCCTGGATCGAGACGCCGAAGGCCTCGGTGTGGTACCAGGACGCGCCCCGGCCCGTGCCCAGGTCGAGACGGCCGTTGGACAGAATGTCGAGCGTGGCGGCGCGCTCGGCGACGCGAACGGGGTGGTTGCAGGGGAGCACGACGACTCCGTGTCCCAGCCGGATCCGGGTCGTCCGGGCGGCGAGCGCCGCCAGGAAGATCTCGGGCGCCGAGCTGTGGGCGATCTCCTCGTAGAAGTGGTGCTCGGTCGCCCAGTAGTAGTCGAACCCCACTTTTTCGGCGAGCACCGCCTCGGCGAACGTGTCCCAGTGGATCCGATGGTCGACGTTCTCGCCGTCGGGCCACGGCTTCGGCGCCTGCATCTGCGCGATGAGACCGAACTTCACCGACGCGCCGTCCGGGTGGCCGTCTCTCGGATGGCTCGGGCCTTGTTCACCCGGGCACGCTAGCCCGCCGTGCGCGAGACGTCAATCGCCCCGCGCGTCGCGCGAGTCTCGCTTCGAGCCGCCGCCGTCCGCGCCTTCCGGGTGACCGCTAGGCGCTCGTCGCCCGCTTGACAGCGGCTCACCCCGATCGCTACAGTCACGCCCGTCGCGACCCTGCGGCAGCCTGAGCACCCGAGCGTGTGGAGCGCCCGGCGAGCTGGCGGGCCGACGGTGCCCGAGCTGGAGGACCCCGGTCGATGCACTTCTCCCATCTCGTCCTGTGCGACCGGCGCGAGGGCCAGTCCAGCCAGGCGCGGTACGAGCAGCAGCTCGCCGAGGTGCGCCTCATGGACGAGCTGGGGTACTGGGCCTGCTGGTTCGCCGAGCACCACTTCGCGGGGTACGCGCTCGTCCCAGACTGCCTGCTCATGGCCGCGGCGGCCGCCCGCGAGACGCGGCGGATCCGCCTCGGCACCGGCGTGGTCGTCCTCCCGTTCCAGCACCACCCGATCCGGGTCGTGGAGCAGGCGGCGATGGTCGACTGCCTGAGCGGCGGACGGCTCGAGCTCGGCCTCGGGCGCGGCTACCAGCCGCATGAGTTCATGGGGTTCGGGGTGAAGCTCGACGAGAGCCAGGAGCGCTTCGACCAGGCGCTCGCCGTGGTCCGCCAGGCCCTCGCCCGGCTCCACGGCCTCGACTACACCACGCCGCTCTTCCAGGGCCGCCAGGCCAGCATCTGGCCGAAGCCGGTGCAGAACCCGATCCCGTGCTGGGGGGCGTCGATCAGCGAGGCGTCTTTCGCGCGCTACGGGGCGCTCGGCTGGCCGATCCTGACCTTCCCCGCGAACCAGAAGCCGGAGGCGCTCCGGGCCCAGATCGACACCTACCGGCGCGTCTACCGGGAGCACGGTCACGACCCGGCCCGGATGCGGGTCGCGCTGACCATGTTCTGCTACCTCGCCGAGAGCACGAGCGAGGCCAACGAGACGTTCGAGCGCGGCATGGAAAGGTACTTTGGCTTCCTCGACAGCATCACCGTCCACGCCGAGGCGCACCAGCACACCCTCTACGACCGCATCCCGACCCTGGCGCGCCTCTCCGGGTCGCCGGAGGACGCGGTCAAGCGGCTCCGCGAGCTGGTCGACTACTTCGAGGTCACGGACTTCCTGAATGTCACCCAGTTCGCCGGGTACCTGAGTCACGAGCAGATCACGCGCTCGATGCGGCTCTTCGCGGATCGGGTGATGCCGCACTTCCAGCCCGGCGCCCGGAACGGCGCCGCGTGATGCGGCCCCGCCAGCGGGTGTCGTCGGGCGGCCGCTGGGAGCCGCTCGTCGGCTACTCGCGGGCCGTCCGGGTCGGTGACATGGCCTGGGTGTCCGGCTGCACGGCGGCCGGCCCGGACGGCCTGGTCGCCGGGAAAGGCGACGCCTACGCCCAGACGGTGCGGGCGATCCGCACCATGGCGGAGGCGCTCGAGAAGCTCGGGCTCGGCCTGGGCCACGTCGTGAAGACGAGCGTCTACCTCGCGGACATGGCGCAGTGGGAGGCGGCCGCCCGCGCCCACCGCGAGGCGTTCGGCGAGATCCGGCCCGCGTGCACCTGGGTCGAGTGCGGGAAGATGATCAACCCGGACATGCTGGTCGAGATCGACGCGGTCGCCGTCGAGTGAGCCGGCCCCCGGTGGATCCGCCGTCGGCCGACTCGCTTACATCCGGCGCGCTCGCCGCGGCGGCGACGGCGGCCCTCTCGCTCGCCCGCGAGCGAATCGGTGTCCGGCGCACGGCGCTCTTCTGGCTCGACGGCGCCTCGGGCCGGCTGGCGTGCGTCGCGACCGTGGCCGCGGAGGGGGTGGAGGGGTGGCTCGGCCAGTCGCTCGCCGGCGGCGTGGGGATGGCCTGGCGCGCGGTCAAGGAGGGCCGCCCGGTCTGGACGCCGGATCTTCTCGCGGACCCTCGCGTGCCGGTGTCGGCCTGGCTCCGCGAGCGCATGGAGGCGGAGGGGCTGCGGGCGGTGGCGGCGGCGCCGATCCGGATCGGCGGCGCGGTGCGAGGCGCGCTGGGGTTCCTGGACCCGTCGGGCCGGACGTTCGACGGCGACGGCCTCGGGGCGATCGGGCGCGTGGCCGACGAGGTCGCCGGGAAGCTGGCCGCCGTGGCCGCGGCGCCCTGAACGCGGGGTTACCGGGGCCTCACTCCGTCGGCAGCCGGCGGATCCGCGGCAGGATCTCGGTCTCGGCCTCGTGGAGATCCTGCGGGAAGTCGATCTCGACCCAGGGCAGCCCGTCCGTCGAGCACATCGAGAACGGGTGATCGACGAGCACCGCGTCGAGCGCGTCCTCGTAGTCGCCCTCCACGCGACCCTGGCGGATCATCGCGTCCAGGGTGGCGGCGAGGGCGAGGCCCGCGGCGTGCCCGACCTTCACGAAGCCCACCCACTCGGCTCGGCGCTCGAAGGGAGCGGAGGGCGGCCCCTTCACGCCGCGCCGGATCGCCAGGACTCGCTCGCCGGCGCAGTACAGGTTCTGCTCCTCGCCGGTGTCCAGGAAGTCGGGCTCGCCCAGGAACACGTTCGCCGCGGATGCCCGGACGACGCGCTCCAGCAGAGGAGGGGCGAACAGGATGTCGGCGTCGGCCAGGACCACGTCACCGCGCTCGAACTCCGCCCGGCCCGCCCAGAGCGACAGCCGCGGCCCCTTCTCGAACTCGGAGTTGACGACGTAGCGAAGCGGCATGCCCCGGTGAGACGTGCCGAGTGCGGTCCGGATCATGGCCTGCCGGTAGCCGACGACGAGCACGGTCTCGTCGACCCCCGCGGACTGGAGCCCGTCGAGCAGGCGCGCCAGGAGGGTCCGGCCTCCGAGCTCGATCAGGCCCTTTGGCCGCCCGTCGGTGAGGGGCGCCAGGCGCTTGCCCAGGCCCGCGGCCAGGACGAGGCCCGTCACGGCTTCTTGCCCTTCGCCGCGGCGCTGTCGTCGAACTGGAGCTCCTCCTGCTTGGTCTTGAGCCGCTGGAGGAGGTCGGGGTAGCCGGACTGCTGGATGATGCGGTTGAACTGGGAGCGGTAGTTGGCGACCAGGCCCACGTTCTCGATCTTCACGTCGTAGACGCGCCAGCGCTCCTCGACCTTCTGCATCTGGTAGTCGATCGGGATCTGGGTGCCGCTCTTGGTGACGAGCTTCGTCCGCACCGTGGCCTGGTCCCCGTCGAGCGCCTCGTCGCCGTAGACGATCCTCTCGCCGCTGTAGGCCTCGATCTTGCTCACGTAGGACCGCTCCAGGAGATCGGCGAAGAGCTTCGAGAACTCCTCACGCTCCTGCGGCGAGCGGGCTTGCCAGTGGCGGGCGAGCGCGCGCTTGCCCGTCTCCTGCCAGTCGAAGACCTCGTTGGCGACCGCGCGGATCTTCCCCCGACGCTCCGCCGCCTTGGCGGGCTCCTTGAGCGCGGGGTCCTGAAGGATTGCCAGGACCCGGTCGACGCCCGCCTTGAGCTGGTCCGTCGGCGCCCCGGCGTGGGCCGGGCGCCCGGCCACCAGGGTCAGCGCGACCACGAGCAGCGGAACCGCGAGCCGTCGCATGGGTTCGGTCCTCCGGATGGAGTCTCTCACGGCCGTGGCGGGGACAGCCGCTGCACGTCGGCGACGTCCTGGCCCGCGGCGTGGGCGAGCTGCTCGAGCCCGAAGACGTAGGCGTAGAGCGCCTGGAGGTAGTCGGCGCGCGTCCGGGCGTACTGCACGAAGGCATCTGCCAGGTCGTCCGGGTCCCCGACGCCCAGGTCCACGTTCGAGGAGCTCGCGATGAGCCACTGCTTGGCGTTGTCGTGGGCCTCCGCCAGGACCCTCGTGTTGCGCTCCGCCTCGACCACCGTGGTGTACGCGTCCCGGACCTGGAGCGGGATTCCGTCGAGCGCGTGGTCGCGCAGGGCCTCGAGCTTCTGGAGCTCCGCCTCGGCCTCCTTCACCTTGCCGGCGCGGATCCCGAAGTCGAGGTTGTACTTGAAGCCGATGACCGGCCCGACCGCGGTGTGGTACAGGGGATCGATGACGTAGGGGTTCTCCAGCCGGTCGCGATTGGTCGCGTACGCCAGGTCACCCAGGATGCCGACGAAGAACAGCGGGTAGCCCTGCTTGCGCTCGACCTCGACGAGTCTCCGGCGGGCCTCGATCCCCTCCCGGAGCTGGGAGAACTCGGGCCGCCCCGCGAGCGCGTTCTCGACGTAGAGGTCCACCGCCGGGATGGGCTTCACGTTCTCCGGCAGCAGCTCGTCCGCCGGGTCGACGGCCACGCCCTTCGGCTTGCCCGTCCACGTCCCGAGGGCCTGCGTGGCGAGATCGATGACCTTGTCCGCGAGGTTGATGAACCGCTCGAGCTCGCCGCGCTTGGAGCGGAACCGGTAGAGGTCGATGTCGGTCGCGTATCCGCCCTCGACGAGCCGCTCGGTCCGCGCGATCGCCTGGTCGACCTGGTCCCGCACCTCGAGGAGGAACGTCCGGATCTCCTTGGACGTCACCGCCCCCCAGTACGCTTGCTTCACGCGGAGCGCGACCTCGGTGCTCTTGACGTCGACGCCGGCCTGCGCCGCCTTCACGCCGTGCTCGGCGGCCATCCGGGCGTTCTGGATCAGCCCCCAGGTGAAGATTGGCTGGATGATGCTGACGGTGCCGCGCACGAACGCGCCGGTGATGTCGGGCGAGTACTGGTCGTCGGGGGAGGAGACCTGGTCGCCGCGCGCGCGGGCGGACGGGCCGACCACCGTCTGGAGCTCGAGCTGCGGCCGCCCGATCCCGAGCGCCTGGAGCTGCTTGCCGCGATAGCCCTCCACCTCCGCGATAGCCTGCCGGGTCTCCGGGCTCCGTCCGAGCGCCGCGCGGAGGCTGTCCTCGAGGTTCATCCGCACGGCCGCCTCGGGCGGCGGAGCGGGCGCGCCCGCCGCGGGGTCCGCGGCCGGGGCGGGCGGCGGGGGGGCGGCCGGCGGCGGAGCGGGCGTCGAGGGCGGGGGCGCCGGCGCGGGGCTTCCGCCCTGGGCGCCCGCGATCCCGGGGACCAGCGTCGCGACCAGGGCGGCGGCGAGGCAGACGTCGCGAGCGGGGCGTCGCGTGCGGCCCATGCCCCTACACCTTGCCGAAGACGTACTTCGAGATCAACTCCTCGATGTCGACGGGCGCCTCGACCTCCGTGAGGCGGCCGCCGGCGGGCACGAGCTTGTCCGAGCCGCCCGGGCTGATCTGGACGAACTTCTCGCCGATGAGGCCCTTCGTCTTGATCGAGACGATGGCGTCGGTTTGGAGCTTTACGGTGTCGTCGATCCGGAGGGCGACCCGGGCCTGGTACTCCTTGAGCCCAATCGACTGCACCCGGCCGACCGAGACGCCCGCGATCTCCACCGCCGCCCCCGACTTGAGCCCGCCCACGGTCGGGAAGTCCGCGTAGACGACGTAGCCCTGGCGACCGAGGATGTCGACGCGACCCAGGTTCATGGACAGATATGCAAGCGCGAGGATCCCCGCGACCATGAACAGTCCGACCCCGAGCTCCACTCGTCGACCCATGGCAGTGTTCGCGCCTCCTTCCGCGTTGGCCCGCGCTTCCGTCTCCGACTAGACGACCTGCTCCTCGACCTCCCCGTGGATGAACTGGCGCACAGCGGGGTCGGTGGAGCTCTGGATCTCCTCCGGCGTCCCCACGGCGTGGATGCGACCCTCGTGCAGCATCGCGACGCGGTCGGCGATCCGGAAGATCTCCGGAATCTCGTGGCTGACCATGACGGCCGTGAAGCCGAACTTCCGGTGGAGGCCCACGACCAGGTGGTGGATCGAGTTGACGAGGATGGGGTCGAGCCCGGTCGTCGGCTCGTCGAGGAACACCACCTGGGGCTCGGTGACCAGCGCCCGCGCGATGGCGACGCGCTTGCGCATGCCGCCGGAGATCTCGGCCGGGTACTTGTGGCCCATCTCGCCGAGACCGACCTGGACGAGGGCTTCCTGGGCCCGCGGCAGCAGATCGGCCGCCGGAAGCCGGCGGCGCTCCCGGATCGGGAACAGCACGTTCTCGAGCACCGTGAGCGAGTCGAAGAGCGCGCCGCCCTGGAACACGACCCCGAAGCGCTCCCGGATCCGGTCGAGCGCGCGCCCGTGGAGGCTCGTCACGTCCTGGCCGTCGATGATCACGCGCCCCGCGTCGGGCCGGACCAGCCCGAGGAGGTGCCGGAGCAGCACCGACTTGCCGCCGCCCGAGCGTCCGATGACGACCAGGAGCTCGGCGGGCGCCACCTGCAAGTCCACGCCGCGCAGGACCTCCTGGGTCCCGAAGCGCTTCCGGAGCCCCTCGACCCGGATCGCGGGGGCGGGCGTCTCCGTCACGGCAGCACCGAGCCCAGGAAGTAGTCCAGCACGAGGATGAGGACCGACGCGAGCACGACCGCCTCGGTCGTCGCGCGCCCGACGCCCTCGGCGCCGTGGCCGACATGGAAGCCCTTGTAACAGGCGACCCAGGTGATGACGAGCCCGAACACGAGCGCCTTCCAGAATCCGACCCAGATGTCGCCGGTGTCGAGGAAGGCCCGGATCTGCCCGAAGTAGGTTCCGGAGGACATCCCGAAGAGCTTCACCGTGACGAGATAGCCGCCGTAGACGCCCACGACGTCGAAGATCCACGCGAGGAGGGGCAGGGCGACGACCCCCGCCACCAGCGTCGGCACGACCAGGTACCGCATCGGGTTCAGTGCCATCACGGTGAGCGCGTCGATCTGCTCGGTGATCCGCATGACGCCGATCTCGGCGGCGAGCGCCGACCCCGCGCGCCCGGTCACCATGAGCGCCGCCAGCACCGGGCCCAGCTCGCGCACGAGCGCGATGGCGACCAGGGGGCCGACGAAGGCCTCCGAGCCGACCCGTTGCAGCATGAGCATGCCCTGGAGCCCGAGCACCATCCCGGTGAACGCCCCGGTGAGGAGGATCACGGACATCGAGCGGAGGCCCACGAACCAGACGCGCTGGAGAGCCTGGCGCGCCTTGAAGGGCGGGACCAGCGCCCACCGGAAGGCCTCGGCCAGGAAGACCCCGAACCGCCCGAGGGCGGAGAGCGTCTCGAGGCCCAGCCGCCCGAGCCCCTGGATGGAGTCGAGGACGAGCGACCCGGTCATTCGGGGGAAGGGTCGGTGGGGGGCCGGCGAGCTCTACTGCGTGAGCCGGCGCCAGGCCCCGAGCGCCCACAGGGGGAAGTAGTGGGCGTAGAGGTGGTACTGCAGGTAGAAGACCCGGGGAAAGCCCGTCCCGTTCCAGAGCGTGTCGTCCCAGCCGCCGTTCGCTCGCTGGCCCCGCAGGAGGAACTCGATCCCGCGCGCGACCGTCGGCGTGCCCGCCTGGCCCGCGGCCATCAGGCCGAGCAGGGCCCAGGCCGTCTGGCTGGGTCCCGAGGCCCCGCGGCCCTTGAGGTCGGCGTCGGAATAGGAGTCGCACGTCTCGCCCCAGCCGCCGTCCGCGTTCTGGCGGGCCTCGAGCCACCGGATCGCGCGCCCGACCATCGGGTCGTCCGCGCGGATCCCGATCGCCTCGAGCCCGCGAAGCACCGACCACGTCCCGTAGAGATAGTTCACCCCCCAGCGTCCGTGCCACGCGCCCTCGGCCGTCTGCGTCCGGCGGAGGAACGCGACGCCCCGCTGGATCGCCGGATCGTCGCGCGGGACGCCGAGCCGTCCGAAGCACTCGAGGCACCGCCCGGTGAGGTCCTCGGTGGCCGGGTCGAGGAGCGCGCCGTGGTCGGCGAACGGGATGTTGTTGAAGAGGAGCCGCGTCTGGTCCGTGTCGAACGACGCCCAGCCGCCGTCCTTGCCCTGCATGCCCCAGAGCCAGCGCACGCCGCGCTCGATGGCGGCGCGGCGCCGGCCCTCGTCCGGGTGGTCGATCTGGTGGAGCCCCATGGCGACCACCGCCGTGTCGTCGAGATCCGGGTAGAAGGGATTGTCGAACTGGAAGGCCCAGCCCCCGGGCGGAAGCCCCGGGCGCTTGCCCTCCCAGTCCCCGGGCTCGAGGACCTGGCGGTCGAGGAGCCACTCCGCGGCGCGCAGGAGCCCCGGGTGCGCGCTCGGCAGCCCCGACGCGAGCAGCGCGTTAACCGCCAGCCCGGTGTCCCAGACCGGCGACACGCACGGCTGCACGTGGAAGCGGCCCGACTCCTCGAGGCCGAGCGCCTCGATCTCCTTGAGCTGTCCCGCGATCAGCCGGTGATCGTCCGGATAGCCCAGCAGCCGCAGCGCCAGGATCCCGTTCACCATCGCGGGATAGATGCCGCCCAGGCCGCCCGGGACGCTCATCCGGGGGATCAGCCAGTCGTGGGCGGCGCGGATCGCCCGCCCCCGCCAGGGGCGGGGCCCGAACGCCTCCCACGTCTTGAGGAAGCCGTCGACGCCGATGAAGAAGTTCTTCCACGACACTAGTCCGCGGCGCGCGTACGCCGGGTCGTCGAGGTGGAGGTGATGCGCCCACAGCTCGTCGATCCCCGCGTCGCGGGGGACCGGGTGCACCGGCCGGCGGTCCATGACGATCAGCAGCGGGACGAGGACCGTCCTCGACCAGTAGGAGATCTCCCAGATGTTGAAGTAGGACCACCGGGGCAGCAGCATGATCTCGATCGGCATGGCCGGCACGCCGCCCCACGGGTACTGGCCGAAGAGGGCCAGGGTGATCTTCGTGAACACGTTGGCCTGGGTGGGCCCGCCCCGCTCCAGGATCCACTCCCGGGCCCGGGCCAGGGCGGGGTCGGAGGGGGACACCCCGGCCATCTTCATGGCGAAGTAGGCCTTGATGGTCGCGGAGAGGTCGCCGGCGCCCACCTGGTAGAGGTTCCACGAGCCGTCCGTACCCTGGCGGTCCCGGAGGTACGAGAGCGCCTTCCGCTCGAGGTCCCGATCCGTGGTGCCCAGGAGGTGGCGCAGGAGGAGGTACTCGGACGTGATGGTGGAGTCGGCCTCCAGCTCTCCGACCCAGTACCCGGCGGGAGTCTGGAGCCGCAGGAGATGGTCCTGCGAGCGCTGGAGCGCCCCGTCGACTCGGCTCGTATCTACCATTGGTGGCCGGGGGTTAGTGTAGCATGGGTGGCTCGGACCGATGGCCGGCAGCGATCAGCTTTTCGTCGTCGACATGCTCGGGCGCGCATGGGGCAGCATCGTCCTGCGCCCGTACGTGTTCGGGTTCCTCGCCGTCTACCTGACGGCCGCCGCGGCGGCGTGGGGCTGGCGGCGCGCGGCGGCCTTCACGGCGTGGGCCGGGGGCCTGGCATTCGCCGCCGAGTGGAGCTCGACGCGGAGCGGGGTCCCGTTCGGGCTCTACCACTACACCGGGGCCACCGCGGGGCATGAGCTCTACCTCTCGAACGTCCCCTTGTTCGACCCCCTGTCCTTCACTTTCCTTGCGTACGCGAGCATTGGCCTGGCGGGCCAGCTGCTGGGCGTCGGCGGCGGGGCCGCGCCGGGGCGGGACGCCCGCGCCGGCCTTCGGCTGGCCGCCCTCGCCGGGGTTCTCATGATGTGGCTCGACGTCGTGATCGACCCCCTGGCCGTGCGAGGCGACCGGTGGTTCCTCGGCCGGGTCTTCTACTATCCGGAGCCCGGCTGGTACTTCGGGGTCCCGATGGCGAACTTCGTCGGCTGGGTCGCGGTCGGGTCGGCGATCGCCGCGGGGTGGATGGTCCTCGGTCCTCGCGTCGGCGGCGCGCGACCCGCCTGGGGAAGGCGCTGGCCCCGGCACGAGCGGCAGGCAGTCTGCCTCTACTATCTCGTGCTCGTCTTCAACCTGGCCATCACGGCGGTGGTGGCCGAGCCCGCGCTCTTCGTGGTCGGGGTTCTCCTCCACGTGCCGCTGGCCGGGGTTGTAGTATGCTCTCTACGATCGCGGGAGCAGACGGGTCCGATGCCGGCGCGCGCCGGGGAGCCCGTGTGAGGCCCCGCGGGCGGAGCCGATGAGCGTACCGATCTCCCAGATGTGGACCGTCGCGAGCTACGTGCTCACGCAGCGGCTCCGCCGCCGCGAGCGGTATCCCCTCGTCCTCATGCTCGAGCCGCTGTTCCGCTGCAACCTGGCCTGCGCCGGCTGCGGCAAGATCCAGTATCCGGGCCAGATCCTCCGGAAGCACCTCACCGTCGAGCAGTGCCTCAGGGCCGTCGACGAGTGCGGCGCGCCCATCGTGTCCATCCCGGGCGGCGAGCCCCTCATGTACCCCGAGATCGGGCCGCTCGTGCGGGAGCTGGTGGCGCGGAGGAAGTACATCTACCTCTGCACGAACGCCATCCTCCTGAAGGAGAAGCTCGACGCCGGCGTCTTCACGCCGTCGAAGTACCTGTCCTTCAGCATCCACATGGATGGGCTTCGGGAGGAGCACGACGAGGCCGTCTGCAAGGACGGCGTCTTCGACCAGGCCGTCGAGGGGATCCGCGAGGCGCTGCGGCGGGGCTTCCGCGTGACGACGAACA
The DNA here is from genome assembly GCA_036558225.1 of Candidatus Methylomirabilota bacterium. GTDB lineage: Bacteria > Methylomirabilota > Methylomirabilia > Rokubacteriales > DASRDR01 > DASRDR01. The sequence continues at coordinate 23,728 of DATBGA010000001.1, read as the reverse complement.
CGACGCTGTTCGAGGGCGCCGACCCCGGGCGGGTGCGGCAGTTCTTCGACGCGATGATGGACCTCGGCGTCGAGGGCATGATGGTGTCCCCCGGCTACAGCTACGCCAAGGCGCCCGACCAGGAGCACTTCCTGCGCAAGCAGCGGGCGAACGAGCTCTTCCGCCGCGTCCTGTCGAGCCCGAAGCGGCGGTGGCGCTTCAACCAGTCCCCGCTGTTCCTCCAGTTCCTCATGGGGAAGCGGGACTACGAGTGCACGCCGTGGGGGAACCCGACCTTCAACGTCTTCGGCTGGCAGCGACCGTGCTACCTTCTCCAGGAGGGCTACGCGCCGACCTTCCAGGACCTGATCGACGGCACGCGGTGGGAGCGCTACGGGAAGCGAAGCGGCAACGAGAAGTGCCGCGACTGCATGGTCCACTGCGGATTCGAGGCGACCGCCGTCCAGGAGACCTTCTCCAGCTGGCGCGGATTCCGGGACACGGTGGTGGCGACCGTGACCGGGCGCGCCTGATGGAGGACGAGAAGACCCTCGAGGGGTGGGCGCCCGAGCCGGCGGCGGAGCTGCCGCTCGCGCGGATCGTCGACCTCGCCTTCGACTACCGGGGGAACACCACGGTCGTGAAGCGTGACGGCACGGAGCTCGACGGCTACGTGTTCAACCGCGACGCGGACGCCCCGTCGCCGTACCTCGAGATGTTCGATGCCGAGGGCGGCGGACCCCACCGCGTACCCTACGCGGAGGTGCGCACGATCCACTTCACCGGGAAGGACACCGCGGCCGGGAAGTCCTACGCCGCGTGGCTGGCCCGGAAGCAGGCTGAGAAGGCCGGACGGGCGGCGGGCTCCCCGCCGCCGTGACGCCCGGGTCGAGCCCCCGCGCTCCATGCGCGACGGCCGCCTCCTCGTCGTCGCGGGCCTCGCGCTGGAGGCGCGCGGACTGCTCCGGAGGCTGCCCCCGGACACCCGGCGCTTGCTGACCGTCGAGACCGTGGGCCCCGGGGCTGCCCACCTCGAGCGCCTCGCCGTCGGCTCGTCCCCGTCGGCGCACGCCGCCGTGCTGGTGACGGGGCTCGCGGGCGGATGCGGGCCGGACCTCCGGCCCGGCGACGTCATCGTGGGCGATCCGGTGGCGACCGCGGGTGCGGCGCGCGGCGGCGACCGAGGGGACGCCGGCCTCCGCCGCCGGGCGGTGCGAGCCCTCGAGGCCGCCCAGCTCCGCTACCGAGTCGGACGGCTCCTCACGGTGGACGACGTCGTGGCGACCGCGGAGGCGAAGGCGCAGCTGTGGCGGACGGAGGGCGTGCTGGCCGTCGACATGGAGAGCGCGCACGTGCTGGCCTGGGCCCGGCGAGCCGGGCTTCCCGCGCTGGCGGTCCGAGCCGTCGCCGACGGTCCCGGAGACGACGTGCCGCAGGACCTGCTCGGCGCGGTGGGGGCAGATGGCGGGATCCGCGCCGGGGCCGTGGCGCGCTTCCTCGGGCGACCGGCGCTGGTGGGCGCCGCCTGGCGACTGGGGCGCCGGTCGCGCCAGGCCCTCGAGAGCCTCGCCCGGTTCGTCCGGGCGTTCGCGGACACCCCGGGCGAGCCCTGAGGCTTCTCGCCGCGCTCCTGGTGGGCTGTCTCTCCGTGCTGCCGCGGCCGGCGGCCGCGGACACCTCGTATACCTTCTTCCCGCTGCCCGCGTTCGACACCGATCCGAACGAGGGGGAAACCTACGGCGTCCTGCCGGTCTGGATGTTCAAGGACGAGGAAGGCCGCGTCCGCACCATCGTCGCCCCGTCCATCACCTGGAACGAGATCCGAGGCGTGACGGGCACGTTCCGCTACTTCCTGTACGCGAACGCCTTCGAGCGCCTGGAGCTCATCGCCTCATACTCGGAGAAGATCGACCGCGAGTTCAAGGCTCAGTACAAGAATCTCGACGTGTTCGGCGGCCGGTTCCACGTCGACGTCCAGCTCCTGCACGAGCGCGTGTCCTCGGTCCGCTTCTTCGGCATCGGCCCCACGTCGAAGAAGGAGAACGAGTCCAACATGACGCTCGGCACGACCGGCGGCTACTTCATCTTCGGCGTCAACATCACCCCGACCATGCGCCTGTCCCTCGGCGAGACTTTCCAGGAATTCGAGGTCAGCCGCGGCGGCGTGCCCGACTTGCCGTTCACGGGCGACCTCTTCCCCGACCTCCCCGGCGTCAAGGGCGCCACGATCCATGCCCAGCGCATCGCGCTCATCCATGACAGCCGCGATTCGCAGACCACGCCGACCGAGGGGCTCTACGTCAGCGCGTTCGCCGAGGCCTCCACCGAGCTTCTCGGAAGCGACGCCGACTACCTGAAGGCCGGCGCCGATGCCATCTGGCTCAAGCCGTTCTTCGACCGCCGCATCGTTTTCGTCGCCCGCGGGCTCTTCGAAGGAACCTCCGGCGGCTCGGATGTCCCGTTCGAGGTGTTGCCCACGCTGGGCGGCGTCGACACCCTGCGGGGATTCGGCGAGAATCGCTTTTACGGAGACGCCCTGCTGCTCTTCAATACCGAGATCCGGGCGAAGGTGCTCCGCATGCGGATCTTCGGCGTGGATGCCGAGTTCGAGATCGCGCCATTCGTCGACATCGGCAAGGTGTTCAACTCCGCTGCGCAGTTCATGGACACGAAGTTTGAGGTCACGCCCGGCTTGGGCTTTCGCGGGCTCGCTCCGCCCAGCGTCGTGGGCCACATCGAGTTCGCGTACAGCCGCGAGGGGCCCGCGATCTACGTGGGCCTGGACTACCCCTTTTAGGCGTAGGCGACGCCGATGAGAGCGCTCGTCACCGGCGGGACGGGCTTCGTGGGGAGCCACGTCGTCCGGGCGCTGGTCGAGGACGGCGTGTCCGTGCGCGTTCTCGCCAGGCCGAGGAGCGACCGGCGCGCCCTGGCCGGCCTGCCCGTCGAGGTCGTGACCGGCGACCTCGCCGAGCCGAAGTCGTTGACGGCGCCGCTCGCGGGCGTGGAGGTGCTCTACCACGTCGCCGCCGACTACCGCCTCTGGGCTCCGGATCCCGCGGTGCTCTACCGCGTCAACGTCGGCGGCACGCGGGCACTTCTCCTCGCCGCGGCGGCCTCCGGAGTCTCCCGGGTGGTCTACACCTCGAGCGTCGGCACCCTCGGCCTGCCGCCGGACGGCGGGCCCGGAACGGAAGAGACGCCGGTCCTGCTCGAGGACATGGTGGGTGACTACAAGCGCTCGAAGTTTCTCGGGGAGCAGGAGGCGGAGGCCGCCGCGGCCCGCGGATTGCCGGTCGTCATCGTAAACCCCTCGGCGCCCGTCGGTCCGTGGGACTGGAAGCCCACGCCGACCGGCCGCATGCTCGTGGACTACCTGAAGGGCCGCATGCTCGCCTATCTCGACACGGGGCTGAACGTGGTGCACGTCCAGGACGTCGCGCGCGGGCACCTCCTGGCCGCCGCGCGCGGGCGGGTGGGCGAGCGGTACATCCTGGGGCATGCGGAGGGGAACCTCCCGCTCCGCGCCATCTTCGAGCGGCTCGCGCCGTACACCGGGGTGCGAGCGCCCCGGGTTCGCCTGCCGCACCGGGCCGCGCTCGCGCTCGGGACCGGCGCCGAGCTCGTGGCGCGCCTCACGGGGACGGAGCCGGTCGTCGCGCGGACCGCCGTCCGGATGGCGTCCAAGCGGATGTTCTTCGACCCGTCCAAGGCGGTTCGGGAGCTCGGGCTGCCCCAGACGCCGGTGGACCGGGCGCTCCGCGATGCGGTGGACTGGTTCTGGGCGCACGGCTACGCGCCCCGGCGGCGCCGTGTATAATCGGGGACGCCGTGCCGGCCCGGCCGGCCGGTGTCACATCACGCCATGAACGCGGCTGACCTCTCTGCCATCCTCACCCGTCGCAGCGGGTCGAACTTCTACTATTCGTTTCTGTTCCTCCCGAAGCGGAAGCGCCACGCGATCTACGCGCTCTATGCCTTCTGCCGCACGGTCGACGACGCGGTCGACCAGGGGGCGTCGGCGCCGAGCGAGCAGCGCCGCATCCTCGCGGACTGGCGGCTGGAGCTGGCCCGCGCGTACGAGGGCCGCCCGACGCAGCCGATCGCCGAGCATCTCGCCGAGGTCGTCCGGGCCTTTCCCGTCCAGCGCCAGCACCTCGAGGCGATCCTCGACGGCGTCGAGATGGACGTCGACAGGCGGCGCTACGCTTCGTTCGACGAGCTCTACGAGTACTGCTACCGGGTAGCGGGCGCCGTCGGCCTCTGCTGCATCGAGATCTTCGGGTACACGGACCCCCGGGCCCGGGACTACGCGGTCAACCTGGGCGTCGCGCTCCAGCTGACGAACATCATGCGCGACCTCCGCACGGACGGGGAGCGTGGCCGCATCTACCTGCCGCTCGACGAGATCCGGCGGTTCGGGTACTCGGAGGACGAGCTTCTCCACGGGCGACACACGCCGGCGTTCGTCGGGCTGATGCGCTTCCAGGCCGACCGCGCGCACGCCTACTACCGGGCGGCCCGGGCGGCCCGGCCGCCGGACGACCGGCGGCGCCTCATCGCGGCCGACATCATGGGCGGCATCTACCGCGCGCTCCTGCGAGAGATCGAGGCGCGCGAGTTCCGCGTCTTCGACGGCCGGATCCGGGTCTCCACTCCGAAGAAGATCGCGCTCGCTCTCGGCGCCTACCTGCACGGCCAGCTCGCCCCATGAGGGCGGCGGTCCACGCCGGCACCGGCGAGATCCGCCTCGAGAGCCATCCCACCCCCCGGATCGGCCCCGGCGAGCTCCTGCTGCGGGTCCTGGGCTGCGGCCTGTGCGGCTCGGACCTGGCCAAGCTCCGCGGGCCGGCGCCGCGGCCTGCCGTCCTCGGACACGAGGTCGTGGGGGAGGTGGCCGAGGCGGGCGCGGGCGCCGGGGACTTCCGCCCGGGCGAGCGGGTGGTGGTGGCCCATCACGTCCCGTGCGCCGCCTGTCACTACTGCCGGCGGGGCAGCGTCTCGATGTGCCGGGCCTTCAAGGCGTCGAACCTCGACCCGGGCGGCTTCGCCGAGTACGTGCGCGTCCCCGCCGAGAACGTGCGTCACGTGACGTTCCGCGTGCCCGCCGGGATGCCCGATGCCGTCGCCTCGTTCACCGAGCCGCTCGGCTGCTGCGTCCGGGCGATCCGCCGCGCGGCGGTGGGGACGGGGGACACCGTCGTGGTGGCCGGGCTCGGGGCGATGGGCTGCCTGCTCCTCCAGGTCGCGCGCTGGCGCGGGGCGCGCGTCGTCGGCGTCGACCCGCTGCCGGCCCGCCGCGTCCTGGCGGAGTCGCTCGGCGCCGAGGCGGCGGTGGCGCCCGAGGCGGCGGGGCGGGCGCTCGCCGGTCCCAGCGAGGGCCGGGGGGCCGACGTGGTCGTGCTCACGGCCGGGACGCCCGCGCTCGTGCGGGCGGCCTTCGGCTGGGCGCGCGACGGCGGAGCCATCCACCTCTTCGTGGGCGAGGGCGAGGCGTCGGTGCCCGTCGGCGAGCTCTACAAGCGAGAGCTGACCCTGACCGCGACCTACTCGTCCTCCCCGGCGGATCTGGCGCAGGCCTTCGACCTCCTCCGGAAGGGCGCGGTCCGGGTGGACGCGCTCTGCTCGCACCGCGTCCCCCTCGAGCGCCTGGCGGAGGCGGTCGATCTCATGGAGCGCCGCGAGGCCCTCAAGGTCTTCGTGGAGGTGGGCGGGTGAGGGCGCAGGTCTTCTACGGGCCGGGTGACCTCCGCTTCGAGGAGGCCCCGGTGCCGGAGCCCGGCCCGGGGGAAGTGGTGCTCCGGATCGAGGCGGCGCTGACCTGCGGCACGGACGTGAAGACGCTCCGTCGGGGACATCCCGTGATGATCCCGCGGGTCCCGACGGTCTTCGGCCACGAGTTCGCCGGGACGATCGCCGCCGTCGGGCGCGGCGTGGGAGGCGTGCGGCCGGGCGATCGGGCGGTCGCGGCGAACTCCGCGCCCTGCGGGACGTGTGCGGCCTGTCGTCGGGGCCAGGCGAATCTCTGTGACGACCTCCTCTTCGTCAATGGAGCCTACGCCGAGTACATCGCCTTGCCGCCGCGCCTGGTGGCCCACAACTTGGTGACGGTGTCGCCCGCCGCCGAGGCGGCCCGCGTCGCGTTCGCCGAGCCCGTGGCGTGCTGCCTCCGGGCCATCGACGCGGCCGCCGTGGCGGCGGGGGAGACGGTGGCGGTCCTGGGCCATGGGCCGCTGGGCCTTCTGCTCGGCCTCCTCGCCCGCGCCGGGGGCGCGCGCGTGGTCCTCGCCGGCAAGGCGGGACCGCGGCTCGAGCGCGCCCGCGGGCTCGGCTTCGCCGCCTGCGTCGACGTGACGCGGGTGCCCGACGCGGTCTCGGCCGTGCGCGATGCGGCCGGCGGCGACGTGCGCTGCGTGATCGAGGCGACCGGCAGGCCCGAGGCGTGGGAGCAGGCCATGGCGGTGGCGGGCAAGGGGGCCACCGTCGTCTTCTTCGGCGGCTGTGCCCCGGGCACGAGCGTCCGGCTCGACACGCGCCGGGTCCACTACGAGGAGCTGCGGCTCCTGGGGGTCTTCCACCACACCCCGGGGCTCATCCGGCGAGCGGTCGCGCTGCTCGCCGACGGCACGCTCGATCCCACGCCGCTGGTCACCCACGAGATGGGGCTCGGGGACGTGCCGCGGGCCCTCGATCTCATGAGCCGAGGCGAGGCGCTGAAGGTCCTGATCCGTCCCTGACGCCGGCGATTCCCGAAGCGTGACGGATCGGATCGGGATCCGAGCGTGGGTGGCCGGGCTCCTGGCCGCCGCGGCCGTGGCCGGGACGCCGAGCGCGGCCGGGGCGGGGGACCCGTTCGCCGCCGGGACCAAGGACGTGGGTCTCGGCGCCGCGGCGTCGATCAGCCTCGAGGGGACGCGCGACCTCGACACGGTCGCGGGCTTCCAGCTCCTGCCGCACGCCGGCTACGTCGTGACCGATGCGGTGGGGCCCGGCTGGCTGCGCGGCAACCTCGAGCTCCTGCTCGAGCCGAGCCTGATCCACATCACGAGCGACGCGGGCTCCGCCACCGTCGTCGGGGCGTCGGGGCTGGGCCGGTGGATCTTCTCGGGGACGCGCTTCCGGCCCTACCTCGACGCGGGCGTGGGGGTGCTGCTGGGAGAGACGCACCTCGAACAGACCACCTGCGGCGTGAACTTCCTGATCCAGGGCGGACCCGGAGTGCTCGTCGTCCTGTCCGACCGGACGACCCTGGCCGTCGGATACCGCTACCAGCACATCTCCAACGCGAACGCGTGCCGGCCCAATCCCGGGATCAACTCGAGCGCGCTCTACCTGGGCGTGAGCTACCTCTTCCGGTGACGCGGCCGCATGCGGCCGGCGTTGCTTGCGTCGGCCGCCCCGCGGCCTCTATACTGAGGCCGATGAAGCCGACGGGACACGAGCCGCCCCCGAGCCCTGCGCCTGCGGCGCTCGCCGAGATCGTCCTAGCGGGGCCGCGAGGCTTCTGCGCCGGAGTCGAGCGGGCCATCGAGATCGTCGAGCAGGCCCTGGAGGTGGTCGGGGTCCCGATCTACGTCCGTCGCGAGATCGTCCACAACCGCCACGTGGTCGAGGCGCTCCGGGAGAAGGGCGCCGTCTTCGTGGACGAGCTCGACGAGGTGCCGGAAGGCGCGATGGTCATCTTCAGCGCCCACGGGGTGTCGCCCGCGGTGCGGGACTCCGCGACGAGGCGGCGCCTCCGGGTCATCGATGCGACGTGCCCCCTGGTCACGAAGGTCCACCTGGAGGCCATCCGGTACGCGAGGGAGGGGCGGACGATCGTCCTCGTCGGCCACGCAGACCACGACGAGGTGATCGGGACCCTCGGGGAGGCCCCCCGGCGCATCGTGGTCATCGACTCGGTGGAGGAGGCGGAGCAGCTCGCCGTCGAGGATCCCGAGAAGGTCGCGTACCTGACGCAGACCACGCTGTCGGTGGACGACACGAAGGCGGTCATCGAGGTCCTCCGCCGCCGGTTTCCGGCGATCCTGGGGCCGGCGCGTGACGACATCTGCTACGCGACGCAGAACCGGCAGGCGGCCGTCAAGCAGCTCGCCGGCGACGTGGACCTGGTGCTGGTGCTCGGCGCGGCGAACAGCTCGAACGCGAACCGCCTGCGAGAGGTCGCCGAGGCCCTGGGCACCCGCGCGCGGCTGATCAACGACGTCCGCGACATCCGGCCGGAGTGGCTCGAGGGGTGCGCGCGCATCGGCGTGACCGCCGGCGCCTCGACGCCGGAGTTCCTCGTCCGCGAGGTGGTGGACTACCTCGGGGCGCGCGGTGCCGCGGGCGTCCGCGAGCTTCGCGTGGTGGAGGAGGATGTCCGCTTCGGGTTGCCTCACGAGCTCCTCGAGATCGCGCGGCAGAAGCAGGCGGCGCCGGCCGCCGCGTCGTAGTCCGCGCCGCTTGCCCGCCGCACCCGGCTGGCGCGTTCCCCCGGCTTCGTGAGCCCCGCGCGCGAGGCCGCCGCCGTCGTCGTCGGTGGCGGCATCTGGGGCTGCTCCATCGCCTATCACCTGGCCCGGGCCGGTCTGCGCGACGTCGTCGTCCTGGAGCGCCGCGAGCTCGCGTGCGGGAACACCCCCCAGGCGGCGGGGCTCGTCGGCCAGCTCCGCTCGACGGAGCTCATGGTCCGGTCCATCCGCCACGTCGTCGACCGTCTCGAGCACTGGGCGGCCGAGCACGGTGAGGAGAGCGGGTTCCGGCAGGTCGGCAGCCTGAAGCTCGCGCTGACGGACGGGCGGGTGCGGGAGCTCGAAGAGCACGTCGCCAACGCCCGGGCGTGGGGGCTCGAGGTGGAGCTCCTGACGCCGAAGGCGGCGAGCGGGCGCGTGCCGTTCCTCGACACCGCCGGCGTCAAGGCCGCGGCGTGGATTCCCGGCGACGGCTACGTGGAGCCCTACACGCTGGCCATGACGATCGCGCGCGCGGCGCGGCGCCTCGGCGTGGCCTTCGAGACCGGCCGGCCGGTCACCGCGATCCGGCTGGACCGGGGCGCCGTGCGCGGCGTGGACACGCCGGCCGGACTGCTCGAGACGCCGCGAGTCGTCGTGGCCGCCGGCCCCTGGGTCGAGCGCGTGGCGAGCGCGGTGGGCCTGGCGGTGGACACGGTGCCCCTCCGGCACCAGCACTGGACCACCGCGCCGATGGCGGACGTTCCGAAGAGCATGCCGGTCGTCCGCGTCCCGGACGCGTCCGTCTACATCCGCCCCGAGGTCGGGGGGCTCATGCTCGGTGGCTTCGAGGCGCGTCCCAAGGCCTTCTCGATGACAGAGCTGCCGCTCACGTTCGAGATCGAGCACACCGAGAAGGACCTGGGCGTGCTGGAGGAGCTGGCGGGCGGTCTTACCCGGGCGTTCCCCGCGCTGGACGGGGCGCCGGTCCTCAAGGGCTGCGCCGGGCTGCCGACGTTCACCCCGGACGGCAACTACCTGCTGGGCGCCGTCCCGACCATCCGCGGGCTCTGGGTCGCCGCCGGCTGCAACGCGATCGGGATCGCCGGGTCGCTCCTGATCGGGGAGTGGCTGAGCGAGCTGGTCCTGGAGGGCGGGACCCGGGTCGACACGAGCAGCCAGGCGCTGGACCGCTTCGGTCCCCGCTACGCGGAGCGCCGACGGCTCCGGGAGGCGTGCGAGTCGATCTACGGGAACTTCTACAGCCTGGACAAGGGGGCCTTCTGACGTGACGCGGGCGCCGGCGACCCCCGGGCGCGCGGTCGTCCCCGGAGCGGCCTGACGATGGCCCAGGAGCGTTTCGCCAAGATCGTCTGCACCATCGGCCCGGCGTCCATCGCCGAAGGCATCATCGAGCAGATGGCCCGGGCCGGGATGGACGTCGCCCGCCTCAACTTCTCCCACGGCACCCACGCCGAGCACCGGCAAGCGATCGAGCGCATCCGGTCCGTGGAGGGCCGGATCGGCAAGCCGATCGCGATCCTCCAGGACCTCCAGGGGCCCAAGATCCGACTCGGCACCTTCGCCGGGGGCGGAAGCGTGGTGCTTCGGCGCGGCGATCCCTTCGTGCTGACGACGGAGACCGTTCCGGGCACGGCCCAGCGGGCGAGCATCTCGTACGCCGGCTTCGCCCGGGACGTGAAGCCCGGGGACCGCGTCCTGATCGACGACGGGCGGATCGCGCTGGACGTCGAGGAGGTGCGGGGCGAGGACGTCACGTGCCGCGTCGCGACGGGCGGGGTGGTCCGCGACCACAAGGGTGTGAACCTCCCGCGCACCGCGGTCCGCCTCCCGATCCTGACCGAGAAGGACCGCGACGATCTCGAGTTCGGCCTCCGGCACGGCGTGGACTACGTCGGGGTGTCATTCGTGCGGTCGGGGGCGGACCTCCTGGAGGTCCGGGAGGTCATCAACGAGTTCCGCTCGGACGTCCAGGTCGTCGCCAAGCTCGAGCGTCCCGAGGCCCTCGGGCGCCTCGACGAGATCCTGAACGCCACCGGGGCCGTCATGGTGGCCCGCGGCGACCTCGGAGTCGAGATGCCGCTCGAGGAGGTGCCGGTGGCCCAGAAGGAGATCCTCCGGCGCGCGCGGCTGGCGCGGACCCCCGTGATCGTGGCCACCCAGATGCTGGAATCGATGGTCGCGAGCCTCCGTCCGACGCGGGCCGAGGTCTCGGACGTCGCCAACGCGGTCCTGGACGGCACGGACGCGGTGATGCTGTCTGCGGAGTCGGCGACCGGCGCGTACCCCGTCGAGGCGGTGCGGGTCCTGGACCGCATCATCCGGCGGACCGAGGCCGCGTTCCCGCCGCAGACGATGGACCGCCCGCGGCGCGGCGAGGTGTCCTTCCCCCAGGCGATCTCGGACACCGCGTCGTTCGCCGCGCAGGAGCTCAAGGCCCGCGCGATCGTCGCGTTCACCCAGTCGGGCTACACCGCGCGGCTGATCTCCCAAGACCGGCCCCCGGTTCCCGTGGTCGCGTTCACGCCCAACGAGCGCGTGCGGCGGCGGCTGGCCCTCGACTGGGGCGTGATCCCGCGGCTCATCAAGTCGCAGACGTCCATCGACCAGATGGTGACCGATATCGAGGCGAGCCTGCTCGCGGACCGGTCGGTGCGCTACAACGACATCCTGGTCATCGTGGGCGGCGCGCCACTCGCCGTGCGTGGCACGGTCAACCTGCTGAAGCTCCACCGGGTCGGCGAGCACCGGTAGCCGGTGGCGCGAGCCCCGGGGCGCGCGCCGGCGCCTCCGACGGGGCGGGACGGGGATGCACGACGTGATCGCGAGCTACTTCGGAGTGACGCTGACCCCCTGGAAGCTGGTGGGCTACCTGGGGCTCGTCCTGTTCACCGGCCGCTGGCTGGTCCAGCTGTACGCGTCGCGCGCGGAGGGCAAGCCCACCGTCCCGCGGATGTTCTGGTACATGAGCGTGACCGGCAGCCTCCTGCTGCTCGCGTACTTCACCTGGGGGAAGAACGACTCGGTCGGCGTCCTGTCCAACCTGTTCCCGGCGCTGATCGCCGCCTACAACCTCTATCTGGACTTCCGGGGCGCGCCCCGGGGCTCGGCCTCCGGCCGGGGCGCCCGCTGAACGGGCCCGGGGCCGGATCGCCTCGAGCGCCGGGCGCTACGGGAAGATGCCGAGCTCGAGGTAAGTCGTCGCGACCTTCCGCAGCGCGTTCAGGAAGGCCGCCGTCCGGAGATCCTTGATCCGGGCGTCCTGGCGCATCAGCTCCCGGATCTGCCGGTAGGCGCCGACCATCGTCTCCTCGAGCCCCGAGTTCACCAGGTCGATCTCGTCCGCCCCGCGGGCGATCCGCCGGTGCTCGTCCTCCGAGAAGAGGCGGCCCGTGGCCTTCTCGACGGCGAGGAGCATCCGCTCGAACGCCGCCTCCTCGAAGCGCTTGCCGACCCGGCCGAACCGGACGTGCGAGAGGTTCTTCACCCACTCGAAGTAGGAGACGGTCACCCCGCCGGCGTTCAGGTAGATGTCCGGGATCAGGAAGACGCCGCGCTCGAGCAGGATGCGCTCGGCGTCGTACGTCGTCGGGCCGTTGGCCCCCTCCGCGATGATGCGGGCCCGGATCCGCGGGGCGTTGTAGAGGGTGAGCTGGCCCTCGAGGGCCGCGGGGATGAGGACGTCGCAGTCGAGCTCGAGCGCCTCGGCCGAGGGCAGGTCGCGGGCGCCCGGGAAGCCCCGGATCGATCCCTTCTCGTGGAGGTACCGCTGCACGGCCTCGACGTCGAGGCCGTCCTCGCGGTGGATGGCCCCGTCGCGCTCCGCCACCGCGACGACCACCGCGCCCCCCTCCCGGCAGAACTTGGCGCTGTGGTAGCCGACCTTCCCGAACCCTTGCACGACGACGCGCTTGCCCTCGACGCCCGTCGAGAGCCCCAGCGCCTTCATGTCGTCGCGGTCGGCGCAGGCCTCCCGCAGGCCGAAGTAGACGCCGCGCCCCGTCGCCTCCACGCGGCCGCGGACGCCCCCCTGGGTGATGGGCTTCCCGGTGACGCAGGCGAGCGCGTCGATCTGGCCGGGGTTGAAGGCCAGGTAGGTGTCGGCGATCCACGCCATCTCGCGCGGGCCCGTGCCGTAGTCGGGAGCCGGCACGTCGACGCCCGGCCCGATGAAGTTCTTCTTGATCAGCTCGGCCGTGTACCGCCGCGTGATGCGCTCCATCTCCTCGGCGTTGTACTGCTTGGCGTCGATCCTGACGCCGCCCTTGGCGCCGCCGAACGGGACGTCCACGACCGCGCACTTGTAGGTCATGAGCGCCGCCAGCGCCTTGACCTCGTCCTCGTTGACCTCGGCCGCGTACCGGATGCCGCCCTTGACCGGCAGCCGGTGGTGGCTGTGCTGGGCCCGCCAGCCCGAGATCACCTCGTACCCGCGGCGCGTCCGCACCGGGAACTGGAACGCGTAGACGCTGTCGCACGCCTTGATCTGGTCCAGGAGGCCCCGCGGGTAGTCGGTGAGGGCGGCCGCCCGCTCGAAGTGGAGGTTGACGGTCTCGAAGAAGCTGGGCGGGTGGCCGGACGCCGCCATGGCTCAGTACGATTGCCGCATCGCCGTCCGGGCCGCCTTGAGCTCCTCCACCGTCACCCCGGGCTTCTGGCAGACCGCGATCATCTTGCGCTCGCGGGCCTCGATCCGGGCCGCCGCCTCCGGGATCTTGGCGGCGATCTCGGGGGGCACGACGACGACACCATGCTGGTCGGCGTGGAGCAGGTCACCGGGCCGGATCCAGAGGCCGGCGACCTTGACCGGCGCGCCGAAGTCGACCATGTGGACGTAGGCGTGGGAGACGGACACGTGCGCCGAGAAGAAGTGGAAGCCGAGCGCCTCGGCCTCCGGCAGGTCCCGTACGGTCCCATCGGTCACGACGCCGAGGCACCCGAGGGCCCGGTGGATGTTGGCCTGCACCTCTCCCCAGTACGCGCCCTGCCCGCGGGGCTCGTCGATGTCGTGCATCACGATCACCCGCGGCCCGGGGCTCGCCGCCACGTGCTCCCACCAGGCGAACTCGTTGGCGCGATGGCCTTCGACGGGCTGCGGCTCCGCGCGGATCAGCGCCGTCACCGCGTAGCCCACCATCGCCGGGAGCTTCGGGAACCGGCAGACGATGTCGGAGGACACGAAGCCCGTGTTCCACGGCTTCACGTTGAACGTCTCGATCGCGTTGGCGATGGTCGGTGAGGAGATGCGAGAGAGCTCCGTGAGGATCTGGGGGTCGAGGGCGGTCATGCGTCCTCCATTGGTCGGTGATGGGGCCGGGGTTCAGATGGACTGCTGGCGGCGCTGCCGGAGAACCTCCCGGATCTGCTCGAGGACGGACTCGACCTGGGCGAGCGTCGGGTCCACGGCCAGGGCCTTCTCGAAGTACTCGGCGGCCTTGGGCAGGTCGTCCTTCTGGAGGTAGATGAGACCGAAGCCCGACAGCGCCCCGAAGTGGACCGGGTTTCGCTTCACGACCTCCTCGCAGTCGGCCAGGGAGCGGTCGAGGTCGCCCATCAGGTAGTACGCGGTGGCGCGCTTGTTCCAGCCCTCCGCGAACCCCGGCGCTCGGGTGATCACGTCGCTGAAGACCTCGATCGACTCCGGCAGCTGGCCCGCCTGCATGAGGGCGATCCCCCGCCCCAGGAGGCTGTCGATCGCCGGGTCGCCGGAGCGGTGCCAGATCGCCCACAGCGAGTCGTGCGCCTCGCTGCGGACGAGCGAGTCGGGGTCGCGGAGCGCCCGGACGAGCGCGGTCGTCGCCCCGTCGTCGCCGATCTGACCGAGCCGCTCGGCGGCGATTCGCCGCTCCTCGACCGCGCCGTTCTGGAGCCGCTCCAGGAGCGCCGCCTGTTCGGGGGGCGGCGCCGCCGCCATGGCGAGGAGCAGGACGGCCGCGAGCTTCAGCATCGGGGGCCTCCTCTCATGGCGCGTCCGGCGCGGTCAGCGCGAGGAAGGCCGGCTCGTCGAGGACCGCCACGCCGAGGCGCTTGGCGTCCTCGAGCTTCGACCCGGCCTCCGCGCCCGCCACGACGTAGTCGGTCTTGCGAGAGACGGAGGACGTCACCCGGCCGCCGAGCCGGGTGACGCGCGCCTTCGCCTCGTCGCGCGACATCTGGTCGAGCGCACCCGTCAGGACGAACGTCTTCCCGGCGAGCGGCTTCGGCCCCGCGGCCCGCGCCGCCTCCTCGAGGACGACGCCCACCTCCCGGAGGTGCTCCAGCGCCTTCTGGTTCGCGGGCTGGTCGAAGAAGAGCCGGACCGACTCGGCGATCCGCGGCCCGATGCCGTGGATCTCGGCGATCTCCTCCACCGTCGCCCGGGCCACGCGGTCGACGGAGCCGAAGTGCTCGGCCAGCAGGCGCGCGGCGCGCTCCCCGACGAACCTGACCCCGAGGGCGTACAGGACCCGGGCCAGCCCGCGGGTCCGGGAGGCCGCGATCGCATTGACGAGGTTGGTCGCCGACTTCTCGGCGAGCCGCTCGAGGTCGGTGAGCCGGGCGACGTCGAGCCGGTAGAGGTCGGCGAAGTCGTGGACGAGTCCACGCTCGACCAGCTGCTCGACGACGGCCTCGCCGAGGTGCTCGATGTCCATGGCCCCCCGCGACCCGAAGTGGAGCAGAGACTCCTTGAGCTGCGCGGGACAGTTGGCGTTCGTGCAGCGGACGACGACCTCGCCCTCCGGCCGCGATGCGCTCGAGCCGCAGACGGGGCACCGGTCCGGCAGGGGCAAGGGCATGGCGTCGGCTGGGCGGCGATCCAGCAATACCCTGACGATGTGCGGGATCACGTCGCCGGCCCGCTCGACCACGACGGTGTCCCCCTTACGGACGTCGAGCCGTTGGACCTCGTTGAAGTTGTGCAGTGTCGTGTTGTTGATGGTCACCCCGCCGATTCGAACCGCCGCGAGCACCGCCGCGGGGGTCAGCGCGCCGGTCCGGCCGACGTTCACCTTGAAGTCGAGCACGCGTGTCTCGGCGCTTCGGGCCGGGAACTTGTAGGCGATGGCCCAGCGGGGATGGTGGGCCGTCGACCCCAGCCGCCGCTGCCGGGTGAGGCTGTCCACCTTGACCACCGCCCCGTCCGCGTCGTAGCCGAGGCGATCCCGCTCGGACTCGAGCGTCTGGCAGTACCGCCAGACATCGTCCAGCGTCGGGCACCGCTGGCTGCGGGGATTCGTGGGGAGCCCGCTCTCCCCGAGCGCCGCGAGCACCGCGGAGTGCGTTTCGAACGGGAAGGGCTCGGCGTGGCTCAGCTGGTAGACGAAGATCCGGAGGTCCCGCTTCGCGGTCACGCCGGGATCCTTCTGGCGCACGGCGCCGGCCGCGGCATTGCGGGGGTTCGCGAACGGCGCCTCCTCCTGCGTCTCCAGGTCCCGGTTGAGCCGCTCGAAGGCCGCGTGGCTCATGTAGACCTCGCCTCGCACCTCCACGCGCCGGCAGCTCGCGAGCGCCCCGCCGAGACGGAGCGGGATCGAGCGGAGGGTGCGGAGGTTCGGGGTCACGTCCTCCCCGAGCCGGCCGTCGCCGCGCGTCGCGCCGCGCTTGAACGCCCCGTTCTCGTACAGGAGGGCGATGCCGAGGCCGTCCACCTTGGGCTCCGCGACGTAGGTGAACTCCGCGCCGGGCAGGGCCCGCTTGAGGCGCGCCGCGAACTCCCGGAGGTCGGCCTCGCTCGACGCGTTCTCCAGCGACAGCATGGGCACCAGGTGCTCGACCGTGGCGAACGCGTCGGAGACCTGGCCCGAGACGCGCTGCGTGGGGGAGTCGGGCGTGACGAGGTCCGGGTGGGCCGCCTCGAGCGCGCGGAGCTCTCGCATGAGCGCGTCGTACTCGGCGTCCGGGATCTCGGGGCGATCGAGCGCGTAGTAGAGGTGGTCGTGGCGGGCGATCAGCCTCCGGAGCTCGTCGACGCGTTTCCGGCCCACCGCGGGAGCCGCCACAGAGGCGAGGATAACACGCCCCGACAGGGCGGCGGCCGCGGGCTACGCGCCCACGGGGCGCGGCTCGGCCGGCCGGGGAAATCGGACGAGCAGCGTGACGACTCCCAGGGCGACCGCGAGCCAAAGCGTCGCGCCGCGCACCAAGAGCGTGGCGGCCGCAGCCTCCGGCAGTGGTGTCCCGAGTCCCGCGAGGAGCCCCGTGAGGCTGCCCTCCGCGACCCCGAGCCCGCCCGGCAGCATGGAGACCGCCCCCGCCAGCGAGGCGAACGCATAGACGAAGGTGGTCACGCGGAGCGGCAGGACGACGTCGAGCCCGCCCAGGATCAGGGAGAACGCGAGACACTCGAAGAACCACGACACGACGGAGAGCCCGAACGCGATCGCCAGCGCGCGCGCCGTCAGGAGGGCCCGGCCGCCGTGGACGAAGAGCCGCACGGGCTCGACGAGGCGGGCGGGCAGGAGCCGCCGGGCCTGGCGCCCGACCGCGGGCGTCGTGAGGGCCAGCACGGCGACGACGAGCGCCCCGCCGATGCCGCCCAGGAGGAGCGGTCCGTGCGGGAGGGCGGTCACGCCCAGCGCCCCGAGTGCCAGGAGCGCGGCCACGTCGGTCAGGCGCTCCGCCATCACGACGGCCGCGGTGAGGCTCACCGGCGTGCCGACGAGGTCGCGGACCAGCACCGCCTTCAGCACCTCGCCGAGCTTGCCCGGAGAGATCGCCATCGTGAATCCGGCGAGGAAGACCCGGAGGCTCGGCCGCCAGGGGAGCGGGACGCGAAGGTAGCGCAGGTAGAAGTGCCACTTCGCGAAGCGGAGGGTCCAGTTGGCGAGGACCGCCAGGACGACGAGGGGGCCCAGCTTCCAGCGGAACCGCGCCAGCGCCTCGAGTGTCGCGGAGAGGCTGGCGGTGGCGGCGAGGCCGAGCGCCACCACGGCACCGAGCGCGATCGCGATCAGGAGGCTACGGAACAGGCGCGGCGACACAGGGGCGGATTAGAGCACCGGTCCCCGCGACCGTCAATCGCGCGACGACTCGGGGCCGGCGCCTCCGGCGATGACCGCGCGCGCCGGAGCGGGGACGGCGGCCGGCGCCCGGCGCCCCGTCGGCCACAGCGCGAGGCCGCCGCCGAGCAGGACCACCAGCCCGCCCAGCCAGATCCACGCGATCAGCGGATGGACCTGGGCCTTGATCTGGGCCCATTCCCCCTGGCGATCGAAGGCGCCGAGGATCACGTAGAAGTCGCGGAGGAGCCCGTACCGTACCGCGACGGACGCGAACGGCGAGCTGGACCCCGGATAGAGCCGCTGGCCCGGCTGGAGGACTCCTGCGGGCCGGCCGCCCTCGCTCACCTCGAGGGCCGCCTGGACGAGGAGGTGCGTCGGTTGCTCGGCCGCCGAAAGGCCGGTGAAGCGAACCGTGTATCGCCCGAGCTCGAGCGTCTCCCCCCGCTTGAGGGTCGCCTCGCGCTCGAGCTTGCCCACGGTCGACGTGGCGACGCCGATCGCCACCAGGACCACGCCGAGGTGGACCACCAGGCCGCCGTAGCGCCGGTGGTTCTGCGCGAGGAGCCGGCCGACGGCGGTCGGCCACGGCTCGCCCGTCGCGCGGCGGCGACCCCGCGCCGCCCGCCAGATCTCGCCCAGCACGATGGCCGCCACGAAGTAGGGGAGCGTGTAGCCGAGCCCGACGAGCCCGATCGGCAGCCTGGCGACCAGCCACGTGAGGAGGCTCGCGCCGAGGGCGAGCGCCGCCGGTGGGCGCAGGAGCCGCGCCAGCACCGCCCACGATCCCCGGCGCCAGGGCACGAGCGGGCCCGCTCCCATGAGCAGCAGGGTGACGAGCAGTATGGGCACGCTCACCCAGTTGAAGTACGGCGTGCCGACCGACACCTTGGCCCCCGTCACGGCCTCGGCGAGCAGCGGGAAGATCGTGCCCATGAACACGGTGAAGCAGAAGGCCACCAGCAGCACGTTGTTCACGAGGAACACCGACTCCCGTGACAGGAGCGCGTCGAGCTCCGCGCGCTCCCCGAGCCGGTCCCAGCGCCAGGCCAGCAGCCCGAGCGAGGTCAGCAGGATCGCGGCCAGGTAGGCCAGCAGGAAGGGGCCGATGGCGCCGCTGGCGAACGCGTGAACCGACGAGATCACTCCGCTCCGGGTGAGGAAGGTGCCGAAGATCGTCAGGGCGAAGGTGAGGGTGATCAGGGTCATGTTCCAGATCTTCAGCATCGGGCGCCGCTCCTGGACCATGACCGAGTGGACGAACGCCGTCCCCATCAGCCAGGGCATGAACGACGCATTCTCCACCGGGTCCCACGCCCAGTAGCCGCCCCAACCGAGTGTCCGGTACGACCACCAGCCGCCGTACAGGATCCCGCTCGTGAGGAAGAGCCAGGCCGTGACGGTCCACCGGCGCGTCAGCGTGAGCCAGGTGCCGTCGAGCCGGCCGGCCAGGAGGGCCGCCATCGCGAACGCGAACGGGACGACGAAGCCCACGTAGCCCGTGTAGAGCAGGAGCGGGTGCACGAGCATGTCGGTGACCTCGAGGAGGGGGTTCAGCCCCCGGCCCTCGGCGGCGGGCTGGGCGAGGCGCTCGAACGGGCTCGCGATCACCGTCATCATCACCAGGAAGATCCCGGAGACGGTGAAGAGCACGGCCAGCGCGTACCCCGACAGCTCCCGGCGCAGCGCGGCCGCCCGGCGCGCGACGAGCAGGATGAACAGCGCCTGGAGCCACTCCCACAGGAGGATCGAGCCCTCCAGCGCCCCCCACAGGCCCGCGATCCGGTACCGCAGCGGGCTCGCCGACATGCTGGTGCTGGCGACGTACCGCACGCTGAAGTCGCTCGTGATCAGGAGGTACTCGAGGGCGCCGACTGCGAGAGTCACGAGGACGAACTGGGCTACCGCGGCGCGCCGGGCGATCGCGAGCCACCCGGGGGCGGCCACGCGGCTCGCGCGCGCGCCCGCCACGATTCCGGCGGCGGCGATCGCGAGGGCTGCCAGGAGGGTCGCCTCGCCCAGCTCGGGGACCATCGAGGTCACGGCCGCACCACGGGCGCGCCCGCCTTCGGCGCGGCCGCGAGCCTGGCCTTCGCCTCCCGGAGGCGCTCCTGCGCCCGGTCGCGGTCGGGGCCCGCCGGCGCGAGACGCACGAACCGCTCGAGGGTCGCGACGGCGCCCGCGTGGTCCTGGAGCGCCTCCTGGACTCCGGCCTTGTCCCACAGCGCGTGCACGTAGTCCGGATCGATCGCGAGCGCCCGGTTGAACGCCTCCAGGGCGTCGGCATGGTGGCCCGCGATGGCGAGGATCACGCCGAGATGGGTGATGGCCTCGACGTTCCGAGGATCGCGCCGGAGGATCGCGGTGTAGGCGGCGATCGCCTCCTGGTAGCGCCCCGCGTCGAGGCTCGCGTGCGCCGCCTGCAGCATCCCTTGCAGCATCTCCTTGGAGAGGGGACGAGGGGGCCCGCCGGATTGGGGCGCCATGGCCGCCGGCCCCGGCGGAGCGGCGGACATGCCGGGCTCGGGAGGCGCGGGCGTCGAGTAGCGCGAGACGAGGAGGCCCAGGACGACGCCGAAGACCAGGAGTCCCGCGCCCATGGCGCCGAGGGCGACGGGCTGCCGTGTCCAGGGCGTGGCAGCGGGCGCCGGCGAGGGCGCGGCCCGTGGCGGGGGCTTCGGAGGCGCGAGCGCGTCCAGCCGGCGGAGCACGGCGACCGCGTCGCCCTCGTAGCGGGCGTGGAGCTCCCGATAGTCCTCGTCGCCCACGTGACCCGACACCCGGTCGAGCTCGAGCTCTCGGAGCGCGCGGAGGGCGATGAGCTTCTCGTTCTCGAGCCCGGCGCGCTCGTCGTCGGAGAGCGCGGGGCCGACGCCGGACCGGTCGGCCGCAGCGCGTCGCCCGACCACGGGCCAGACGGCGAAGACCAGCGCAGGGAGCGCGAGCGCGATGGTCAGGAGGAGGATCGTCATCGCGGAGGTCGGCTAGTCGCCCAGGCGCTCGAGCTCGGCGGCGAGGCGCTCGCGCTCCGCCGGGCCCACGGCGGGCCCCTGGTGGGGCTCCGGGACCGGCTGTCGTCGCCAGCGCCGTGCGAGGGTCACGACCAGGATCAGGCCGCCCGCCACCGCGCCGAACGGCGCGAGCCACAGCAGGAGGTTGAGGCCGCGGGCCGGGGGCGACAGGAGGACCCACTCGCCATAGCGCTCGACGAAGTACGCCGTGACCTGCTCGGGCTGGTCCCCGGCGGCCAGCCGCTCGCGGATGAGGTCGCGCATCTGGTGGGCCATCTCGGAGGGCGAGTCGGCGACCGACAGGTTCTGGCACACGACGCAGCGCAGCTGGCTCGCGATGGCGTGGACCTGCTCGTCGCTGACCTCCGCCGCCCTGGCCTCGCGGCCGGGGCCGCCGCTCGCCCCGAGGATCAGGAGCCACGCGGCCACGAGGAACGCGGCGGATCTCATCCGTATCCGTCCCGCCGCCTGACGTCGGGCCGCGGTACCTCCGCGGGCCGCATGCCGGAGGCGGCCGCGCTCTCGCGGAGGAGCGGCTCGACCGATTCGCGGAAGACGGCGTCGGTGACCCCGCCGACGTGCTTCCGGCGGATCACGCCTCGCCGGTCGATCACGAACGTCTCGGGCACGCCGTACACCCCGTAGTCGATCGAGACCTTCCCGGCGGGATCCGGGGCGTTCGGGAACGTGAGGCCGAAGCGCTGGATGAACTCGAGCGAGGCCGGATCCTTGTCCTGGATGGCGACGCCGAGCACCACCACGCCCTCGGTCTGTACCCGACGCCAGCTGGCCTCGAGGACCGGCGCCTCCTCGTAGCACGCGGGATAGCACCAGGACGCCCAGAAGTTGAGGACGACGACCTTGCCCCGGTGCGTCTCCAGGCTCACCGCCTTGCCGTCGAACGTGGTCAGCGCGAACGGCGGGGCCGGCCGGCCCACCAGCGGCGAGGGAACGGCGCGGGGGTCGGTCCGGAAGCCGTAGGCGAGGAGGCCCACGACCGGGAGGGCGGCGAGCGGGATGAGCCAGCGGAGGCGGAGCTTCACCGCGGCGCGCCGCTCGCGCCGGCGCTGCCGCCGTCGGGCCGGAGGGTCCTGAGGAGCTCCTGGTGACCTGGCACGGTCCCCTCGGGCGCCCGGTACTCCTCGGAGTGCTTCGCCATGATCGTGCTGGCTTGGAATGTCCCGTCGGCGCCGAGCTTTCCTTCGACCACGGCGCCGCGGCCCTCGGCGAACAGGTCCGGGGGAATTCCGCGGTGGTAGACCGGGACGGAGGCCTTCCCGTCGGTCAGCACGAAGCGCTGCTCGTGCGCGGCGACATCCTGGGTCAGCGATCCCTGGACCACCATGCCGCCCAGGCGGTACGCGCGCCCGCTTGAGCGATCCCCGGCCATGAGCTCCGAGGGCGTCACGAAGTAGACAACCGATTGCCGGACACCCGTGAGGATGAGCGCCCCCAGCGTAAGGATGATGACGCACGCGCCCAGGAGGAGCCGGCGGCGCCGGGTCACCGCCGGCCTCCGGAGGGACGGCCCTCCGCGTCGCGTTCGAGCGTCCGGATGCCCGATTCGACGCGCCACCAGTACGCGAGGAGGACTCCGAACACCAGCACGTACGCGGCAAGGACGAACGACCAGTGGCCCATCGGAGGTAGTATACGCGCCGCCCAGCGGCGCCGGCCCGCGTACAATCGATTGTATGAGCTCGTCGGCGCTTCGCGGGTCCTTGCCGGCCGCCGACGCCGAGGCCCTGGCGGCGGGGCGCCATCCCGACCCGTTCGCCGTCCTGGGGCCCCACGTCTGTCGCGAGGACGGGGCGACGGCGCTCGCGATCCGTGCCGTCCTCCCCGGGGCGATCGGAGCCGAGGTCCACCCGGGGGAGCCCGGCGTCGCCCCGCGCGCGATGGAGCGTCTGCATCCGGACGGGATCTTCGAGGCGACCTTTCCCGGGCGCGCGGCGCCCTTCCGGTATCGGCTCGGAGTGACCGACGCCCCCGGGAGTGTCCGGGAGATCGAGGACCCCTACCGGTTCCCGTCGACCCTGTCGGACTTCGACCGCCTCCTCCTCGGCGAGGGCACGCACTACCAGGCCTACGAGAAGCTCGGCGCGCACCCCGCCGTCCTCGACGGGGTGGCCGGGGTGGTGTTCGCGGTGTGGGCGCCGAACGCCCGCCGCGTGAGCGTCGTGGGCGACTTCAACGGCTGGGACGGCCGCCGCCATCCGATGCGGCGCCATCCGGGCGCCGGCATCTGGGAGCTCTTCGTCCCCGCGCTCGGCGAGGGAAGCCGGTACAAGTTCGAGATCCTGGGACAGGACGGGGCCCTGCTCGCCCTGAAGGCGGACCCCTTCGCCTTCGAGTTCGAGGCCGAGGAGCCACGCACCGCCTCGGTCGTGGCCTCGCTGGACGGGCACGTCTGGGACGACGCGGCGTGGGCGGCCGGACGGGCGCGGCGGAATGCGCTGGACGCCCCCATCGCGATCTACGAGGTCCACCTGGGCTCGTGGCGGCGCGTCCCCGAGGAGGGGAACCGCTTCCTCACCTACCGGGAGCTCGGCGAGGCGCTCGGCGACTACGCCCGCGACCTGGGCTACACCCACGTCGAGCTCCTGCCGATGGGCGAGCACCCCTTCTACGGGTCGTGGGGCTATCAGCAGATCGGCGCCTTCGCGCCGACCCGGCGCTACGGGACGGTGAAAGAGTTCATGACCTTCGTGGACGCGCTGCACCGCCGGGAGATCGGCGTCATCCTCGACTGGGTCCCGGCCCACTTCCCACGCGACCCGCACGGCCTCGTCTACTTCGACGGCACCCACCTCTACGAGCACGCGGATCCGCGCCGGCGGGAGCAGGCGGACTGGGGCACGCTGGTCTTCAACTACGGCCGCCACGAGGTCGCGAACTACCTGATCGGCAACGCGCTCTACTGGCTCGGGCGCTACCACGTGGACGGCCTCCGGGTGGACGCGGTCGCCTCGATGCTCTACCTGGACTACTCGAAGAAGCCGGGGGAGTGGCTGCCGAATCGCCACGGGGGCAACGAGAACCTGGAGGCGATCGACTTCATCCGGCGGTTCAACGAGGTCGTCTACCGGTACCACCCGGGCGTGATGACCATCGCCGAGGAGTCGACGGCCTGGCCGATGGTCTCGCGCCCGACGTACGTCGGCGGGCTCGGGTTCGGGTTCAAGTGGAACATGGGCTGGATGCACGACGTCCTCGACTACATGGCGCGCGACCCGATCCACCGGAAGTTCCATCACAACCGGCTGACGTTCGGGCTCCTCTACGCGTGGCACGAGAACTTCGTGCT